>CAZWNN010000001.1:0-48572 GCA_964635935.1 Candidatus Woesearchaeota archaeon
TTTTCGTGTTTTTCCCAAAATCTTTAAATAGCTTATTCAGGCAAAATTATATGGTAAATTATCATGTGGTGCATAATCCTCCATCATTTGAAACTATAAGTTTAATTGGAAAAGCCACAACAGTATTTGATTTAATTGCATGGCTCTCCGATAAAAATAAAGAAAAATTAAATAAAAATAATTTCATGGAATTTTTAAATAGAGATTTGTCAAAACAAAGACAAGGCATGGCTGAAACAATGGGGTTTGAAAATCATGCTTCAATTTATATTGCAAAACAAATTGCAAGAAAGGATAAACATTCAGAAATTATATTGACAGATGGAAGAAAAAGAAAACTTTCTGATGCAATAAAAAAACAAAAGCCAAAAGCAGTTTGGATAACTTGTCTAAGTTCTAATTTTGCTTCAGCAGTTGCCGATGCTATTGTTTTGAATCATGGAAAAATTCCTGTAATAATCGGAGGCATTCATGTGTCGGTAAGTCCTGAAGATGTCGACACTTACATAAGAAACCAAGTTCCCTACCCTAAATTGATTTCCATAGTCCAAGGTCCTGCAGATTCAGATGTTATTAAAAAAATTATTCTTGATTTAAATAAAAATAAATTAAAAAAATCTTATGTTGGACTAAGAACAATAGAAAATGGTGTATGGAAACAAACTAAAAATATATCTTTTATAGAAAAAAGAAACCCAAAGATTTTTAAAAAATTGCCAATTATAGGGTCCTGGCTGTCAAAAAATATCATCATCAACAGTGCAGTCCCTTACTCTGGTTGCCCTTACAATTGCAGTTTCTGTTCAATCTCTGGACTACTAAGAAGCCAGAGAAAGTTTATAATGAGGACGCCAAAAGATTTTGTAGAAGAACTTGAATCTTATCAAAAAAACAAGCCAAACTTAAAAAACAGATATTTTCTTTTTTTGCCGGACAATTTGCTTCTTGGTGGAAAAAAGTTAGAAGAAATTTTAGATTTAATTATTAAAAGTAATTTAAAAATAAACTGGACAGCCCAAGTTTCTATTAATGTTGCTGAAAATGAAAAACTTTTAAAAAAAATGAGAGCCGCAGGATGCTCGCAACTTTTTATTGGATTTGAGTCGCTGGATATAAGAAATTTGAAATTCGTAAACAAAAATATAGTTAGAAATATAGAAAAATCAAGATTAAATGTAAAAGATTATTATTCAAACCTTATTAAGAAAATTCAAAACCAGGGAATTGGAATAGTTGCTTCTTTTATTATTGGTCTTCCTTATGATAAATTTATCTCTTTAAATAATCATACAGGAAAAGATATTGCTGATTTTTGCATTAAACATAAAATCATCCTCCAGCCAAGTTCTTATACTTATTTACCTGGTTCCCAAGATTTTAAAAAAGCCCAGAAAAATAAAACTTTTATCTATGGGAGGAAAGGTTCAATAGAATATTTATTATCTTTGTCTTCTGCTGATTTAACAGAAACAAACAAAACTTCACAAGGATTAAGTCCTTTAGTTGTTTCTTACATGGCTTATGACTCTGCTGAAAAAACAGGAACTTTAAAAAATATAATTAAAATAGCCCTCCATATTTCCAAAAAATCTTTTCAATACCCAACTCAAAGAGCAAAAACATCTTTTAAAGAAAGAGTTCATGATAGTTTTTTTGGATTTTTTTCACAACTTTTTGGATTCCAATATTATTATCAGATGAAGGCCGCTGCTTATCCAAAAAAAGACATTGATGGTTTTTTTGAAAGATTTTATGAAATTGAAAAAAATAAGAAGACCAAGAAAATATTTAAAAATTATACTGAAAGATTCAAACGTTTTAGTTTTCTTTTGAAAGCCTAATTTTTCTTTTCTGCCCTAACCGGGTACACCTTTGGTGCAAAAGAAAAGAGGCTAAGTAATCCTCTTCTTAGAAATAACAATTCCAAGCCCAACAGCAAGAAGGGCATATAACGCAAGAACAATTACAGGTATAATTACATCCCCTAATCCAAGCCCCTTTATCATAATTCCCCGTAGAGCTATATTAGAATAAAACATCGGACTAATATAAGCAACAGGCCTCATAAACTTGGGCATCACCTCTATCGGTGAAAATGTCTGAGAAACTAATAAAAGTGGAATAACAATCAACGGAAGCAGTAAACTTGCCTGCCTCATTGTCTTAACAATCGAAGAAATCAACAAACCAAGCCCAATTGCAGTAGCCATTAATAATAAAAGCACAAGCATTACACTAAAGATGCTTCCAACAACAGTAACATTAAACAAAACCAACGCAATAAATAAAACATAAAGTGTTTCTAAAACCCCTACAAAAAGATAAACAAAAAATTTCCCCCCAAAAAGTTCATATTTTTTCAACGGCGTAGTCGAAATTCTAAAAAGAGTTTTTGAATTTCTCTCTTCAACAAGATTAAGTGAAGTTAAAACAAATCCAATAAAAAACAAAATCAACGTCATTATCGCAGGAGTCAAATAATTAAAATAAGAAATCTCCCCAAAAAGATAATCTTTTTTAATATCAAAAGGAAACGAAAGAAAATCTTTTTTCAATTTTTTCAATTCAAGATTGACAGTGCGCATCTTGTCTTGAATATCTTTATAAGTGTCTTCCATTTCATCAGCACTTGTATCAATATCTCTAATAATTTTTTTATTTGCTCTCAAATCAGATTCTACAGAATCCACCTCGCTAATTATCTCATTAATAGAATCAGTAAGAGCAGGAGCAGCTTGTTTTAATTGATTTAAAGATACTTTCAAATCAGCAATAGAATCAGCAGCCCCCTCAATATCTACTTTTTCAATATTTTCAACTGTTCTTTTTCCTAACTCATCTAAACTATCAACCAAATTTTCAACCTCATCAATTTCTTTCTGCTTCTGCCCCCTCTCAGTTTCTAAATCCTTAACAATAATTTTAACAATATCCTGTAAAGAATCTTTTGCAACCTCGCTAGAAGCCCCTTTTAAAATATTATAAATAGTATAATCAGAACTATCAATATAAAGTTCAATTTCCGCTTTTTCAGCCATGTCAAGCTTGTCATCAAAATCAGGAGGAATATAAAATATCGCCCTTGCCCCGCTTTTTCTCAACTCCTCTTTAGCATCATCTAAAGTTATATTAACAAGAGTGTGCTCAAAATAATCAGAATTATTTATCGCATCAATAACTTTTTGCGAATAATCAGACAAAGATTCATCAATCACAAGTGTTTCAACATTCCTAACATCAGCCTGAAAAGCATAGCCCAAAACAAGCATCAAAATCAAAGGTTCCACAATCAAAGTTAAAATAAAAGCCCTATCCCTCGCAATAGACTTAAACTCTTTTTTAATTACTTTAGTCAATCTCATCTTTATTCTCCATTACATATTCAAAAATATCTTCAAGCCTCTGCTTCTTAATATCAATATTTAAAATATGCGACCTGAAATATCTAATTGAATTAATCAAATCAATCATTCCCCGCCCAAGATTTTTACTCCTGAAAGTAACTGTTTTCTCACTAACCTTTAAGTCATAAATATCTAAATGATATTTTTTTAAATATCTGCCAATTTTTTCAGCATCAAGAAAAACATCAAACTCAATTGAGATTGATTCTCCGAGAATTTGAGAATATTTTTTAACAAGCTCTGAAGGTCGCCCTTCAATAATCTTTTTCCCGTCGTCGAGAAACACAACATAATCACATATCGCCTCTGCCTCTTTTATTGAATGAGTTGTAATTATTATTGTAGTATTTTTTAAAGAATTAAGAAGGTTTCTCACAAGCTCTCGTGTCTGAATATCAATTCCAGTAAGGGGCTCATCTAAAAACAAAATTCTCGGCTGAGAAATCAAGGCACAAGCAATAGAGCACCTCCGCTGATAACCCCCAGAAAGTTCAGAAATTTTTGAATTTCTTTTTTGCTCTAATTCAAAGTTCTTAATCATTTTTTCAATTATAATTTTTAATTCGCTTTTTTTATCAATATAAAGACCTCCAAAAAATTCCATGTTTTCATAAACAGTAAGATCCTCATACAAAGAAATTGTCTGAGGCACAAAGGCAATTTGTTTTCTTATATCTTCTATTTTGCTAAGCGCGCTCATTCCAAGAATATTAATACTCCCTTCATCAGGAATCAGCAGACCAGTTAACATATTAATTATAGTAGTTTTTCCAGCGCCGTTACTTCCAAGAAGCCCAAAAATTTTCCCTTCAGGAATTTTAAAAGAAACATTATCTACTGCAATAAGCTCTCCAAACCTTTTTGTCACACCAGAAACTTTTATAGCATAATCCATTATCCTGCAATCAAACTCCCCCCAAAATTCTTCTTAGAAATAATTTTTTCCAAATCAGTTAAACTGCCGACAATATAAGTCACAACCTTGTGCTTCATAATCGTCCTCGCAGCCCTCTGGTCAAGAATAAAATGCTGTCCAGCTTTATACTTTATCTTTCTAGCTCGTTCATAAAATTTCTTCCAACTTATTTTCTTAATAAACTTAGCTTTTTTGTTTGTCTTAGGATTAGAAGTATACAACCCCCGCACATTTGTAATATTAATAAAACCGCATTTCAAATAAGCAGCTAAATCAGCAGCAGTCCCGTCTGAAGTATTTTTATCTTTATAACGCAAAGCTCCGCAAAAAACAATCTGATTTGCTTTCAAAAGATTCTTTACCTTTTTCATATTTTTCGGAAGTGGCCAAGGTTCATTTGCTTTCTTCCCAAACAACCGCGCCAAAAATGAGGCATGCATTCGTGTCACTGCAATTCCCACTTTAGACTGCTTCTTCACCCCAACATGCATCTTCCTAAGAGCAGAAATATATTTCCGAGCCGTAGTCCCCCCACCAGTAACCACCACAAACCGATGCTCAGGATAATTATCAACAATCTTTTCAAACTTATCAATAAAGTTATAATCAACATCCTCTGGAACAATTCTACTTCCACCAAGACTAATTACCCAGAGTTTGTTCTCTTTTTTCATGTCAGAACAAATGAATATTATTATTTAAAACTATATGTTGCAGCACCTATTTGTTTTTAAAATAAGTTTTAATGATTATCATATGAATAAGAAAAGAAGTGAAAAACCAGGGCCTACTAAAAAATTAGTGGATATCATTGAAAGAAATTCTTCAAGACACAAAAGAGTTTTAAAACCTAAAATTCCAGAATTAAGATTTAGAATTAGTGCTGAAAGAACTCCTTCCTTATTTAAAAATATTCCCGTATTACAATTAATGGCCTTAAGACAATATGGAGGCACATTTTTTCAAGTGTTGGCAAAAGCAATTTTCGGAGGTGCTGAAACAGATAAAGTAAATAATTGTATGCAATACTTAATTCAAGGAAGGAAGAAAAAATTTGCTCCAGATCTTACTAATTTTAATACTGAAACTTTTAGAGAAGTAAAAGGAGTATGCGCCACAGAGTCAAGCAAATTTAGGGATTTTCAAATGAACAATTATGCAAGACTTTTGACCTATACATTTCCATTTGAAAATCCAAAATTAAGTTTTACTTTTTGTAGATATAATATTCGAAGACCAGCTTCTCTTGTAGATATGACTTCTGCAAAAGCTTGTGAAGATTCTATTTTAGAAATGGTACAAGATAATTGTTCTTTTATTTTGGATTTATCTTTTCCAGTTGTGTTGGCATTATATTTTGCTGGAACAAGATATGATGGAGAAAAGTTTGATACATTAGCAAGATTTTCTTCAAGGCAAATTGATGGGATGTTTGAAGACCCAAAAAAAACACTAGGAGAATTAAAACCCCAACCAATGCCTGGTGTTGAAGTAAGACTTCCATTATTTAGGAGTGGAATTTCTTTAGAAGATGTTGTTTGGAGGAGATATAAGTTAGCTCAGGAAGTTTGTATTAATGGAAGAAATATTAAATCACCTTTAATATTAAAAGCGACAATTCCACAAGAAAGATATGTTTTATGGTTGGACTCTTTTAGAGAAGAGTGTGATAAATCAAAAAAAGAACATCCTGAAGATTATAATAATTTAGATAGTGGTGATTTTTTGAGATTTTTCAGATTATATGATAAGGACTAGCGAACAGTAAACAACTCATCATCATCAACATCAAACACCCCAACCCGAACCCCGCAATCCAGCCACCCATGCGCATAATTCAAAGCAGCAAAAGCATCAACCCAATTCCCCCTTTCCTCAAAATGCCCAGCATCACTAAGATAATTCTCAACCATCTCAATAATCACCTCAGCATCTTTCTCCCGCCCCCTAACAATATTCTTTTTAACCTTCCCTAAGCCCCGACCAGTCAAATCAGAATATTTCTTAAGTTTTTCTTTTGTTATCTCTTTCATGAAATTAAAGAAAAATAAGCAGTTAAAAACCTATCGATGTTTAGTAAAATCCACAAGACTGGATATAGGTAGATGAGATTAATATCTTTAAGCTATTGCGGAAATTTAGCTTGTCTTAATTATTATTGTGCTAAATTTCTGTTGGTTTTGGAGAGCATCACTTCCTCTAAATTATAAGGCTTGTTAAGTAATTTCTAAAGAAATTATTTTTTATTTGTTTCTTTTTCTAAAATCTTCATCCCAAGAAAAGATTTATAAAGCTTATAATTACAGAGCATTATAATGTTTGTAGAAGATGTTCCAGAAGGAAGAATTAGGTCTGCTTTTGTACAGGATGTTCCTTTTGATGAAGCTGTTTTGGAATTAAACGAAAACGGCTATAGAGTAATTTCTGCAAAAGAGAATTTAGCATTGCTTATTCAAGAAGGAGTAAGGTCTCACTTATTAGATACAGATGAAAGAATTGGATCAAATAGAACAAGAGAAGGCTATATTCTTTTTCCATTAGACCAAACCCAGGTAGCTTTGGTTAAAGATTCTCCTGCATTAGCTAAAGCAGAGGATTATGCACAAACACACATCCATAATGACGCGGACGTTATAGCTGGTAGAGAATTTTATTTATCTTCAAGGGAATTAGAAAAAGTGATGAGTCAAGCTTTAATACTTCCACATACGCCCCAGGAGGCTTATAAAGTTCCTGTTCAAAGATTTAATGAAGATAAACTCACGAGATTTCTTTTTGAAGAACAAGCTGGACCTGGAGGAGATTTTTTAAAAGAAGCTGAATTTGATAGACTTGAGTTTTTTTATAGTGTGCGTTCTAGCTGTTTTCATGGAGAAAGAAAACCTTTTTTAAAACAACTATGGTTCTCTGTAGTAAAACATAAGAGGCGAGATTTTAAAACACTTTATTTAAGAGGTTGGCCAGCATTTGGTTCTGCTTTTACAAGGGTCCGTGGGATAAAAACTAATTGAAAATAAATAATTATTAACTCCTCTATATGTTTACTTAAGCACCCTTTATCTATCTATAAATCTATTGCAGAAATTTAGCCAATAATATATAAGATAGCAAAATTTCTGTTTGCTTTGAAGAGCCTCTCTCCTAATATATTTCCAGTAATTTCTAAAAAATCAATACTGCCCCTCCAAAAGAGAGTAAGGAGTCTGCTTCTTAATCACAAACCGCGAACCAATCACCCCACTAACAACAGCACTAAGAACAAAGTTATCCACAGCAGCTCTAAAAACACCCTCCACCAAAGGAATGCGCGCTTTTTCAGATACTTTTTTTAGCAGAGCATTAATTTCCAGCTGGCTCAAACTAATCTTTGTTCCCTGCACCTGCCCAGCCCGCACAATTGTCAAAGGTTTGTCAGCACCAGGACACTCAATCGAAGTCACAGTAACATCAACAAGAAGTGGCTGCAATTTTCCATAACCTTCAGGTCTTTCTAAATAATCTATTGTTGTTGCAGGCCGAGACATCTGCAGTGCAGGACGAGGAGAAACAGGACGAGGAATCGGCCTTGCTAAAGGAGAAATTCTCCCGCCCCCTAACAAACCCTTATTAACAACTCTTTGAGAAACCCTAGGAACAAGTTCAGCATTAACTCTTTTCTGCCCTGGTAAAAAAACTTTCCCTTTTCTAGATTGTAATACACGCATAACAATAGCACGAACTAACAAAGAATTCCCTAACTGATTCATATTCTCGGCAAAGGTTTTGGCCCAGTAGGCAGAGCTCTCTGCCCACCAAATTTACTCTCAAGCAAAACCAAACCCTGAGCAATTGTTTTATTCTGTTCAATCAACGTCTCTAATTTCCGAGCAACCTCCTTACCATCAATTGCCCCATCCTCAGCAACGTTTTTCGCAGCCAACTCAAAAACCTGCAGCAGCTTCGAAATATTATCAGACAACTCCCCAAACTTCATAGACAAATTAGTCATCGCCTTTTGCAAACCAACAAAATTCTCAATAAGCAAATCATCTCTCTGATTAGTAGTCATCCCACGCACAGGAGCAACACTAACACCAATCACCCTCTTTCTTGCCATAAAATATAGAAGATAATTTACTTTATAAATTCTTCGTGATTAAGTAAAGCCACAAGAAGGAATAATATTTCTAATTACAGAATATCTTAAAGATATTGCGAAAATTTTGCCAATAATCTATAAAAAGGCTAAATTTCTGTTAGCCTTGAAAGCTCACCCTCTACTTTCTTAATTAAATCTTCGTGGAAAATATTCTTTTAGTATCTTAATTACCTCCAAATGGTCTGAAGTTTCTGAAATACCAATCTGGAAAGAACGTTCTGTTCCAGGCCCATGAATAGGTTCTTTAATACGGCTTTCATAATCTAAAGGTAAATAAGGCTTTATTCTTTCAAAAAAATCTGCAGCTTTTTCACTACAAATTCTTTGATCGGCATCTCGATGCCCGTCTATCTCTAAAGTCCAACTCCAATCTGTTGTTTCTAAATCCCCCTGGTCTGTGCAATGGGATGCTGCATGAATCTGTATATTTTCTTCTCTCATCTTAACTTCATCACAGAACTCTTAATCCCCTTGCTTCAGGTGAAAATATAGAGATTTTGGGGTTTTTAAGTCTTCCTAAAAAATGGGGTCGGAGGGAATCAAACCCCCATCAAGCGGGCTGGAGCCGCCCATTCTAGGTCATTGAACTACGACCCCTTGTAGTGTGCTTCCCTATGACAGTTAGCACATAATAATATACATTTTTTTATTTCTTTTAAAGCCTTCTGTTTTGAAAAGTTTTTTATTATTGTTGTAATGCACCCTTCTTTATCTCCTTGATTATGGTGAAACTCTAAAGCTGAGATGCACTTGTTATAACCACAAATAATACATTTTCCGCCGAGAGATTCAATTAGTTCTTTTTTCTTTTCTTTAAGTTTTTGCTTTTTTCTTTGATAAACCTTTTTTCTATGTTTCTTGTAATAATTGTCATTTGCTTTTCTTTGCCTTTCTTTTTTCTTTTCAATGTCAAAAGGTTTTCTAGGATGAGAAACCCCTAATCTTTCAGCTTTATTCTGAATTGATTTAATACTCCGATTTAATTTTCTTGAAATTTCTTTCAAAGGAATTCTAGTAGAATATGTTTTAGTTAAATAATCCTTCTCACTTTTAGACCATCTCTTTTTCATAATAAATATAATAAATGGGGATATATAAAGTTTACCTCTTGAAAAGGTTATATAGAATTATACTCA
This sequence comes from Candidatus Woesearchaeota archaeon, assembly GCA_964635935.1. GTDB lineage: Archaea > Nanobdellota > Nanobdellia > Pacearchaeales > GW2011-AR1 > CAZWNN01. The sequence goes on from CAZWNN010000001.1 coordinate 9,595, forward strand.
ACCCCTACCCAAACTCTTAATCACATCAATCTCCCCAGTAGAAATCGCAGTCCCCTTAAACTTCAACCCATACAACAAAGCACCCAAAAGCTCCTTACTCTTTTTCAGATTAATCAACCCTTTTTTATAAGCAATATAAACCAACTCAGCAGAACGAATAAATTTAAAACCTTCAAGCTCTCGAGTATTTATTTCATTAACTTTTATCTTCGTATGCAAACGACTAGACATAATCTTTCTTAAATTATCAGGCGCTTCACTAATCATCCGAGTTGTTCTCTCATCAATAACAATCAAACTCTCACAATTGCAAAGCCGCGCAAAAGCAAGACAAGATGCTTCAGCCTCCTGAATCAATTTAATCTTCTCTCCCTCAGCCTTAAAAAGAGTATTAGCAATCTTAGAAATTCTCTTTGTCTCTTTATCAATAACACTCCCAGAAACAAATTCAGAAGCAATCCTAAGAACCTTCTTATCAACCAAATCCTTAACACAAAGCGCCTCAAGTTCATACTTCTTAATCCCAAGCGGCCTATCAACAACCTCTCTCTTCACCTGAGGAGTAATCACAAACTCCCCGTCAAAATCTTTTTTCAATTTCTCAATAACATAAAGCAGCCCGTTCATACTCAAAGATATAATCGGCCCTGCGTCAAAAATCAAAAACTTTTTCCCTTTCATCTAAAAAACCCCTCAGCCATTTTAATTCTCTTCCTCTCAGGAAGAGAAACATTTAATTTCTCCTCATGAACACGCGACTGCCCAATATAAGATGCCATATCCCAAAGCGAAACCCCAAGCAACTCCGCAACCTGCCGCGAAGACAAACCATGTTCATAAATTTTAAACGCCTTGTTAATCTGCGCTTTTTCAAAAACCTGCTTAATATAAATCGCAAGATTCTCGTCAATCTTATTCAACGAATGCCGAATATGCCCCATTGCCTCTCGAAATTTTTTCATATCTTTTTTCTCTAATGCAGAAATTGCCCCCTCCCAGTTCTTAATTAACAATTCTCTAAACTTTTTCCATCCAGGCATCTTACGATAATGCTCCCTCTCCACAATCTTTCCAACAGAATAAACAAGCACAGCAACAATAATATTGTCAGAATCCTGTGAAATCGTAGCAGTATGAATTGTCTGGTCTGACAACTTTTTAATTTTATAAGAATCTTGCTCTGTAATTGCAGTTCTTACCTCTCGAAAAATCCGTAGTATGTTTGACACCTCTTTCATAAATAAAAAAAGAAAGGAAGTTATATAAATCTTCCTTCACTATCAATAATATGAAAATCCTACTAGACACAAACTTCATCCTAACATGCATAAAGGAGAAAATAGACTTCGATACCATCGCCAATGAAATATTAGATAGAAGAATTGACTGGGTCATCCCGCAAGAAGTAGAAAAGGAAATCATAGCAATATCAAAATCCCAAGGAGCAAAAAAACAACAAGCAAAAGTAGCTCTTGAATTGTTAAAAAACTTCAAACACAAAACAGTTCGTGTAAAAGATCCAAATGTAGATGTTGGAATTGCAAAATATGTTAATCAGCACAATATCATACTCGCAACCCTTGACAGAAAACTCAAATCAAGAGTAAAAGGAAAAATCCTGACTATTCGAGGAAAAAAGTCACTAGAGATTATTTAATAGCAAACAATTAAGCAGTCGAACCGCCGAAGGCGAATGATTCAGATACTAAACTTTAGCGGGGCAAAAATGTGAGAGTGAGCGAAGCTAACGGATTTTTGCAGGGTGGCGATAATTTTATAAACCTAAAATAATTACAAAAAACACCCAAAAGGAAAAAGAGTTCTGTGATATGTAAAATGTTAGATAACGACCAAATATACAGGTTAGCACAAGCAGCAGTAATAACTATTCCTTCAGCAGTTGCTGTGGTTGGGAGTGTGTGGGCTGTTGCAAGGCATGCTTATCTTGCCGCAAAATCAAGGAATGAGACTGCTCCAGAAAGAAGCAGAGCAAAAATTGCAGCAATGCAAGCCAGAGAGCAAATAGTAAATTCTCAAAATTATCAATCGAGATTAGCCGAAAAAGAAAGAAGATTAAAGATTTTTCTAGACAGGAGGACTCAATTAAATTCAGACTTATTAAAACTGCCAAAAGAACAAAGACCTTACTATAATATTGGAGATTATCTTGATGAGGTTGTTGGAAGTATCTCTGATTTCGAAGACCTATTAGGTAAAGAACTCAGATTATAATTTTTTAATAACTTAGTAACCTTTAAAAACCAAAAATATCTTTTAAAAACATGTTCTATCTAATCGATGTTGAAGATTACGTAAGAGTAGAGCCAAAGTTGTTCGGACTAGCAACAGCTGACGCAGTCAAACAGCAACTAATCGAGACCTACTCAGACTTCCAAGACAAAGAACTAGGAGTAGTTATCGACGTACTAGAAGTCCTAGATGTAGAAGAAGGAATCATAATCCCTGGAGACGGGGCAGCCTACTACCGCTCAAACTTCAAATTAGTTGTATTCAAACCAGAACTCCAAGAGTTAATCTACGGAACAATAGACGAGATAACCAACTTTGGAGCATTCATTGACATGGGGGTAATGCGCGGAATGATTCACATATCACAAACTATGGATGATTATGTCACCTTTTCAAAAACAGGCGCACTAACAGGCAAAGATGGCAAAAAATCCCTAAACACCGGAGACCAGTGCCTAGCAAGAATCGTAGCAATCTCTTACAGGGGCGAAGACCCAAAAATCGGACTAACAATGCGACAACCAGGCTTAGGAAAGATAGAGTGGGTAAAACAAGAAAAAGACAAGCAAAAAAAAGACGCAGCTAAAATCGCTAGGGCTCAGGAAAAAGAAACTGTTAAGGGAAGTAAGGGGGGTAAGAAGAAATAATGGCAAAAAAAGAAAAAGCATGTCTAAGTTGCAAAAAAATACACGAAGGAGATAAGTGCCCAAATTGCGGAGAGAGCACCTCCAGCGAAACCTTCAAGGGCCGAGTCTACATCTTCAACACAGAAGATTCCCAAGTCGCAAAAAACATGAAGATAAATAAAAAAGGAGAGTTTGCAATTAAGACCAAATGAATTTGAAAGTTCTAAAAAAAAATAAAAACCCTTTTCTAAACAGAGAAGAACTGCAAGTTGAAATTAAGGCAGAATCAACCCCCAGTTTTGAGCAGGTAAAAACCGCTCTTGAAAAAGACCCAGAACTAACTATCATCAAAAGAATTGACAGCAACTTTGGAGCAAAAACCTTCCACGCAGATGTTTTAGTCTATGATAATAAAGAAGCTAAAGACAGAGTAGAGCCAAAATCAAAAAACAAAGAAGAAGCTCCAGCTCAACCTCCTACCGCACCAGCAACACCTACTCAACCAAAACAAGAAACACCTCCACAAGAAACTAAAGAAGAAATAAAACAAGAAATAAAACAAGAGGAAAAGAAAAAATGACTGCACCCCAAGAACAATCAAGAACAGATTTAGCAGAATCCTGGAAGGAAGGTGAATCAAGAAGATTACAATTAAATGAGGGAGATTATGATTTCATTCCAATTTGGGATGATGAGGAACATGGTTCAATTCAGGGAGCAGTTTATAGTGGAGAAGAAGATTTTATTGGTATGATGCATATAATCAGAACTGATGGTTCTGCTCCTGCATATAAATTCTCAGTAGCATGGACTCCAACTAGTAAAGAAAGCTGGGTTTCTCCAAATAGAGAATTTTTCATAGATTTAGAATCTATGAAAGAATTAGTAGAGCTAACATTAATAAGTAAATTTAAAGGACTTGACGGATTTGTCCAAGCACAATTAAAACAAGAAGATGCCAGCTAAATCAAAAATCAAAGGGAAAAAACCTCACAAGAATAAACCAACTAGCAAGAAGTACACAAAATACAAAATCGAAGGCGACAAAGTCACAAGAGAGCGCTCCTGCCCAAGATGCGGCCCAGGTGTTTTTCTAATGAAAGCTCCTAACAGAGTTTATTGTGGTAAGTGTCATTTTACTGAATTCATAAGTTCAAAACAATCTGAAGATAAAAAATAATTCTTAAGTTTATGAATTTACAGAGTTTATAAAATCTGAGGAAAAGAAAAAATAATATTCCTAATTACACAATATCTTAAAGCTATTGCGAAAATTTGCACAATAATTTTTAAAAATAGTGCAAATTTTTGTTTGTGCTGAAGAGCATCACTCCTAACCTATCAAAAATCTTTCAGTTATTACTAAATTTATTATTCAAAAAAAGCATAACCACCCAATAGACAACCCTCAACCCAAACCTTTATAAAAGAAAATCCTATCACCTATTTATGGAAGAAACAGAAGAGGAAACTCCAGAAGCTCCAGAAGCTGAAGAAGCTGAAGAGCCAGTAGAAGAAGCTGAAGAACCTGCAGCAGAAGCGCCTGCAGAGGAATCAGAAGAAGCTGAAGAAACTTCAGATGAAGAAGCTCCTGCAGAAGAACCTGCAGCAGAAGAGACTTCCGAAGATGAAGACGAAGATTAAGCAGCTTATTCTATCTACTATTAATTTTTTTATTTTGAATAGCTGCCCCCAATCAAGGGGGGCTTTCTTGTTTTATGATTATTAGTGTAGAAATAATCCTTTAGAAATTACCCAATATAAATCTATAATCAAGAATAAAGACTCTCTGCAAAACTAACAGAAATTTATCCATTTTATATATTATTGGATAAATCTCCGCAATAGCCTAAAGTTAATTAACAACTAATAAATCTTCATATTCTTCAATCATTACTAAAAATTCAAATCAAAAGATTTAAAACCCCTCATTCTTACAAATTAATATGATAAATATCCGGGGTTATCCCCATCACCAGAACTAAGAAAGACTTTTCTAGTGATAACTATTTTTCTAAAAACCTTTTTATATCCTGCTTAACTCAACTAAATAACGGTGATTGTAGTTTAGTGGCAGAACATACGGTTGTGGCGAGCAAGGTCGCTTGTCGACCTTTTGTCCTTTGCTTTGACAAGGGACGTTGCGAGATCCGTAAAGCCCGAGTTCGATTCTCGGCTTTCACCTTTAAAGAAAGATGGAAACAGTAAAAGGCTTCTCCGACTACACAGGAGAGCAAGCAGCAAAACGAGCAGCAGTTAGAAAAATCATAGAGGAAACTTTCCAGCTTTATGGGTTTGAACCAGCTGAGACTCCAATAATTGAACAAGAAAGTTTTGTCAAAGGAGACAACACACAAGATGAAGCAGTAAGCGACATCTTCAAACTCCAAGACAAAGGTAAGAGAAAACTAGCCCTAAGATATGAATTCACCTTCCAACTCAAGAGAATCGCAAAAAACAAAAAACTTCCCTACAAGCGCTACCAAATCGGCCCAGTCTTCAGAGACGAACCAGTAAGCTCAACAAGATTCCGACAATTCACTCAGTGTGATGTTGATATAATTGGCTCGTCAATAAAAGACGAGGCAGAAGTTCTCGCAACAATACAAACAATTGCAGATAAATTAGAAATTAAATTAAATATCTGTATAAATAATCGAAAGCTCCTAAACGAAATCTTAGAAAAAGAAGGAGTTAAGAAAAAGCAGGAAGTAATAAGAGAAATAGATAAATTAGACAAGTTGCCAGAAGCAGAAATAAAGAAAAATTTGAAACAATACAAAGCAGAAAAATTAGTTCAAATTTTTAAAAAGCCTGAAACGTATTTTGAAAAATACGAATCTTACAAAGAAATCAAATTACTAAAAAAGTTATGTAAAGATTACAATCTTCAAGTCAAATTCCAACCATCCCTTGCAAGAGGTTTAAGTTATTATAACGGAACTGTTTTTGAGGCAAAAACAAAAGATAAAAAAGAAAGTGTAGTTGGTGGAGGAGCTTTTATGATTAATGGAATCCAGGCAATTGGATATGGCTCTGGTTTAGAAAGATGGTGCAGTTTCGCAGAAACCACCCCAACCCAAATAAATTACATAATAATCTCAATCAACCAAGACAAAACAGCAATCAAACTAGCACAAAAACTCCGAGCAGCAGGCAACTCAGCAATAATTTTCTATGGCAAACCTTCCAAAGCCCTCCAATATGCAAACTCCAAAAACATTCAATCAGCAATCTTCATAGGGGATAAAGAAGTTAAGTCTAAAACATTTAAGGTTAGAAATTTAGAAACTGGGAAGGAGAAATTAATAAGTGAGAAAGAATTATTAAACCCCCGAGGCTCTTGATACTATATCACTCATAAAAAACCTTTTATCTGAACCTAACATTGCATCGAGGGTAAAGTCTCTTCCAACTACAACTCCCCCTGGTTCCATCAATGCACTTCTCCTTAGATTTTTATCAAATAAACCATCTAAGAAAGGGTGGGTGGGGTCATCATAAAACTCTAAGAGATCATTAGCCCCTCCAAGTTCTGCTAATTCTCTAGGAGGAATATAAACCATTTCATCCACCTCCCCTTGCCACCAACCCCCGTTAGTAGCTTCCATGCCCTCATCTAATATTGCCCCCGTAGTATTCTCAGGATGAATAACAATTCTCCCACCTCTACTCTTAGGATTTCCATGAACCTCGTAGCAAATTCTGTAAGTCATAGTTTCCCTCAAGAAATACAGCTTATAAATACTATTGTTCTAAACCCTCTTCCTCAAAATCCAAATCAGAATGTAGCTTATCTAAAGCAAGATGAATCTCATCAAAATGTTTATCCTGATAAAGATAAAGCTTATCACTATTAGCCAAATGTAAAACAGGAACAAAACAATCAAGCTTCTCCCCCCTGCTCGGCGCAAGTGCAGAATACTTCATCCGAATCCGCTCCTTAGGTTTCAAATGCTCAGTCACTTTTTTAAATATCATACTAATCCGAGAACGCAAAGGAATCCGATTCTTTTTAGGCAAAACAACAAGTGCAGACTTCTCAGCCCTCTTCTGCTTAATTTCCCGCCTAATCCTCCGATTCTCAGTCTCAATCGCCTTATTCAACGAAGCCATTAGCTCATTCAGTGTAACCCTCTTAAAACGCGGCATCGGCGTCCGAGGCACAAGCAGAGGCAATTCATCCTCATCAATCTCAATTCTATCCAACTCCCTCTTCTCCTCAACACCCTTTCCAAATAAAACCTCATTTAAATCAGAAATATAACTATTAACAAGAATCTCAGCCTTCAACCGCAAAAGAAGTGAACAAGCAAGCAAAACCTTAGAACTAACAAAAAAATTAGCCTCTTCAATTTCTTCAATAACTGCTAAATACTTATCAGCTAAAATAGTAATATCAATATCCCACGGATCCAACTGCTCAGTCCGCACCAAGTCATAGATAATTCCCTGCCAACTAACATCCTCTCCAGTAATCAAATCATAAAACTGATTCTGCCCAATACTGTCTTTGAAAATTTTAGAGTCATCCTCTTCTTCCATGAGGATTTTTGGAAGAGGAAGTTAATAAACATTATGAATAAAAAAGAAGTGAATAAGGCACATAAATAATTCGCAATTAATTTGCGGTGTTTTCTTTTTTGCCTCACTTCTTTCTTTTTACCAGAGATTATGAAACCCTGGAAGAGGCTCATAAGGCGATAAAAATTAGTATGCCCTATTTGCCTCTTCTGGGGAAAAAGAGGTGATAATATATAGAGCACTCTTTTATTTATAAACCTTTCGGTTTTGTTGTAACTTATCAGTTACACTTCAAAGTTACAGCATCCTGCTATTACTTGTGAGTATAATGCGAAGGTTTTAACCTTCGTCCGAGCGTTTAGGTCTGAACAATTATTTTTATCCTCAGACCTGGGCGCGAGTTATTGTAGTTTTCTTTTGAAAGCCCAATTTTCTTTTTCTGCCCTAATAGGGTACACCTTTGGTGCAAAAGAAAAGAGGCTATGCTCCGTTCGGGATTCGAACCCGAGTCACTGCCTTTCTTCGTAAAGTTCTTTGAACTTCTAGAAACTTTCTTTCAAGAAAGTTTGTATCCCGTGAAAGGGCAGTATGCTTGGCCTCTACACTAACGGAGCCTACAATCCGAAACCTAAAATTCCTTTTAAACTTTTTCATCACTGTCAGTTCCTAAAAATGAAACAAAAAACCTATAAACCCCCTTTTCCCCCAAAATGCATGGAAAAAGGCAATTCAAAGCCCCAAATCAATGATTTAATTTTCAAAGAGCTAATTAAGAGGGGATACTCTCTTGAAGGCAACACACGAATTTGGAATCTTGCAGATTCTAAGCTTTGGTACATTACTCCTCCACAAGCCCAAGCATTTTTAGATTTAGAAGAATCAGAAGAATATCAAAAAGAAATAATACAAAAAGAAATCGACTTGATTAATGGAAATATAAAAGAAATTTTAGAAAAAGTTGGAAAAGGTCCCATTAATATAATTGACCTCGGATGCGGAGATGGAAAAAAAGCAGCTCTTTTTGTAAATCATCTTAAGGGAAATATTCAACTAAGATACTGTCCAATTGACATCAGCAGTTATATGGTAGAAAAAGCAATAACAAAAATAAAAAAATTAGATGCTGGAGAAATTGTAAAATTTCAGTGGAATATTTCTGATTTTGAAAATATAGAGAACATTGCCTATTTACTTAGAAGAGGAGAGTACAAGGATAATCTAGTCCTACTTTTAGGAAACACCCTCGGGAACTTTGAAATAAACGAGCTTCTTTATAGTATTAGAAGAACAATGGAAGAAGGAGATTTTCTTTTAGTTGGAAACGGTTTAGATAATAGAAGAATCAAAGAAATATTAAAATCTTATGATACAGCAGAAGTTCATAATTTTCTTAAGCACATGCTTTTACAATTAGGCTTTGAAATGAGTGATGTTGAATTTGGAACAAGGTATAAAAATTCAAGAGTAGAAGTTTATTACACCATTCTAAAAGATAAGAGGGTAGAATTTCAAGGGAAAAAAATGCAATTTAACAAAGGAGATCAAATAATCGTGGCAGTCTCATATAAATATGACAAAGATGATTTCAAAACATTCTTAAAACTTTATTTTAGTGATGTCATGATGTATGTCTCTGATGATGAAAGTTACGCTCTTGCTTTGTGCAAAAAATAATCCCAAACCAAAAACCACAACCCAATTCTAAAAATAACACTAAAACCCAAAACACCCCCTATGCTTCAACATCCCAGAATACTTCCACAATAAAGCCCACTTACTCTTCTCACTATGATACCCCAACTCCCCATTATTTCGAGCTCGCCTAATCAGCTCACAAAGATTTCCCCCCTTAAATTCAGAAATATATTTAGAACTAAGTGTAAGAAAAATATCTGGCTCACCTTTTTGCAAAACCCCCTTTCGCCCAATTAAAAAATCCTCATGCCAAACAGCAGCCCCGCTCACCAGACTAAAAAACCTCAACGAAATAACCCCTTTCCGTGGCATATCATTTAACATCTCACTTGAATTTAAAATCTCCACAACATCCCCATGCTCATTATAAGAAAGCGGAACAATCTGAATTTGCTGAGTTGTAGAAACCGCTCTCCCCGTTAAAGAAACCTGACTAACTCCAACTAAAATAATCCCAACTACAACAAGAAAAACCAACCCCGGCAGCATCTCTTTTTTCATCGTTAATTTGAAATGAGCCCGACCGGATTTGAACCGGCGACCCCTGCCTTTCTTAGCATCCTATGAAAGATTTGCTCCTAGCGGAACAAGCTCATATAAGAGCAGTGCTCTAAACCTGGCTGAGCTACGGGCTCGTAATCTTCTATGGAATTCTAATATTTAAAAGTATATGTTTTTGTTTGTTTTTTATAAACTAATATCCAACGCCCTGTAAAACCAATAGAAATCTAGCCCAAGAATAAAATATGACAAGGATAAATTTCCGCAAGGACTATAAAAAATTAATTAATACCCATTAACAAAATTATTCAGAGAATTACTAAATCCATTAATATTAAAAAACCAACTTTCTTATCAAATTCATGCTAATAGGCCTAGTAGGAAAACCCTCCTGTGGAAAAAGTACATTCTTCAAAGCAGCAACTCTGGCAAATGTAGAAATCTCCTCTCGTCCATTTACCACAATAAAACCCAACCACGGAATAGGTTATGTACGCATAGACTGCATTGACAAAGAATTAAACACCCAGTGCCAGCCACGAACAGGCTACTGCACCAATCACCAGAGATTTGTCCCAGTTGAACTAATGGATGTCGCAGGACTTGTAAAAGGAGCAAGTGAAGGCAGAGGCCTTGGAAACCAGTTTTTAGATGATTTAAGACAAGCAGACGTGTTTATTCATATTGTAGATGCATCTGGAACAACAGGTGAAGAAGGCAAAGAAACAACTAATTACGACCCAACCCAAGATATTGAAATGCTTGAAAATGAACTTGACACCTGGTATGTAAATATTCTAAAAAAAGCATGGAAAACCTTTGCAAGACAAGCTCAAATGGAAAAGCAAAAATTTGAACAAGCAGTTGCAAAACAATTTTCAGGTTTAAAAGTAAAAGAAGAAGATGTAAAGTCTATAGTTCTCAAACTAGGGTTTAACCCAGAAAAACCAGCAGAGTGGACAGATGAGCAAATAGAAAAATTTGCAAATTCCCTCCGCCACCTGACAAAACCCATGATAATTGCAGCAAATAAAATTGACAAACCAGATGCAAAACAAAACCTTGGAAAAATTAAAAAAGCCTATCCAGAACTTTTAATTATTCCGTGTTCTGCGGATTCAGAATTAGCACTAAGAGAAGCATCAAAGGCAGAAATGATTGACTACATTCCAGGAGAATCAGACTTCGAAATTAACGAAGACAAAGTAAATCAAAAACAAAAACAAGCCTTAGAAACAATAAAGCAAAATGTTTTAAGACCATACAGCTCAACAGGAATTCAGCAAGTCCTCAACACAGCAGTATTCGACCTATTAAAATACATTGCAATCTTTCCAGCAGGTGCAAAACTAACAGACAGCAAAGGCAACATCCTCCCAGATTGCTTTCTCCTCCCCCCAAACACCACCGCCCTCGACTTTGCTTATCACCTTCACACAGATATTGGTGACAGCTTTGTAAAAGCAATTGATATCCGGACAAAAAAACCCGTCGGCAAGGATCACCACCTAAAACACCGCGACGGCATAGAAATACTGACGAAATAAAGTTTAGTAATTGCTGAAAGATTTTTATATATTGTGAATGATGCTCTACAAAACCAACAGGAATCCAACACAATAATAAATAAAACTTGTTGGATTTCCGCAAAGACTATAAAGAATTAAATCCTACAATTAATAATTAAATCATTTAGTTTTTACTAAATTACACAAATGAAAATCTCCATAAAAGCAAAGCCAAATTCAAGAGAGAGTAAGATAGAAAAAATCTCAAAAAAAGAATTCACAGCACATCTAAAAGCCCCTGCAAAGGACAACAAAGCAAACATCGAACTAATTAAACTCCTAGCAAAACATTTCAAAACATCTTCAAAAAGCATAAAAATAAAAAACCCAACATCTAAGAATAAAATAGTGGAGATAAAATGCCAATAACCTACCACCCCGCCCCAGAACTAAAAAAACAAGCAGAAGAAATAATCCAGACATTAAACTGGGCCCACATAGACATAGAAAACATCTCCTTCATCCGAAGCCATGGAAGTAAGTCCAGAGGAACAATCGCCCGCTGCCACGCACTTGGAAAAGCAATGCAGCTCGGGATGAACAGACTAAAATCCTTCTACCTAATAGAAATGATATCAAAAAGATTTGACAAACTCAGCCAAACAGAAAAAACAAAAGTAATTATTCACGAACTAATGCACATTCCAAAATCCTTCGGCGGCGGCTTCAAACACCACAATATTGTAACAGATAAAAAAGTCGACACAGTCTTCGAACATTATATTAATTTAAAAGAAAAACAAAATGGAATTTAAATACAAAATAGGAACAAAAGAAAAAACAATCACAGCCAAACCTCTCACTACAATCCTCCAAAAAACCAGGGGCTTAATGTTCAAATCCAAATCACCTACGCTTCTCTTCATCTTCAACAAAGAAAAAACCCTCACAATCCACTCTATCTTTTGCAAACCCTTCATCGCAATCTGGCTTGACAAAAAGAAAAAAGCAACAAAGATTGAAAAAGTTACAAACTGGAGATTTCACATTTCAGGACGGGGAAAGTATCTTTTAGAAATCCCTCTTACCCCCCTTCGACAACCACTTTAAAATAGCAAATCCCCCGTCGACAAACAACGAAACATTTAAATACAAATCTTTTCTTCTAACTATATTACTGAAAGGAGGGTTATAAAAAATAATTAATATGGGAAAAATTATTGTTAAGGGTGTTGTTAAAAGACAGAAGGGTTATCTTTACTATGTAGACGGAAAAGGAAATGTTTGCGAAGCAAAGATGGCGCGAGGCGGACGAAAAAAGAAAGCAAAGAAAAAGAAAAAATAAATTCATGATTATTTAATCATATTCAATGAGCTTTCTTCAGAGGGAAGGGGAAAGCTCATTTTTTAATTTTATTTTAAAACAATTTTTATTAATTACCCAATAAGAACAATTTATAAATTCAATCTTATTTCTGTTTTCATGTTACTCGCAATAGAATCAACAGCCCACACCTTTGGAATAGCAATCCTAGATATGCAAGGAAAAATCCTCTGCAATATAAAAGAAACCTACACAACAGAGCAAGGAGGAATAATTCCAATTCAAGCTGCAGCCCACCACACAAAAATCGCAGAACAACTTTATCAAAAAGCACTCCAACATTCCAACATTCAAGAAAACCAAATAGGGGTAATAGCCTTCTCAAACGCCCCAGGACTAGCTCCATGTCTAATTGAAGGAATGAAATTTGCAAAACAAAAATCAAAACAACTTAATCTTCCACTAATCCCAGTCAACCATTGCATTGCTCACTTAGAAATCGGAGAAACAACAGGTGCAAAAGACCCTGTCTTGCTCTATGCATCAGGAGCAAACACTCAAATCATTGCATATGAAGCAGATAAGTACAGAATATTTGGTGAAACTCTTGACCTTGGAGTTGGAAACTTTATTGATACTTTTGCAAGATTAGCCGGAATTGGATTTCCAGGAGGACCTGAAATAGAAAAACTCGCAGCAAAAGCAAACAAAGACGAGCTAATAGGGCTCCCCTACTCAATAAAAGGCATGGATGTTTCATTTTCAGGAATACAAACAAAACTTAGAAACATGCTGGAAAAGGAACAACACCCAATTGAACAACTAGCCTTCAGCATGCAAGAAACAGTTTTCGCAATGTTAGTAGAAGCAGCAGAAAGAGCCCTAGCTCACACAGGAAAAAAAGAACTTCTCCTCGGAGGCGGAGTAGCATGCAACTCCCGTCTACAAGAGATGTTCCAGATAATGTGCAAAGAACGAGGAGCTAAGTTCTTTTGCCCAGAGAGAAGTCTATTAGTAGATAACGCAGCAATGATTGGTTATCTTGGATTAAAAATGCACAAATCAGGACTTAAATTCAACACAGATGAAATTGATATTGCTCCGAGAGAAAGAACTGATGATGTTGAGGTGAGCTGGAAATGAAATATATATTTTAAATAACAACTATCTTTAAATAGACTGATTATAAATTAAAAACATGTTAACTGAGCTTGAAAGGGAGCTTGAAAGGTTTCGTGAAGGAGAATTAGCACAAGGAGATAAAACAGTAAAACTACTTAATGTTTCTTATCATCCACCTCCAAGCCTTCCTCTTATACAAAGACCAATACAAATGTTTTCTCACGTAGATGTCGAAGGAACTTTGGAATTAAAAAGACAAGGCCCCCGCATCCTCGCAACCCCAACAATAACTAGTGTAGGCCACAGTATGGATGATAAAGAAAAAGTTAGAAGAACTATCGAAGCAGCTTTTGATACATCTATTGAGCAGGCAAGACATTATCATCCTGGACAGAGGGTATCTTTGTATTCTCCGGATTGGTCTTTTCATTGCTCACTTGAAGAAGAAAACAACCCTAAGTCAGATTAGGCATTACTAAATCTCCTGTGTCCGCTAGGACACTCCGATAATGTTCAACCGAAGGTTGACTAGTTCAACTTGTTGCGGCGGAGCGGCACAAAAACATTTATAAAGCAAAATCACACCCCAATAATATCCAATGACTAATTATTAGGAGGACAAAAAGTTTTCTTAATATAGTCAAATTAAATCCAAAACAAAAACATGGCAGAAAATAAAATTTACGACATTGTAGAAACCGCAGCAAAAACAGGCAAGATAGACAAAGGCATCAACGAAGTTACAAAGGCGATAGAGCGAGGAGTTGCAAAACTCGTCGTAGTTGCAGCAGATGTTGAGCCAAAAGAACTGACACAACACATCGAACCTCTGTGCAAAGAAAAAGAAATAAAGTTCGAACAAGTAGATTCCAAAGAAAAACTCGGCATCTCAGCAAGAATCAATGTGAAGTGCAGTGCAGTAGCAGTCATCGAGCTGGGTGATGCTAAACTAGATTAACTAAATAAATAAAATGGCAACGTCCGACGATTTTCAAAAACTAGATATAAAGGTAGGAAAGATTATAGAAGTAGAAGATTTCCCCGAAGCTAAAAATCCCTCATACAAACTTAAAATTGATTTTGGTGAAGAAATCGGAATAAAAAAATCTTCAGCACAATTAGTAGATAATTATTCCAAAGAAGATCTAAAAAACCGATTCATTCTTGCAGTTGTTAATTTTCCACCAAAACAAATAGGCCCCGTTCTTTCAGAAGTTCTTGTCTTGGGCATACCAAAAGATAATTTAAATGATGTTATCTTAATCCAACCAGAAAGAGAAGTTCCTTTAGGGGGGAGATTATACTAACATGGCAAAAACACAAAAAATCAAAGAGCAGAAAACAACAGCAACAACAAAAGGCTCAGACAAGCTCACAGAAGAAGGAGCAGTTCCAGCAGTTGTTGATTATATTGTGGGCAGAACAGGAACAAGAGGCGAACTAACCCAAGTAAAGTGCAGAGTTCTACAGGGAAAAAACCAGGGAAAGCAAATGAGGAGAAATGTCCGAGGACCAGTCAGAAAACGAGATGTTTTAATGTTAAGAGAAACAGAAATCGAAGCAAGAAAATTAAGAAGTAAAATTTCAAAGGGGGCTTTTAGTTAAGATGGGAAGTAAAGGTACGAGAGTTGTTTATGATCAGAGCACAGGGGGAAGTAAAGTTTATAGGGGGCAAGGAGGAGCTTACAAATCAGATAATAATGGTCCGCCCGGAGCAGTCTGGGGAACAGATATTGAAAGGAGTAGGAGAGAAGATAAAATCCAAAAAACCTGGAGAGGAGAATTATCTCAATTAGTCTATTTAATGGCTTGTTTACTCCATTTAGGAGGAGGAAAAAAATAAAATGCCACGTTGCACATTTTGCAAACAAGATTATGAATTTCCAAAAGGCGTAACAGTAGTTCAAAAAGATGGCACACCTTTTCACTTCTGCTCTAGCAAGTGCAGAAAAAACAAAGAAATGGGCCGAGATAATCGAAAGGTGAAGTGGGTTAAGAAAGGAAAAAATGTTAAAGAAAAACAAAAAAACAAAAGAGATAGATTTTGATTTATTAATTCAGTTCATTCAAAGTCTTAAAGATATAAAAGAAGGAAGAGTAAGAAGAGTTAAGTAATTTTATCCACCACTTAATTTTCATTAAGTTATTGCGAAAATTTAGCCAAAAGTTTATATGATGGGCTAAATTTTTGTTAGTCCTGCAGAGCATAATTCATTAGAATATAAAGAGCCTTTCAGCAATTACTAAAAACCCTTAAAACCATTAAAATTAACTCACCTTGAGAGTCTGTCGTCGACAAAACCCCCAAAACCTTTATAAACCAACTTAGCTTTTTCTATCTATATACCAAGGGAAAATATTCTCTTAGCTCAATAAAATACATCAAAAACCCAACAAGATTAAGTGGGAACTAACAAATGCCAGAAACAAAAAAACCCAGCTACTCAGCAAAAGATATCAAGGTACTTGAAGGTCTCACAGCAGTCAGAAAACGCCCCTCAATGTACATAGGAAGCACAGACAAGTACGGATTACACCACATGGTCTATGAAGTTGTGGACAATTCTGTAGATGAGTGCCTCGCAGGAGTCTGCACACAAATCAAAGTCACAATTAACAAAGACAATTCTGTAACTGTTGAAGACAACGGACGAGGAATGCCTGTAGACATGCATCCTATTTACAAAAAACCTGCAATGGAATTAATAATTACAACCCTGCACGCAGGAGGAAAATTTGACAACAAAGCCTACGCAGTTTCAGGTGGTTTGCACGGAGTCGGAATCTCAGTAGTTGCAGCCCTGTCAAAAAAAATGACAGCAGAAGTAAAAAAAGACGGGAAAATTCACACACAATCTTACAAAATAGGAAAACCAGAAGCAAAAATAAAAATAATCGGCAAATGCGAAAAACAAGAAACAGGAACAACAGTAACTTTTATGCCAGACAGCGAAATCTTTCCAAAAATAGATTTTGACTACAACACCTTAGCAACACGATTTAGAGAAACCTGCTTTCTCAATGCAGGATTAAAAATAATTTTCAAAGACGAGCGAACAGGCAAAAAAGAAGAATTCCACTATGCCGGCGGATTAGTTGAATTTGTAAAATGGCTAAACAAAACAAGAACACCCCTTCACAAACCAGTCTACTTCAAAAAACAGCACCAAGACACAATAGCTGAAGTTGCAATCCAGTATTCAGACTCTTACAATGAAAACATCCACGGATTTGTAAACACAATCAACACAGTTGAAGGAGGCACCCATGTCTCAGGATTTAAGACTGCTTTAACTCGGGTAATCAACGACTATGCAACAAAAAAAGCAATCATCAAAAAAGAAAAACTCCAGGGCGACGATGTTAGAGAAGGACTTACAGCAATTATCGCCTTAAGAATGAAAGAACCCCAGTTCGAAGGTCAGACAAAAACAAAATTAGGAAACAGCGAAATAAAAGGACTGGTAGACTCAATTGTCACAACAGCTCTGTCAGAATTTTTCGAAGAAAACCCCGCAATAGCAAACATAATTTCAAAAAAAGCAGCAGCAGCTCTAACAGCAAGAGAAGCAGCAAAAAAAGCAAAAGAACTTGTCAGAAGAAAAAACGCCCTCGGTGGTGCAGGACTTCCAGGAAAATTAGCAGACTGCTCCTCAAAAAAGAAAGACAAAACAGAACTATATATTGTCGAAGGTCAGTCAGCAGGAGGAACAGCAAAAGGAGCACGAGACAAAGAATTTCAAGCAATCCTCCCTCTAAAAGGAAAAATCCTCAATGTAGAAAAATCAAACCCAAGCAAAGCACTTTCAAGCGAAGAAATCGCAAACCTTCTCCAGGCAATTGGAACA
Source organism: Candidatus Woesearchaeota archaeon (assembly GCA_964635935.1). Taxonomy (GTDB): domain Archaea; phylum Nanobdellota; class Nanobdellia; order Pacearchaeales; family GW2011-AR1; genus CAZWNN01. The sequence goes on from CAZWNN010000001.1 coordinate 26,993, forward strand.
GGAGTCGGCGACAGCTTTGACATAGAAAAACTCAGATACAACAAAGTCATAATCATGACAGACGCAGATGTCGACGGCCAGCACATCAAGACTCTATTACTAACCCTCTTCTTCAGATATGTCCCACAACTAATTGAAGCAGGAAATATCTTTGTAGCCGTAGCCCCTTTATTCAAAATAAGAAAAGCAGGAAAAGATAATTATGTTTATTCAGAAGAAGAACTCAAAAAAACATTAGCGAAATTAGGGGGGAGCACAGAAGTTAGCAGATTCAAAGGTCTCGGAGAAATGAACGACAACCAGCTCTGGGACACAACCATGAACCCCAAAACCAGAATAATGAAGCAGGTTTCAATAGAAGACGCAGTTGAAGCAGATGAAACCTTCTCAATCCTAATGGGTGATGCTGTAGCTCCGAGGAGGCAGTTTATTGAGGAGAATGCTAAATTTGCCGAGGTGGACTTGTGATGGCAAAAAAAATTTATCTAGTGGGTGGAAGAGTCTCAAGTGGAGGATTAAGAGAGATAGATACAAAAGCTTTAGAAGAAAGTGAAAACAAAAAAATCTTTGTCATAAATCTAACTACAAATGATCAAGAGATATTAAAAGAAAAAAGAGAACGTCATAAAAAATATTTTGAAAGTTTAGGAGCAGAAGTGACTTTTATTTCAGACCTCCTCGACAATCCAGAACAAATTAAAGAAAACTTAAATAATTCTGGATTGCTGTATATATCTGGAGGAGATACAGAGATACTAATCAAAAACGTAGGGGAAATGGAGCTTGGGCCATTAATAAAAAACTTTAATGGGATTATAGAAGGGAATAGTGCAGGAGCTTATCTTCTTTGTAATGAACATGTAGAAAAAAGAGAAGCAAAACTAAAGCCAGGATTAGGATTAGTAAACTTAAGACTTAAAGTTCATTATAATCCAGAACTTGATTCACTTCTTTTAGAATTATCAAAAGACAAAGAGATACACGCAATTTCAGAAAATTGTGCAATTGTTTGGGATAACAAAGAGCTAAACTTTATCGGAGATATTTATTTATTCTCTAATGGAAAAAAGGAGAAGATAAATTAAAATGAATAAACAATTTTTCGAAAAATTGAAAGAAAAAATACAACCTTATTTTGAAAAAGGTGGAAGCCATGCTTTTGATCATACAGAGAGGGTATATAATCTTTCCTTACATTTAGCTAAAGGAAAAAAAGTTGATTTAGATGTTTTGAAAACAGCAGTTCTTTTACATGATATTGCAAGAAAAAAACAGGATGAGTGTAACGGAAAGATTTGTCATGCTGAAGAGGGAGCAAGGATTGCTAAGGAAATATTAGATAAATCTAATTTCCAAAAAAATAAAATAAATGAAGTGTTACATGCAATTGAATCTCACCGCCAAAGTAGAGGAGCCGATCCTGAAACAGAAGAAGCTAAAATATTGAGTGATGCTGATAAACTTGACGCATTAGGTGCTATTACTATTGGACGAATTTTTTCAACAGGAGGAAAAATAGACAGACCTCTTTACGATCCAAGAATTCCTCCGGAAAAAGATTATAAAAATAAGGGTTATTCTAACACTACCATAAATGGCTTTTATCAAAAATTATTAAAGCTCAAACCAGAAAATTTCCACACTAAAGAAGCCAAAAGATTAGCAGAAGGAAGATATAGGTTTGTAGAAGAATTTTTAGATAGATTCTTGAAAGAATGGGAGGGAAAAGCATGAAACCCAAAAAACAAAAAACCCCGCTAAGAAGACCCCGCCCCAAAATAACAAGCATCTACTTCTGCCCGCGTTGCAGAAGCAAAGATGTAGGATACACATTCGCACTTAGAAACCTATTCGGAGTCATCCCAACAATCTCTTGTAGAAAATGCAACTTCAAAAATACAACATTTCCACAGCTGGTAGTTACAGAAAAAAAACTCAAACAACTTGAAGAGAAAATGAAAAAATCAAACAAAGCTAAACCAAAACCCAAAACAAAAAAGAAACTCCTATGCCCAGAATGCTGGTCAGATAATATTGTTCCAGGAGATAACTGGAGTGGGCAATCACCAATGAGATGCAAAAAGTGCGGTTACAGCGGAACAAACTTCCTAGATGTTGAAACTAAAAAGAAGAGGAAGAAAACATGAAAAAAGTAGTAATAGTCCACGGTTGGGGAGGAGCTCCAGAATCAGAAGCTTGGAACCCCTGGCTTAGAAAAGAATTAGAAATTAAGGATTTTGAACTCATAGCCCCGGCAATGCCAAACACAGATGAGCCCGAAATAAGCTCATGGATTAATAAATTAAAACAGACAATTCCAACCCCAGATGAAGATACTTGCTTTATCGGACACAGCATAGGATGTCAGGCAATTTTAAGATATTTAGAAACTCTTGATTTAGAGGTTAAAATTGCCAAAGTTATTTTAATAGCTCCATGGATGCACTTAGATGAAAAAACAATTGAAGAAGAAGGAGAAGAAGTAAAAGAGATAGCGAAACCCCGGATGGAAACTCCAATAAATTGGGAAAAAGTAAAAGCTCACTGCAAAAAATTCCTTTGTATATTTTCAGATAAAGACCCCTATGTTCCTTTATCAGATTCCGAGATGTCAAAAAAGAACTAAATGCAGAGATAATAATTAAAAATAATGAAGAACATTTCAATGATACTCAAGAAATTAAAGAAATTGTGGAGTTTATAGAAAAATGACCCCAGAACAGAAAAATTTAAAAACTAAGGAAGATTATAATAATTGTAATAACAGAGGGCGTAGGGAGCAATCCCTACCAACCCAGTTAATTCTTCCTGAGAGATTGATGATTTTTATTGATGGTGAGAATTTATTTAAATTTCAAAAAGAGGAAAAAATTGTTATAGGTTTTGAGAACCTTATAAGCTTTTTAAGTAATAAATATAATTTAATTAGGGTTTATTATTATACTGGAATTCCTAGTGAAAAATCATGGGATAAAAACAAGGAATCTAAGAAAGAATTTATTAAAAAATTAAATAAGCAACTTAATTTTTTAGATAGTCTGGAATTTAATTATAATTTTGAAGTAATTAAGAAACCCCTTGTATTTAGAGGAAATAAATTAATTGAAAAAGGTGTAGATGTAAGAATAGCGTCAGATATAATTTGGCACGGCTTGTCAGATAATTATGATTCTTTTGTTTTAATATCAGGAGACAAGGATTTAATGGATTGCTTAATTAGAATGAAAGATAATGGGAAAAAAGTAATTATTGCTAATTTTGAAGGAAAGATAAGTAGAGAATTAAAAAAAATAGCAGATAAATATATTAATCTTTCAGAAAATTTAGAGGAAATTAAAAAATGACCCCTAAAAAGCAAAGAAAATATAAATGTGCTTGTTGTGGAAAGAAAACATTAGATTCAAAAGAATGTGAAATTTGTGAAAGGTGTAATTGGCAAAGCGATGCTGTACAAGAAGATGATCCTACTTTTGAAGGTGGGGCAAATGAAACCTCCTTAAACGGGGCACGAAAAAGGCTACTGGTAAGAGAGAAATTAGAAGAATACATCAATGGAAAAATTAGTTTAAAAGAACTTCAAGAATGGGAAATAGAAATGTGGCGGAAAGATTTTGAACCCGATGATTGGGAAGGCGACGAATCTTTTACCAATGAAGTTTTACATCTTATTGATATGAGTGATATTGATGGACTTTCTATTGATAAATCAAAAGCAATTGTTAAATTGCTTAAATTAAACGAAACTTCAAAAGTTCTTATTGGAAAATTATATAAACTCGAAAAAATGGAAAATAAAAAAAAGAAAGCGATACTCCCAGAAATGGATGGAAGTGAATTAGACATTGATCTAATAGGAGATTTCTATCATGAAGAAAGTTGGTTAGGACAAGCAATACACCACTTTTTCTTTTATAAGGGAAAGAAGGAAGACGTTCAAAAACAATTAGTTCATATGGAAGAATTTCTTAAGAAAGTCAAAAAATCCGAGATGTCAAAAAAGAAAAAAGAAGAATTGATTGAGTATATTGGAAGAATGACTAAAATTGCAAGAGCTATAGTGAATAAAGATAAAATTAGAGATATTTTTAACAAGTATGATCCAGCAGGAATTTATTTTGGAAAAAATGAAAATCCTGATGAGTATGATTCAGAAATAAAACAATTGCTCTTAAGATTAAAAAATATATATAATCTCTCAGATATGGAAAAAGAGTTAATGAAAATATTGAATGATATGTTTTGGAAGGGAATGATTAAAGATAAAAAAAGATTTGATTCTTTAGCTAAAGAATTATATAAACTTTTATGTAAACAAGAGGTTAATCTAAAATGACCCCAGAAGACGACATCAAACGAGCAGAAGAACTATCTAAAAAGAAAGAAGAAATGAAATCAAACATCCAAGCTAAAGAGCTAATTGACACTGAAATATCTGGGGAAATGCGAAAAGCCTACATAGATTATGCTATGTCTGTAATTGTCTCCAGAGCCCTTCCAGCTGCTGAGGACGGGCTAAAACCAGTGCATAGGAGAATTCTCTGGGCAATGCACCAAATGGGTTTGCAATCAAATAAGCAGACAAAAAAATCAGCAAGAATTGTTGGAGACACAATGGGTAAGTTTCACCCACACGGAGATATAGCCCTCTACGATTCCTTAGTAAGAATGGCTCAAGACTTCTCTCTTCGATACCCTCTTGTAAAAGGCCAAGGTAACTTCGGCTCAATGGATGGCGACCCACCAGCAGCAATGAGATACTGTGTTTCAGGGGATAGTCTAATTGTAACGGAAAATGGATTACAAAGAATTGATAAAATTTCTAATCAAGAAGATATAAAATTGAAAATATTAAGCAAAGATAAAAAAATACACAGTGCTTCTAAATGGTTTGATTCTGGAAAACATGAGACAATAAAAATTACAACAAATAAAGGATACGAACTAACTGGTTCTAAAAATCATCCTGTTTTAACTTTAACAAAAGATTATTTTGGAAAACCAATTTTTATGTGGAAATTATTAGAACAAATACAAGAAGAAGATACTGTTGTAATAGACAGAAGAGAAGATAATTTCTGGCCATCAAATGAAATTAAGCTAAATAATTTTTTCCCAAAAATAAAAAACAAAATAACAAAGAAAAGAATCTTGCCTTTAAAATTAAATTCAGACCTATCCTTTATTTTAGGACTCCTAATTTCAGAAGGCTCAATCACAAAAAACAAATTAGAGTTTTGTAATTCAGATAAAACTTTAATAAAAGAATTTGAAGAAAAATGGAGGAAACTTTTCCCAGATTCAACACTTCATAAGTTCAAAAGAAAACCATCTTCATACGGGAAAAAAGAATATTACAGATTAGAGTGTCATTGCAGATATACTTTAGAGTTCTTAAGAAATATTGGTTTAAAGGATGTTAAATCAAATAAAAAAGAAATTCCTAACTTAATTCTTCAATCACCAAAACAAGTTGGTTCTTCATTTCTAAGTGCTTATTTTGAAGGAGATGGAAGTATCTCTTATTCTGGAAAAATGATAGAATTAAGTTGTTGCTCTAAAAGTGAGGAATTAATAAAACAACTTCAAACAAGCCTGTTAAGATTTGGTATTGATACATTCAAAAGATTTGATAAATATAGAAATATTAATAAGTTATATTTAAGGGGACAAAAAAATAGATTAAGATTTTACAAAGAAATTAATTTTGTATCAGAAAGAAAAAAGAAAGTATTAGAATTTGTCCTTCTAAATTGTAAAAAACAATCAACATCAACAGATTTTGTTCCTTTTATTTCTGATTTTATCAGGAATCTTTCACATTCAGAATTCATTATTAAAAATAATTTTGATAGATATTCAAATATGAAAGAAAATTATCAAAAGGTTTGTTTAGTACTTAATAGAAAAATAGGTATTAACTATTCACAAATGTTTGAGTACTTTCTAAATTATAATTACTTATTTGAGCCAGTTGTTAAAAAAGAAAATGTAGGAATTCAAAAAGTCTACTCTATTAAAGTAGAAAGTAACTGCCATACTTTTATTTCAAACGGATTCATTAGCCATAACACCGAAGCAAAACTCTCAAAAATCTCAGAAGAACTTCTCCAAGACATTCAAAAGAAAACAGTCAAGATGCGCCCAAACTTTGACAACACAATGGAAGAACCAGAACTACTTCCAGGCAAACTTCCTAACTTACTTCTAAACGGCTCTTCAGGAATTGCAGTAGGAATGACTACCAACATGCCTCCACACAACATCAATAATGTCTGCGACGCAATCACTGCTTTCATAGACAACCCAAAAATAGAAATCACAAAACTAATTCAAAAAATCCAAGCACCTGACTTTCCAACAGGAGGGTCTGTGTCCGGAGAAATCAAAGAATTATATGAACTAGGAAAAGGCAGATTAGTAATGCGTGGAAAAATAAAAATAGAAGAACCAAAAAAAGCATCAGGCAAAACAAGAATAGTAATCACAGAAATTCCCTACCAAGTTAACAAAGCACAACTAGTCGAGCAAATAGCATACTTAGTAAAAGACAGAAAACTCCCTGATGTCTCAGACCTAAGAGATGAATCTGCAAAAGGAAAAGTCCGCATAGTAATAGTTCTTAGAAAAGGAGCAGATGCAAAATTCACAACAAACAGACTCTTCCAATACACCAAACTTCAAAACAGATTTGACGCAGTAATGGTTGCTCTCGTAAATACACAGCCTCGCCAACTTAACTTAAAACAAATAATTGAAACCTATGTCCTTCACAGAAGAAAAGTAATCAGAAAAAGAACAGAGTTCGAACTTGACAAAGCAGAAAAACGCCTCCATATTGTAGAAGGTCTTCTCATCGCCCAAAAAAACATCGACGAAATAATCAAACTAATTAAAAAATCAAGAGGAGCAACAGAAGCTTCCCAGATATTGCAAACAAAATTCAAACTATCTATAAAACAAGCTCAGGCAATCTTAGAAATTAAATTACAGCAACTAACATCTCTTGAACATGAAAAACTCAAAAAAGAAGAAAAAGAATTAAAAGAACTAATAAAACAACTAAAACAAATTCTAGGAAATGAAAATGAGATCCTAAGAATAATTAAAAAAGATTTATCAGAATTAAAAAGAAACTACGGCGACGAAAGACAAACAACAATCCAAGGTTCAGTAAAACAACTTGAAGAAAAAGATTTAGTAAGCAAAAAAGATGTTGTAATCACAATCACAGACAAAGGTTATGTAAAAAGAATTGACCAGCAGCAATACAGAGAGCAAAATCGCGGAGGCAGAGGAGTCAAAGGAACAGAACTTGCAACAGGCGACTTTGTCAAAGAACTCCTGCCTTGTTCAACTCACGACTATCTTCTCTTCTTTACAGACAAAGGAAAAGTCCACTGGCTCAAAGCCTACCAAGTTCCAGCAATCTCCAAATACGGAAAAGGAAAAGCCCTAATCAACCTACTTCAATTAAGAGATGAAATAGTAACCTCAGTAATTGCAGTAAAGAAATTTGAAGATTATCTTCTGATGGCAACAAAAAACGGAATAGTAAAAAAAATCGAACTCTCCCAATTTGACAAACCAAGAAAAGGCGGAATAAAAGCAATCAATCTCGAAGGAAAAAACGACACACTAATATCTGTAAAGCCAATTCAGGAAAACCAGGAAGTTTTGCTCGTAACAAAACAAGGACAAGCAATTAGATTTAATTCCAAAGAAGTAAGGCCAATAGGAAGAGCAGGCTACGGAGTTACAGGAATAAAACTAGCAAAAACAGACCAAGTCGTCTCCCTCGAAGTCCTAACACCTGGATACTCTGTATTAACAATCACAAAAAACGGATATGGAAAAAGAAGTAAAATACAAGATTACAGATTAACAGCAAGAGCAGGCAAAGGAGTTATCAACATCAAAATCTCAGCAAAAAACGGCGAAGTCATAAAATCCCAGTGTGTTAAAGACAACGACACAATCATAGTCACAACAACCAAAGGAATAGTAATCAGAACATCTACAAAAAATATAAGAATAATGGGAAGAGCAACACAAGGTGTAAGAATAATTAAGTTACAACAAGGTGATTCTGTGGGGGATTTAGTTAGAGTAAAATTTGTCGATGAAGATTCAGACAAAAATTAATCCTAAATATCCCTGAACCTGAATTTGAGCTGGATTCTTAAGCAAAGACTTATAAATAAACTATTTCTACATCCTACTATGTCATTGCAAGAGTACTTAGAAGATCTCAAAGCTAGGTCAACCTCTATTGATTTAGGTGAATATGACCCAAGAAAACTACCTCTAGACAGAAGAAGCTGCGGATTTATGGGAGAGTATGTAGTTCTCGGAGCAGAACCAGATGATCCAATAGCTAGAGAAAAGTCTAGAGAAGTTATGGTTAGATTTTATGAAGATCTTAAAAAAAGACCAGATAATATTCAAGAATGTATAGTATATGCTGAATCTTTGGCAGAGCATTTTTACTACGAACAAGCAGAAGTCCTTTTTGGCTACGCCCTCTCAACAGATTCTGAAAACCCCCGCGTTCATCACTTATTAGCTAGAAATCATATAAATTGGGCTCAATTATGCAGAAGAAAAAGAACCATAGCACATAAGCATCTCACTTTAGCAAAAGAACTTGGAATAAGAGGATTAGAAATAACCGAAAGAAATTCTCAGAGATTAGTCGAAGATGTTTTAGATGCAGCCACTAATTTAGAAGATGGTGATACAGTTAGAGAGTATGGAAAAATGTTGTACTAAAAAAGATGTTTCTTAAGCAAAGGTTTAAAAGTGGAAAATAATGAGTTGTTAGATGAATAATGCAATAAGAGAACTTAAAAAGGCCTATGAAGATTACACAGAAAATACCATAAATTATGATCAATTATGTGAAATAGCTATTGAAATCTCAGAAAAAGAGCCATCAGATTCAGATTTGCAAGAAGTAGTTGGAGAAATTCTTCAACACCATACAACCGAGGATATGGGCGAAGGAGCGATTAGTGATTCAGAAAAAAGAATCGAACATCTACTTTACTAAAATTCCAATTATATTCCCCTTAGAATCTGTAACAAATTCTTCATAAAAATAATGTTCAAAATGGAAATGCCTATGCCCTGTTGGTAAGTTTCCCCCAATCCCTTTTAAAATGTCTGGGTTTTTCATAACAATTTCTAGTTCCTTCTCAGTAAGGCACTGAGGATAGTATCCAAATTCATGTGTTTTAACAACCTTGCCTAATCCCAATCTTGTAAAATCTTGTCCTTTTCCCCGAAGAATTTTTTCAAGAAAAGCTCTTTTTGCCTTCCAACCAACTAATTTTGAAACTTCTGGAGCATACTCTTTTGGACCCCAGTATCTAATAAGGGAAATACCTGGTTCTTCATTGAGAAAATTTGGTTTAGGTAGAGCTTTTTCTAAAAAAGGAGGCCTAACATTAAGTGTCCGGCATGGACTAACATCAGTAACAGCTAACTCAACCCACTCTCCTGATTCTATCTTTCTTATAATCTCTTGTTGGACTCGTGGCCTTACATTTTTTAAAGTAACATCTTGAGTACTAATATATCTTAATGGAATCTTTGTTCCATCAGGATATTTGCAATTATTAGGTGCAGGCAATAATTTAATCTCATTACTTTTAGTAGGGTTAGGCAAAAGCTTATTACTATTATGAACCACCACTCCAGAACCAACAACATAATTATTAATCCCAGCAGTATCTTCAATATTGTAAACACTAACATCCTCAACAACCTTCTCGACAGAAACAATCCGAGCCAGTTTCCCATCAACAGTAGTCAACTCATCTCCAACAATTAAATCCGACGCACCAACCCACTCACCACCAACTAAAAACGGATGCTCTGTTGTAACCTTCAACTCTCCAATCTGAGAAGAACCAGAATTAATAATAGGCAAAGCTAAAGCTAAAACCAAACATAATAAAACAATGGATAGTCCTCTTTTCATATTAAATCAATAAAACCAAACTTTAAAAACTTGATTATTAAATCTATTAAATGCATAAAAAAATATCAAGAGCAGAGTTGATTATCTTTGATCTCTTTGGAACTATTTTAGTTTGTTATGGGACAGATCACATAATAAGACCAGGAACACCAGAAGTTTTAGAAAAATTAAAAAACAAAACATTAGTAGTAGCAACTGATGAACCAGTAATAAGCGCAAAAAAAGTTTTAGGAGAATATGCAAGAAGATTTGCCAGAATTTATGGAAAAGAACATCTAATTGAAGAAAATAGGCAGAGATACAAAAATCTAGGACAAATCTGTGTAGATTTTAGTGTAGGTTCAAACCAAGCTGTAATGATTAGCGACGACCTAAATGGTTCTGATAGTAGATCTGCTGAAAAATATGGAGTTCCTTTTATTTTGGTTCCAAGAGATAGTTCAAGTCTAGTAAAGGTATTAGACTGTCGTCCCTAAGAAATAATAAACTTTATAAAGGCCCTTATCTCTATTTTTTTATGGAAGCAAGAAAACAAAGAGAAGAACTCGCAAGAATCTTAGAGATAATTGAACAGCAAGGATTATGGAACCAAGCTTTTTTAGAATCAGAAGCACTCCCAGAAATTTTACAAGATTCTGACCCTCCAATTACCTATCACGGGACTGCAGAAGATATCAGGAAAGCAATCTCTGAAAATCCAGAAAATAAAGGATTTGCAGTATGCAATTCTTGCCACACCCTAAGATTAGTAACCCCTAGTAAAGATATGTACCAAGGTCCTGATGGAAGACTATATGATTTTGGATGTTTACAAAAGTTCGCAAGATAATAACTTCATCTCATTGTCTTGGTAACTGTTCTAATAATCTCCCAAAAGACCGCGAACCTGTGCCCTCTACTGTATATTCTCCCCAATAAATTCCAGCCCCCCCCTTTTCTACTGGTAATGCTAATGTTGCAGGCCTCATTGTTCCACCCTCATACAATCGAGCACCCAGTTCGCAATATTCTAAATCTTCTAAAGGCATTACAAGGTCATAAACTTCTTCAATAGTATATACATCACCACTAGGATGTTTAATTTCAAATAATAAATTATCCCCAGAAACATCAACAAAACGTATTCCTTCTTTATCTAGAGGAATTTTAAAGTCCATCATTGTTTTTTGAGGAATCCTCACACCTCTAAATGCTTCTGATATTTCTCTTTGCCTTTCAGGTAATTTATCCCCTATAAACCTAATTATTTTTTGAGCTCTCTGGCTTCTAATATTTTGCTTAAGAAATTCAAACATTTCATCATAAGTCATCTCAGATAATTTTTCCGAAATCATAACACCTCCAACAGGCTCATTCAAACATAAAGGTGGTGCACTATAAGCATAAACTTCTGGAAAAAGACCAATTCCTGCGTTAGCATCAACAATTCCCCTATCAATCAACCTACGTAGTAAAACCTCTCCCTCTAAATCATATGCATTACCAAGACCACTTTTTCTAAGTAGTTGAGGCAAAAATCTTTTTTTAGATATTTTAATAACAAAACTTTCATCTATAATTCCCACCTGATCCATAATTATCTGTATTTCTTTAGGATAAGCTGATAAATCAGAGTATCTTCCAACTGTTATCCAAACCTCTCCAAATGCCCCCTCAGCAAATAATAATTTCCTACTATCTACTAAAGCATCCAGTTGTTTTCTAAATTCTTTGCCATAAAACCATGCAATAACCTTTGGATCTTCAATTCGCTGACTTTTTAAAGGTTTTGATTTAACAAAACCAGTAGATGTTTTTTTAACTATTGGAGGTCTTGTTTCAAGGAATCCAAATCTATTCGCACTAACACTTCTAGAAGGGTCAATCTTCTTAACATTACTATTATGAACAACAACATCATAGTCCCCAACAACATAATTGTTAATCCCCTCATCATCCTCAATATTAAACACCTCAACATCATCAACAACTCTTTCAATTGAAGTTATCCGAGCCAACTTACCATCAACAGTAGTCAACTCATTACCAACTTCCAACTCCGAAGCACCAACCCACTCACCCCCAACTAAAAACGGATGCTCAGTAGTCACACGAAGTTCTCCAATCTGAGATGCCCCAGAATTAATAACCGGGAGAACTAAAACAACCAACAACAAACTCAAAAAAATCCAAAAGTTTTTTTCCATTTTAATCATCCCCAGACAAATCAGGTTTCTTCTATCCCCCCCCAGTAGAGTATTTCCAACTATTAATCTTTGTTATTGCAGGATTCGAGGACGACCATCTCCAATCTTCTTCATTTTCTGGTGGACAAGTTCTAAACGGTTCTTTTATTTCTCTCGTTCCAGTTTTAACAGGGGTTTCAAGTAGCCATACAAGTTTTTCTCCAACAAGGGGATATCCACAACGAAGAGATCCCTCTGGTTCTCCCGTACTAATAGATTCATTTTTATCATCGTAAGTTTTAAGCCATGATTCTTTTTCATTAACTATCCATTCACAAGATTCCCCCTCTCTTTTTAATACTAAGACCCCTTCATCTCTCCATATAATACTAGTATTATAGATAGGATTCCCATTTCTCTCTCTACCAACAATAACTGGATGAGAATATTCATAATTAAACTTAATTGTGTAAATCGGTTTCTCGCAATCCCCACAATTAACAGGACAACCCCCCACCACCACAACCCCCTCCTCAGGAGGCTCCTTCTCCTTACAAACCTTCTCCTTTTCATCACACTTCTCCTCAGTCTTACAATCCTTCTCAGTCTTACATGGCTTTTTTTCAGGAAGTTTATCAGTACAAGGATAACTCCACTCCTCTTTATTCTCTGGGGGGTTCTCATCTGTAACTTCTGCTTCGCAAATCTCTCCATGATTAGAATTAAACACCCAAATAGGTCCAGACTCGGTGTCCTTACATTCTATCACTGCTAAATTCTTATCAGCTCCTTCTACTTCTTTTTCTTCCCAGAGACAATCCTCTTTTTCCTTGACCCGGAATAATTGCTCTGCTGCAATCCCTTCAGCATTCCATCCCCCTAAATCTCCTTTATTCATAAAAAACATCCAAATTTCCTCCTTACTTTTACTACAATCAGGACAATCACTACCTCCTTCAAGGTCTGGGATTCCCTCTTCACCCTCCTCACCACTACCTTCCGAACACTCCCCAACTGTATCTTTACAATTTACTTCTGCCTTTACTTTCCAAACACACTCAAGCTTATTAGTTTTTTCATTCCTCTCTAGAACAGCCGGGTTTCCTTCACGTGGTGTATGTATAATAGGCTCAATTAATTCCCCAGGTTTACCTTTACAAACTTTGTTTATGCAATCTGCTTCTGCCATACCCTTTACCATATCAGATATCTCAGGTGTACAAACCCCTAAATCTGCAAACATGCGTCCTTCTCCTTCACACCCACACTTCTTTTCAGGAGGTCTTTCAGGCGGTCCTTTGAAATCTACAACAGGTATTGGCGTCCAAGTGTTTTCCCAACTATCAAAAGTATCTTGTTTTAATGTTTTTACTTCTTCAGAATCTTTATCATCAAAATCAGCTGAAATAGTCCCAATAACCTCTCCTAAACCAATGAAACTATCAAAATTTTCATCTGCTTCGTGGAACTCTGAATAAAAGCAAGAAGTTTCATCATTAGGATCAAGGCAGTCATAAAACCCTTCTCCTGGTTCAACAATTCTAATAAGCTGCTGAGCAGGAGTATAATAATAAATTAAATCATTAACAGTATGGATGCTGCCGTCAGGATTATGACCATACTCAACATCCCCAACACCTTCCAATCCCTTTATCTCTTCAATATTATTATTTTCATCATAAAAAATAGTTATCCTCTCCCCATTTATATTTGATTCAACCAACAACCCTTCTTCATTACTTCCTTCTTCCCCATATACATAAGACTCTTCTTCCAGTCTTAGAAATTCTCCATTAGAATTAAAACTCTCTGCTACGGCATTGATTAAATTCCCATCATCATCATATTCAAAACTACTCACAATTTTCATGACATCATTTTCATCTGGATTAGGACCATAACTAGTACCAAAAGAAGTTACGATTTCTATTATTTGATTGTAATCATCATATTCATAATCTGTAGAAGTGCCAGTATGCCAGTCATAAGTAGGGGCCATTTCACTGCTTATCACATTACTTACCCTGTCTTCACCATCATAAATAATCCGAACATAGCCACCCTCAGTTTCCATCTCCACTAATTTGCCTTCATAATCATAAGTATAATCTGTTTCAACTTTATCACTATCTTCTTCACCATATATATAACTTGCCTTTACAATCTGTCCTTCATCATAATCATAATCATAAAAACTTCCATCATAAGTTTGTTCATAATCAATATTCCCTAAATCATTATATCCAAGAATTTCTTCACCAACATAATTAGAACCAGAAAAACTCGAGATAAAACCATTAGAATCAAAACCATAATAAAACTCATCAATCACTCTTAGCTCCTCATTATTAATTGAATTGCTTAAAATAATCTTTTCAACATTTTCATTAGAATCATAAAAATAATCTCTAATATATTTAATATTCCCAATCCAAAGAATTTCCCTTATTGTGTTTCCTACTGCATCATATTCAAAATCCTGTCTTGCATATATCATAGAATTTGAAATAAGTCTACTTTCAGAATCATAATCATAATGAATATCTGATGCTTCACTATCATAATCTGTTAATGCAACCTCAGAATTTCCAGTAGCATAATACTCAAACTCAGGAAAATTCCCAGAAGAAATATAAGAACCCCCTGCCCCGCAATCAGGACCAGTGCACACAGCACCAACCAAGTAAATCCCAAAAATCAAAACAACAAATAAAATCAACCCCCTCCTCATTCCTCAATAACCTCATATTTAATTATCAAATATTCCTCAGCATCTCTGACAAAAGTTGTCTCAACAGTTGCCTCCACAGGCTCTTCACCCTCAATGTCATAAGCAATAACCTTCTCCCCAACCACCACATCCTCAATATTTTTGTAAGTCCAATCAGCCATCAACACCTTTGTTCCTGCTAAAAAACATCCAGGTCCTGAACTTGCTGGAATGCCACTACTCTGGCAACTACATTGCGTGCAAAGTCTCGTGAACGCATTCTTAATATGTTCGCTACCCATCCCCCCAACCATCCCGGCACCCACACGAGCAGAGCTCGGAAGAAAAGTTATTGGAGCTAAAGCCCCAACAGGGCCTGTTAATTGATTAGAGATTAAAGCAGGATTAAACACAGAAGTTCGCGGTGCTATTAAGGCAAAAGAGTTTTCAATATTCAATCCCTGTCCAGGTGTAGCTTCAACTACATTTTCAATTGCTGGGTTGTGAACTAAGCTTTTAAATGTAAAGTAATTCCCCTGCCTAGGAAAGTAAAGATTGATATCGTAACTTCCTCCCCCTGCAGTTATTGTTCCGTCAGGCCATAAAAGAGACCCATCACTTCTAATTTTTACTCCACCTTGCCCAGACATAGCATCCCTAATTGAGTAGTAATAGATTTCCTCACGACCATCTTTCCTCAAAAATGTTCTAGGATAAAATCCTTCTGTTTTTTTCAAACTTTTTCCATATTGATAATTCAAAAAAGCCCTCCCTACTTTTGTATTTGAAAGACCTTCTAAGACTATTGGTACGCTGTAAACCGCACCTTCAAAACCTCCGATAGCAGTTGATCTCAACCCTATGTACTTTATGTCCTCTGCAAGCTTTTTACTATCTTCTGAAGAAATCTGATTAAGAACTTCTCTTCTACCAAGGATGTTCCCAATTTCAAAACCTCTTCCAGCAAACTCTGAGCCAATAGGAACAGCAATTAATAATTGAGCACCAGTCCCTATTGTGGAAATAAGTGAAGCCCCAGCCGTACCTGCAGCAAAACTGGCTCCCAAGCTGGTTCCAACAATACTTGTAGCAGGAACCGCAATCATCGCAATTATAGCAGTCTTCCCAGCAGCATCTTTGAATTCCGTCCAAAATAATTCAAGATCTGAAAATGTCGCAGTCTCACCAACATAACAATACAAATCCCCACTCTTTCCAGAACAATAGCTTGACTCAACCCCTGTTCTTGGATCAACATCAAACGGAGAAGGACCCGCATAAATAATGTTCTGATATTGATAACCTTCATAAAAGTCTTTATTACCATTTACATCTGTCCATTTCCCACAAACAGAAGCAACATGAGGTGAAAATGGATGTACATCTCTTGCTTCTAACTCCTTATATCCTGATTTTCCTGAAGCCAAAGATCTACCAGGAATTTCTTGAAACCAAATCTTTATCTTATTTTCTGGCTTTGCTTCAATTGCATTAACACAGGGTTCTCCTTTTCTTTGAACAAGCAGTCTATCATCCTGTATATTTGGAAATGCTTTTTTAGGGCACTCGCTTTCAGGAACCCACTCGTAGAGAAGATGCTTCCATCCCTCTTCTTCATCTTTTCCCATAATCTCACAACAAACCCAATCTATAGTATCAATCTTATATTGTGTTTCATCATCTCCTGAGTAATCATCAGGATCTGGGAAAAACTGGGAAGGTAAATATTTTCCATCCACAAATGCTTGTCCATCAATATTGCGCTTGCTTTGGGGATAATTAGCACAAAATCCATCTCCATCATCATCCCAACAATATTTCATACATTCATCATCGTCAACATCCCTAAGTTTAACTGGAACATCTCCAAAATCAAGTATGGAAATAGAATCTACTTTTGAACCAAATAATTTTCTTAAAAACTCTGTATCTTTTGAATCATCCTTAATATCAATAATTCTGTTCTGAGAAAATCTTGTGTTTAATTCAACAGCCCCCCCAGTTCTATCAAATAAAGCTTTTGATAAATATTCAGCCCCATCATTATCCGCCCCATCCCTACACTTTTCAGTAATAGTATATCCAGGACCAAAATAAAACTCATCAAATTCAAATCCAACTCTCTCTGCATTTTCCTTGAATTTAGCCATCCCTTCAACACCAAATTCAGCTAAAGGGGTAGCAATAATCTGGTCTTCTTTATCTGGGTTGCACCAAGTATAAACCTCTTTTACACAATGGCAGAAAATATCATATGGGCCACCTGTACCAACCTCCATCTCTGTTGAAGGATAATCATTTGGGTCAGACCGGCATTTAGAAGGCACCCATCCTTTAGGGCATAAATTAGGGTCATTAATAACTTTATCAGATCTTGTTGTAACAGTCTTCTTTGAAACATAAATCTCCTTAACATAGCACTCAGCATCATTATGATCATAATGTTCAATATAATTATTGTCTGCCGGATAAAAAATCTGATTACCCTCCTTATCAACCTCACTAAAAATATTGTACTCCTCCGGTTTTCCTCCAGCCCACCCTTTCGCACCCCTAATTGCACCAGGCATAAATTTAGCTTCAGCCCAAAACTTACATCCATCATTTAAAATCCTCGAACTATCCCCTTCCTCCAAAACGCAATTCAACTCGTCTTTATCTAAATCAATTCCATCTTCATCATTTTTATTCTTAGGAGCCCCGATATTACCTCCAGCAGAAATAACACAGATTTCATTAGAGTAAGGAGTCCTCGCCCCCTCCCATCTTCCCCTAGTAGAAACAACATTTTCATCAACAGTCATACACTTATTAGAAGACCCAGGTTCACAATAATCACTACTCCATCTCCAGCCCACCAAAGGATTAGAAGAAGGTTCAATTTCCAACCCATAACAATTATTATCCACACCATCGCAATAAATTTCTGAATCCTTATGCGGATAAACACAAGTTGCACAAGCAGCATATTTAAAATTACCACAAACAATATTTCTAGAATTCATAAGTTTAGTCTTATCTTTAGGTTTACTTGCTTCTGCATAGCAAATACTATCCTCCACCTTCTCCCCCTTTGGAAACTCTCCACTATGAAGATATATGGGTCCAACATATTCCGAAAACTCATCTGAACCATTAATACAAACTTCAGGCCCGTCTGTCCATCTATAAATATTATTGCCTTGCAAATGTTCATTATCCTCATTAGGCTCCCCATCAAAAAGATACTTACAACAAGTAATCTCCTTACAAACATTCTCTCCCCAAATATCTCCTTGAATCGCCCCAGCTCTTAATTCTCCTGGTTCATCAAAACAATCAGTTCCATACGGAGGAGGCCCATAACCATCTCCATCTTTATCAAAGTTTTGGCATTTACAATCCTTGCACTCTGCACCAACCCCACAATCATCCTTATCTTCTACATCATCACTAATCTCACAATCCTCCTCCCCCTCAATAAGAGAATTTCCACACTCTTCTATTAAAACACACTTGCAATTTTCACAACTATATTTTTCTTTATCAATGACGTTCAGATCACAATCACTATCTACTATACACTCTTCATCTTCTTCAGTCCCACAAGGATTACATTGTTGTACCCTATCCGGAGGAGAGCAATAACCTCCAGAAAACCATCCACTAATCCATCTACATTGTCCAAAACTATCTGAATGTGGTTGAATATAAGTGTCTTTACAAATATCTTCAGATAAACCAATACAAGCACCCCAACCAGCCTCAGAAGGTAAAAGTTCTCCCTCACAAGCAGGATAACCACAAACAACCCCCACCCCGCCAACTAAAATAATCCCAACCAGCAGCAAAATTAAAATCTTTCTATTCATAAAAAACCTCCCCCTCTATCTCACCTTTATCATCAGCAGTAATCCAATAACCTTCAAAAGATATGCCTTCAACTTCTACAGGCTCCAAAGTACACAACCCCCCCCGACAACCAAACTCACAAGCCTCTTCAAGAACCTTTCTTTCACTCTCAGATTCAGCACAACTCCCATCAACACAATTAAAATCATGACAAACACTTACTGCATAAACATCCCCGCCATCACAAACAATCTCAGCTCCATCTTCGCAAAAGCTCTCTGCACAATCAGCATCTGCACTGCACTCAGAAAGACAAACTCCAGCCCCGCACCCAAACTCACAACTCTCCACAATCTCCTCTTCATAATCAGTAGATTTCTTACACTCCTCAACCACACAAGAATAACTCTCAACCTTTCTTTTCTTATGAACATCATCACCTTCACAAAAATTCTCCCAATCTTCATACTCTGTCTCCCTACAATCAGAATTAACCAAACATTCAGCTAACTCTTCTGCCTCACAAGTCAGTCCGTAATTCGCAGCAAGAATTTCAAAATCAGTATAACCAACCTCTCCGTCTTGATTTATATCTGCCTGCCCACACCAACTAGGCGCCTTACAATTAGAATCTTTATAATTTTTATTTAAAATTTTCAAATCATCTTCATCAACAATCCCGTCGTTATTTATATCTGCTCCACCACAACGAGGCCCCATACTAGAAACAGCAAACCCAGTAATTCCTCCACTCCCACTTTCTTCCCCCCCAAAGTCATCCTCCAACCCCCACAATTCCTCCTCTTTAAAACACTCTTCATACCTAATTTTATAACTAACTTGTTTACTCTCCAAACTCTCAGCTTCCAAACCTAACTCATCATTAACAAAAATCCACTCAATAATATTGCCAAACTTTTCCACACCCCCATCAGAAATATCATAAACATTTGAACAAGCTGGAATATAAGCCACCTCCTGCACCCCAAGAGATTTCTCTTCAGCATCCTTAACCTCAACATCAAGCGTCACAAGAAAATTACTCTCATCAATCTGCTCAACACTCCTAACAACTTCAGCAGCATTCCCAAAAAGCAAATCAGAAATATCTCCAAAAATAGAAAACCCAGTAAGATTTGCACCAACAGACACAAGCGCAATCACAACAACAACTATCAAAACCATCGCACTTCTTTTCATGTTATTTCCATGTTTCTTTTATTTATAAGGATTTGTGTTTTTACGGTTTAGTTCTAAATGTTTCATAAAACTTATCAAAGGAAGGTTGGAATTCAATGTTATCTCTAATAGAATCTACCGGAGTCCTAGAATAAGAAAAAACATTTCCCCAAGAATAGCCTTTGTCTTTTGAACTTATTTTAGCAATATTATGATAAATCTTTAAAATATTTTTAGAGGTTTGAGTTACAGGTCTGCCTTCGATTATCATTGGACTTATCCAACTTTCTGCAGTATAGGCATTTAATTCTTCAAGTGCTGGGGCATTCATGGAGGAGATTGCTAAATGTATCTTTGCACATCTTACTGGACGGAATCTTGACCACACACCCAAGTCTTCATTAAAATAAACTGTAAAAAACTTTTTTGGATCTGTTGTAGCAAAACGATTTGCAATTTCCCATGAATGAAGTGCTTCATGAACATTCTTCCTTAAAGCGCCTTGTAACCCCGTATCTCCCCCTTTTACAACTATAATCCTATGTTGTATGTCATGAAATCCTCCAATACCTTGAAATTTTTCCCCTAACACCTTAAAATCATCAAGATAAGCCCAACGATGAAATCGAGTAACATAAGTTTCTGTTATCATTTTTTCAAATATTTGTTTACCCCTTAAGGTTGGGATGTTATCATAAATTGCTTTGAGTCTCGGAGCATTCTTCCACACTTCCCCTATGTTAATTGCATAATCTGGCCAAGTATTTTCTAAATTTAAATACAAAAGTTCTCTTTCAGTTAGTGTACGCCCTGTATGTTGTAATTCCATTTCTGCCAGAACTTCTTTAAGTGGCTTTTTAAAAATCCCATTACTATTATGCACAACCACCCCACCACCAACAACATAATTATTAATCCCCGCATCATCCTCAATATTAAACACCTCAACATCATCAACAACTCTTTCAATTGAAGTTATCCGAGCCAACTTACCATCAACCGTCGTCAACTCATCCCCTATATTAAGTTCACTAGCAACCACCCACTCACCACCAACTAAAAAAGGATGCTCAGTAGTCACTCTCAATTCCCCTATTAAATCTGAACCAGAACCAACAAAAGAAACAAGCCCAACTAATAAAATAATCCCAACCAACAAACCAAAATATCTTTTCATCACAACTTATCAACCTCCCCAACCCGCCTTAAATTCTCCACAATCTTCTCCTCCTTCTTACTCCTCACAGCAACACTCGGTCCTTTCTTAAAACCAGAACTAATCACAGTAACTGCAACAGAAATAATATAAGCCCCCACAAGATACAGCAGCATATCTAAAATTAAATTAACAAAATCAATTGGAAGTCCATCCCCTTGCTCAGCACTCAAAGTTAAAAAACCCCACGGCCATCCAATATCAACAGAAAGGTTTGCACCAGCCCCACCCATCGCCCAAATATTAGTACCCATCACACTCCAAATCAAAGCAATAATAAATATGAGTCCAAAAATCTCAGCCACCAATTTCCCACTCGGAAAAAAAGCCTGCGGAATAGTGCTCTTAACAGATTCAACAATCTGCTTGTCTGGGTCACGTTTTATTTCTTTCTCCTCTTTTTTCATGATCATTTATGATTTTCAAATTTATAAGGATTTGTGTTTATAAAAATTACCACCCCCCAAAAAGTTTAGTAATTATCCAAATAACTTTCA
>CAZWNN010000002.1:0-40850 GCA_964635935.1 Candidatus Woesearchaeota archaeon
TTTTACTTCTGCTGTTGATGCTTGGAAGGGTGGTGATTCTGGGTTGTTAAGGGGAATGCTGATTTCTGGTGAGGAGGCTGTTAAGAAAATTATGCCTATTGTTTTTGTTAAAGAGAGTGCTTTAAAACAGCTACTAACTGGAAAGCCTGTTTTTAAAAAAGATGTTGTTGGAGATGTTCCTAAGCTGAAGAATGAGGAGATTTTTGCTGTTTTTTGTGGGGATAGGCTTGTAGAGATTGCTAAAAAGACCCTTGAAAAGGAGATTTGGGGGAGACCACTTTTTGTAAAAAATTAATTGCTATAAGGAAAGCGAGTGAAGTGATGAGTGAGCGGCTTAGAAGTATAGTATAAATCACCTTCTATATTTTTCTAAAATATCATAATATTTATTTTTTTGTGTCATAGTTGTTGCAAATTTTAACAATTCTTTTGCCTCAGAATCTGGAAAATCATTCAAAATCTTAAAAGCTTTCTCGCAATATTTTATAGCTTTTGATTTTCCATATTTTATTGCCCCACAATTTACCATAATTGTTCTTATTATATCTATTTGCTTTTTTGAGAAACTTCCTTTTCCTATCAAGGACTTTAATATCCTTTTATCATTTTTGCTAGATTTTTTTAATGCAAAGAGTATAGGAAGAGTTCTTTTACCTAAGGCAAAATCACTGCATTTTGGTTTACCAAAATCACAAGTGTCATTAGCGATTGTATATGCTATTCCAATATTCTTTCCTATTTCTGCTATTTTTTTAGTATTTTCGGAATTAGCTCCTCCAAGAAGAGCACCTATTTTTAAAATATGTTCCCAATAATTATACGCATATGCTTTTTTCATATAATATTTTGCATCAGTTTTATTAATCATATCTAAATCTATATAGAATCCTTGATAGATATCTCCATCTAACCTGTTAAGTGTTTTTATGATTTCCTGAAATCTACTCTTTGTTGTCTGTTTAGCCATTTCACACATCATCGCATGAGCGATAGAAGATAGTAAATGACTTGCTATAAACATATCTTTTGATTTTACACCTTCGTCAAAAACATCATCAGCACAATAGTAACCTGTATCACATACTTCTACTGAAGCACAGGCAGGGATTATCTCTTCCCATTCTTTACCCCCTACAAGTTCATAAGCTAATCTAATCTGGGCAGGTCTTAACTTCGCTTTTCTAAAACGGAATCTCTTAAGAATTTTGCTTTTAAGTTCGCTAGAAAGTTGAATATATTTCCCAGTAAATTGTTTTACATAAAGATCTATTAAAGCTGACGTTTCTCTTAACTTATCAAAATATCGCAAACGTTGTTGATAACTTATTTTTTTTAAGGATTTTTTTCCCTTTCTATATTTCCTAAGAGCAATTCTTAACCATGGAGTATATATTTTCTTATTAATTTCTTGATTTAATTTATTTATAGAGATCCATTTATAATCCGAAACTTCTTTAGGGTTTGGGGTTATTTTACCCCTATAATTTCCAACCAATAAAACACAGATTTCATTTTCAGAGCCGATATTTTTATATCTTGCCTTATACTTAAATTTAAATAAAGAACTTAGTTTACAACGAAATCCTAATTCTTCAGGCAATCTTCTTTCTCCTGCCTGTTCATAGGTTTCGCCCTCATAGACATGAGTAGAGCAAGAAGATTCCCAACATTCTGGCCACAATTTTTTATTTTTTGATCTTCTTGTAATAAGCAGATTATGATAATCATCAAAAATAAAAATAGTAACTGCTCTATGCAAAATACCTTCATTTGTATGGCATTTTTTTCTTGTTTCCTTTAGGAGAATATTATCTTTCTTATCTACAACAAGCAGATTTTTTTTGTTCATAATTAAATAAGTCTTTTTTACTAATTAAATGTTTTGCTTTGCAACGCCTTTGAATTGAGATTGCTAAGAGGACAGATGAAAAGGAGATTTTTGCCAGGGCTATGTTTGTGAAAACTTGAGGGAACGGGTGAGGTGACGAACGAGCGGGTTGAGGGATGGAAATTATTTAGGGAGAAAAATTCAGAAAAATTTATATAGCTATCCCTTCTATGGAAGGGTATGTGGTATCTTAAATTTAAGGTAAAACATAGTGATTGCATTTATGCACCGGAATTAGAGAAATTACAACTCTCTGTTCATTTTTATCATATTGGAAATTATATAAAAGGTAATTTTATTTATACTTCGTCTATTCAAGAATTAATTGGCAATGTAAATAAAATTAAGAGATATATAAAATATTTGAAAAATCATAAAAAAATTGTAAGAATAGAAGTTTATGGCGAGGTAATATTTGTTTTAGCAAAACATAGAAAAGATCTTATAATATACAAATCAATATATCACTCAATACTCCTGTATCCTTCCCCGGCATATTTAGGCAAGGATGGGTATGAAGTTATTGAAGTTGCATGCTGGGATAAAAAACCTCTTATGAATTTAATCGAAGGATATGAAAAAAATAAAACTACTGAATATTTTAAAATTCTTTCATTTATTGAAAGAAAATTAGATAATATTTATGTATCAAGATTACTTCCAAGTTTACCAAAAAAGCAAAAAGAAGCTATTACCTTAGCTTATCAATCAGGTTATTATTTATTTCCTAGAAAAATAAGTTTAGATAAACTCGCAAAAATCGCAAAAGTTTCAAAACCAACTTTTAGAGAAAACTTAAGAAAAGCAGAAGCTAAATTAATTCCTAAGCTAATTTCTGAATAAATATTAAAAACCTTCTATAAAAGGGTAAAATTTTATGAATATTTTCAAGTAGTTTGCTCTATGGTTGGAGAAGACTACTTTGAAGTAATGAAAGAAACCTCCAGAGAAGCAGACAACCTAATCGAACCTTGTTTAGGAACGGTAGTTGAAGTAGCGAGAGCTTTGCCAAAATCAAGATTAGGAAAACCAAGACTTAGGGGTATGCTTGTAAAATTAGGATATGAAATTGCCGGCGGGAACGATTGGAGGAAAGTTGCTCCTTTGTGCGCAAGTTATGAACTACTTAATTGTTCAAGCTATGTTATAAATTGGATATTTGATGAAAAAGGAGGAGATAAGGAAAAAAGAGACAAGGATAATTTAATTATTGGAGGATTTCAATTAAGAGAGACTGCTGAAAAAATATTAAGGGAAAGGGGATTGGAGGACGTTGTAGAAAGTTTATCAAGAATAAACCGGGCGATTTATAGGGGGCAAGATTTAGATTTAAATGTTTTAACATTAGACAATCTATCCCAATTTAGTTCTTATGGGGATTTCATGGCGTACTATCAGAGGAGATGCCATTGGTTATCTGGAGAATTTTATGGACAATGTTTATTAAATGGGTCAAGAATTTCAGGGAATGAAAACCAAAATTTATATGATGTCGGCGAAATATTAGGTTCTGGGTTGCAAGTATCTAATGATTTAGGGGATTTTGCACTTGCTGAGAGGTCTGTAGAAGTTTGTGAAAAACCATACAAAGACCAATTGTCAGATTTAAGACAAGGAAAACTAACACTACCTGTATATCTTCTGGCAACAAGAACGGGAATCTGTGAATCTGGTTTAAAAGGGCTACCGCCTGATGAAGCGATTAAATTACTACATTCTACAGGAACTTTTCAAACTTGCCTTGATTATTTAAAACATCAGAGGAAGAGGGCAAAAAAGGCACTTTATGAAGTTTTTGAAAAAAGTGATGTGAGAGATTTATTAGCAACTACGCTAGTTATTATTCATTCTAATAAATTTATTACAAATATAAAGAATGCAAGAAGAAAATAAAAACATTTTAGGTGGGACATGAAAAGGGGATTTTTGGTAGGGCGCGGTTTGTTAAAAACTGACTATAAACTACTGAGGAAGCGAACGAAGAGATGAGTGAGCGACTGGAGGAATGGAGATGATTTCAAATTTTTAATTGGTTATATGATGAGCGCGACCGAAGGTCGCGCCATCGGAGATGATATGGACGAACCTTTAGTTCGCTTATCTCTTGCGTGCCTAGCGGCACGCCGGGCCGTGCTTCGCACGGTTTAGTATCAATGCGTGGCGGTGGCGGGGGGTTTTCAATCGAAGTTTTTGATAAAACTTTTTTCAAAAAGTTTTGTTGGGGGGAGAAAAAATCTCACTGGTGGGTTGGGGGTGGTGGTGTGAGATTTTTTCTGGGGGTTTTGGGGGGGCGAGCGTTTAGGTCTCGACTATTTTTTATATGATACGAGACCTGGGTGCGAGTTGCGGTTTGTGAAGACTTAATTATCTTGTAAAAATCTCACATAATTTTTCTTCAACTTGTTTTATTTTTTCTTGATTTAGTTTTCCTGCTTTGTAGCTAATTCTTGATTTATGAATTGTGAACAAGATAGAGGGTCTAATAAAACTATCACGATTTATTCCTCCAGATTGAAAATCTTTAGATTTTAGTTCTAATAAATCTTGATCAGGTCGAGGTTGTCCGGTAATTTGGGCAAGAATAACATGTCTTCCTTTTGAATTTGCTACAACTAAACTTGGTCTTTTTTTAGAAAGATATTTATCTGAAAATGGGAATTGGAAGATTACAACTTCACCTTTTACAAATCCTTCCATGCTTCATCCTCTTCTGGAGTGTTCCATGCTTCTGCCAATACATCTTCACTCGCAAGCATGCACATCATAGCCTCACTCATTTCTTTTTCCATTGGTCTCAATTCAACCCTGTCTGGATAAACTAATATATTCACCTTTTTTCCCTCTTTAAAACCTGCTAGATTTCTCGCTGTACTTGGAATACAAATCTGTCCTTTGCTTGTGATTTTTGCAGTTCTTATTTCTTTGAGTTCTTCTGACATTTTCTTATATGTAAGAAAAGTAAGATATTTAAGGTTTTTGTTTTTTGGTGGTGGGTTGTGAAGACTTAAACAGGAAGGAAAACATATTTGTGTTCTTTGTAAAAAAGCATGTAGTTGTAATTTTTAATAAGGTCTTGAAATTTGTTTTTTATTTCTGTGAATAAATGTCTTAGCTCTGTTAATGATTTAAGTTGGACATCTATTTCGATATCTCCTCCTCCGAGAACTTCGTTGTCATAAATTATATTTGAGTGTTGCCTGATGAATTCTCTTAGTTGTTTTATTTTTGTGGGGCTTGTGTTGTGAAGATTTAGAAAGATTTTAAAAAATTGGTAACCTAGTTTTTCTAAATCAAACATTGTTCTGTAACCAATTATAATTCCCTTTTCTTCTAATTGTCTGATTCTTGATGTGATTGTTTTAGGATTTAGTTTTGTTTTTTCTGCTAATTCTAAAACTGAAGCTCTTGCATTTGGAGCGAGGATTTTTAAAATCCGCATGTCTTTTTCATCAATCTTGATTTCTTCAGGTTCTGTGATACAAATATACTCTCTTGTATTTATTTTTTTATCTAGTAAAAAAGGCCTTGTGTAATAGGCGACTTTTGTGAAAATTGTGAGCCATCTTTTTTCAATATAATTTAGATATTTAGCTAAAACTTCTTTCCATAGCTGATTCATCTCTTTTATTGATTTTACTAATATTGCCATTCCAATATTATAATCGCCTTGTGCTGATGCAATCCAAATAATATTTTTTTGTTTTTTGAAAAAGTCAATTATTTCTTGTTCTTTTTGCTGTGTTGTGTTTTGAAATTTTAAATAGAGGCGGAAAGAAATAAATCCTAGTTTTCCTACATCAAGAACTGTTTGAAAGTATTTTATTATTTCTTCTTTTTTTAATCTGTTGATTCTATAGATAACAGCGTCTTTGCTAAGGCCAACTTTTTTTGCAAGTTGTTTGAAAGACTGCCTGCTATCAATATCAAGTTCGTAAAGTATCTTTCGGTCTTTGAGGTCTAATTTTACCATTTAAGATATTTAGGTAATTTAGTTTATAAGTTTTACTGTTATGGCTTAGTTTTTGATGCAATGTTTCTTATATTGGGTGGTTGTTATTGGGGGATGGTAAAGAAAGCTACAAAACAAAGATTAGATGTACTAGTTGAATCTGTAACAGAAAGAAAGAAAACAAAACCGGGAATTTTTTCAAGTTACGAAGCTCCTTATTTTGCGGTTTTAGCGAGATTAAAATCAAGTAAGAAGATTCCTCATCTAGTTAAGGAGGGAAAAAGAAAAGAGATTGGTTATAAGCGTGAACGGGTTTTAGAGTACACTCCGCCATATAGATACCCAATGCGTCGAGTGTTTCATGTTGAAGGAAGTCTCTATCAAATTATGTTAGAGCCACAAGACAACTTTCGAGATATTATGTGGGATGTTGCTGGGACAATTGGGCTATTGAGAGGATCTAAATTTAATCTTGAAATAAAATATAAGAATGATGAAGTTAAACGAAAAGTTCTGTTGATTTAAAATGGAAAAACAAACAAAACAATTCACAATAACAAAGAAAATTGCAAAACACGGCAATCAGTCGATTATAGTTGTGCCTCGATTGCTTGAATGTGAATTGAAGCCTGGAACCATTGTTGAGTTGAAAATAAATGTTTTGGAGAGAGGAAAATAGAATATGGAACCTGAAGAACGTTTAATACATTTTCTTCGTAGTCTGCCTGAGCGTATTGGATTACGAACAGGATTATTTAGTGGAAAACCTGCACTTTTGCTTAAGAGAGATGATTTAGAGCCGGTTGATCCTGAATATCCCTGCAGCAGTGAAAGATATGAAAGAGGACACCTTCTTATCTTGGACAGACAAAGGGGGGAAGGTTTGATTAATTGTCAGATTCTTGATGGCTCTTACGCTATTATCTCCCCCGATGGAACAATTGAAAAGAGATTGCCCCCCTCCACAAACGGTTGTGGAGTTTATTATAAAAGATACTGGGATATTTTAGCAGTTGGATTACCTCAAATTAGTACAGAAGTTGGTAGAATTAAGCGTGAAAAGAGTCTTCATCAAGCTGATATGAGGGACCGAGTGGCTGAGTGGTATGGAAGGTGGCTGATGAATAAAGAGCTTAGTGAGTATTATCGCAAAAGAGGGGTTCCTTTTGGTTGACGAAGATGGAACTTAAAGACAAACTGGTTGAAGAAACTGAAAGATGTGCAGAAGAACTTAGAGCTTCAGAAAGAGCTGCTATGCGGAGAGTTTCAAAATTTGTAGATATCTACACAAAGATTTTTATCGGAGCAATATATGCCTTGATTGCATTACAAATCCCTCAAGCTTATGAAGATTGGAAAAGGGTTCCTGAAAATTTGAAAACAATTTTTTCTCAACAACCTGTTGAAAGCCCTTATTCTTCTAGGCAAGAAGATCCTGAGCAATGGGAAGACCATATTATAAAATACCACATCAACCAACAGAGAGCTCGTGAACAAGGGCTTTATAGGAACTAACATATATACCCCACACCATAAATTTATAAAAACCCCGTGTGACTTCTTATAACATGGCAGAGGTGTTTGAAGAGGTAGATGCTCCTGAGCGTGTTAAGCCAGGGCTGAAGCAGGAAGAGTTACTTAGTGAGGCGAAGAACTTTCTTAATTCTTATAAAAAGGAAATTGGTGAGTCTTCTCGGCGGGGGGATAAAGTGGTTCATATTGATTTTAAGGCACTTTCTGAGGAGTCGCCTGTTCTTGCTGAGCAGGTTATTTTGAAACCTGAGGAAACCTTGCAACTACTGGAACTTGCTATGACTGAGTCAAATCTTATTGAAGCTCCGCGTGTTAGGATGAGCTCTCTTTCTGCTTCTCAGAGTATTAAGATTAGATATATTCGGGCGAAACATCTTGGGCAGATGATTGCAATTGAGGGCATTGTTAGGCAGGCTTCAGAAGTTAGACCGCAGGTTATAAATGCAAGGTTTGAGTGTCCTTCTTGCGGAACTATTATTTCTGTTTTGCAGATTGGCAAGAAGTTTCAGGAGCCGTCGCGATGTTCGTGTGGGCGGAGGGGGGGTTTTCGGGAATTGACTAAAGATATGGTTGATGCTCAGAGATTGGTGATTGAGGAGAGTCCTGATGATTTAGATGGCGGGGAGCAGCCAAAGAGGATGAGTGTTTTTCTTAAAGAGGATTTGGTTGAGCCGAAGATGGAGGAGAAGACTGCTCCTGGGAGTAAGGTGAGAATTATTGGGGTTTTAAAAGAGATTACAATTCATCTTGCAACTGGAGCTCTTTCAACTCGTTTTGATTTGGCAATTGAGGCAAATAATCTTATGCCTTTGGAAGAGAGTTTTGAGGATTTGGAAATTAATGAGGAAGATGAGGAGGCGATTAAGGAGTTGGCTGCAGACCCAAAGATTTTAGATAAGGTTGTTGCGAGTATTGCTCCTTCTGTTTGGGGTTATAAGGAAATTAAGGAGGCTCTGGCCTTGCAGTTGTTTGGCGGGATTAAGAAGATGCGGAGTGACGGGACTTGGACTCGGGGGGATATTCATGTGCTGCTTGTTGGCGACCCTGGTGTTGCTAAGTCTGTTATGTTGAAGTATATTTCTGGGATTGCTCCTAAGGGAAGGTATGTTTCTGGCAAGTCTGCTTCTGGTGCTGGTTTGACTGCAACTGTTGTTCGTGATGAGTTTTTGCGAGGGTGGTCGCTGGAGGCTGGGGCTATGGTACTTGCGAACAAAGGAGTGGTTTGTATTGATGAGTTAGAGAAGATGGATGAGAATGACAGAAGCACTATGCACGAGGCATTAGAACAACAAACTGTAACAATTTCTAAGGCTAATGTTCAAGCTACACTTCGTGCTGAGACTGCTGTTCTTGCTGCTGCAAATCCTAAGTATGGCAGGTTTGACCCGACTGAGATGATTGCTAAACAGGTTAATCTTGTTCCTTCGCTTTTGAATCGTTTTGATGTTATTTTTATTTTGAGAGATATTCCAAATAAAGAGAGAGATGAGTTGATTGCGTCGCATGTTTTGATGGAGCACAAGCAGGAGACTAATTATGAATTGATTGATAAGCCTTTGCTGAGAAAATATATTGCTTATGCGCGTCAGAGATGCCGTCCTATTTTGACTAAATCTGCGATGGATGAGATTAAGAATTTTTATGTTACTCTTAGGAACCAGCCGACTATTAGTGATGAAGTTTTGCGGCCGATTCCGATTTCTGCGCGTCAGTTAGAGGCGTTGATTAGGATGGCTGAAGGGATTTCAAAGTCAAGGCTTGGGAAAAAAGTAACTATTAATGATGCAAAGAGGGCGATTGCGTTGATGAGATTTTATCTTATGCAGGTTGGTTATGATGAGGAGACGAAGAGTTTTGATATTGATAAGATTTCTGGGATGCCTGCTTCAAAGAGGGGAAAGATTCATATTATTAAAGAGGTGCTGGCTAAGTTGGAAGAGAGGTTAGGAAAACTTATTCCAATGGAAGAGATTGAGAAGGCTGTTGAAGGAAAGATGAATAAAGATGAGTTTGAAGAGGCAATTGACAAGCTGAAAAAAGCTGGGGATATTTTTAATCCTAGGCGGGGATACGTCCAACGTATGTAGGGAACGAGCGAGAGGGGGGTAATTTACTTTTGACTATTTTAGGGCGGGTGGGAGGGTTATTTTATTTTCAAAAGTAAATTTTAAATTGGGTATGCAAACGAGTGTGGTAGGAGGGGTTTGGGCGGAGGATGTAACTAATCTACATAAGATTGTTGATAATCACAAAATTTAGTAGGGTTAGGATGTTTTCTCCTGTATTTTTCTGATTTATCTAATTGCTCTAAAAATTGTTCAGCCCATTCATGAAATTCATCTCTGTTTTTCCTTAGCCTTTCATTTTGTTCTTCCCAACTTAGTTGTTGCCATTCTTCAAATGTTTCTTTTAGTGGGAGATAAACCATAATAAATTAAGGATTCACAGGTATTTAATTTTTTTGTTTATTGATAACTGTGTGGTTGATTTTTTGATTATTATGGTTTTGGCTTGTTAGTCTTTGCGGAAATCCAAACAATCATATAAAATAAGTTTGGATTTCTGTTGGTTTTGCAGAGCATCATTCTCATGATAATAAAGATGTTTGTTGTGATTACTTAATATTAACTCAACCACAACAATCCTTATAAAATAAAACATTTTTCTTAGAACATGGATGCACTTGAAAATCAAGAGTTCAAGAAGAGAAATGTAGCTTACAAGTTGCGGGTTGGAGATATTTTGAAGTCAAAGCCTGTGATGTCTGAGGGTGGTGGGGAGACTGCTGCTCGGCTTTTATTTTTGGAGTTGGGAGATAAAAAGATTGTGCGGGTGAATCTTCTGGCAAATGTTGTTGATAAGTTTGTAAATGATGGTGAGAAGAAGTATGCTTCTGTTACTGTTGATGATGCGTCAGGGCAGATTCGGTTGAAAGCTTTTGGAGAGGAGATTGTAATTTTGACGGACTGTACTCAGGGAGATACTTTGCAGATTATTGGGAATGTTAGGGAGTGGAATAGTGAGCTTTATATTTTGCCGGAGATTGTGAAGAAGGTTGACCCGAAGTGGCTGCTTGTTCGGAAATTGGAGATTCAGAACTCGCGGAAAGATATTCCTTTGCAGGCAAATGCTCCTGTGCGTGATGTTGTTTTTGATAAGATTAAGAGTGCAGAGGCTGATGGTGGTGTTGATGTTGACCAGTTAATTATGGATACTGAGGCTTCTCCTGATTTGATTAATGCTGAAGTTAAGAAATTATTAGAAGAGGGTTTAATTTATGAGCCACGTCCTGGGCGGTTGAGGTCTCTGGGATAGGTTTGATTTAAGTTTAGTGGTAAGAAAGATATAAAAAAAATAGATGCTTTTAAAATAAAATGATTGGTGAAAAATCATATCGGCGTTTGGTAAGGGATCGTGCAAGAACAAGGCCCATCTTAGATGAACATGGAAGACCTGTGTGGCCTGAAGAGCTTTTATCTCCTGATAATTCCCAAGATACCTTAGGTAGTTTTTATGATTCAAATGATTCTGGGAATAAATCTTCTGAACAAAACGAGATGTAGTGAGAAATTTTATATTTCTAACGGCTAACTCACGATTCACTCTTTGGAAATTATAGAGAAAATAGCCAAGAGCAAATCGTTCGGAGGAATGGGGATGATTTCAAATTTTTAATTGGTTATATAATTACATCGGAGATGATATTGGCGAATCTTCGATTCGCTTATATCTTGCGTGCCTAACGGCACGCCAAGTTCGCCTTCGGCGATTTGTGATTGTGGTGTGGCTTTGGTGATGTGAGGTTTTTCTGGAGGTTTTTGGGATAAAATTCACAATAGTTAACACTTCTTTTGAGCTGTTTTTCCGTCGACAAAATTAAAAATAAAAAGATTAATAAACAGGGGAGTGCTAAAATATTATTAAAAAGGAGGTGTCTCGGAAATTTCTGGGATAAACAAACATGGCAAAAAAGAAAAAGGCAAAAAAGAAAAAGAAGTGAGCTTGTCTACTTAATTTTTACACCTTCTTATTTATTTTTTTGTTTTGTTATAGATTCCCAATAAATTGCAAGAGCTCTGAAATTCTTCGTCTTTTCTTAAAGTATTCGTCTCTTCCATGGTCGGGGATTCCTGTATCTTTAGGGATATCTTCAGCAGAAACTTTTTTTACTAAACTAGGTTTTATTCTAACTTCATCTCTTAGTTCTGTATAAATTAGAACTGGGTGTTCTTCGTTTTCTTGTCTTTCTCCAGAAGCATCATAACCTAAGACAATCCCAAATCTTTCTAAGTGTAATTAAGGAAAAGAAACAATTTGACCTAATTTAAAAACAATCAGTCCTCCTCCAAATCATCCTCTTCCCAGCCGTCTAATTCATCTTCTTCTGCGATTTCTTCAAATTCCAAATCATCGCCGAAAAGATTTTCATGTTCTTGTTTTTCTTTTTCAAATTTTTCTTTTAAATCTCGTTTTCTTTTCATTTCTTGGAGGTCTGCTAAGGTTATGTTTTCGATATTTTCTTTTTTTGAAAAGTCGAAGTTTCCTTTTTTTATTTCTGCTAATTTTTGTTTTTTTTCTTCTGGAATCTCTTCAGGAATCTCTCCTCTTTCAACTGCATGTATTTTTTCTTCTGTTTCTGCGAGTATTCTTTCTTGGACATCTTGTTCTGGCAGAATGAATCTTGGTGCAAGTTCGTGCTCTCTTAGTAATCTTACATCTAGAACCAATTCAAGTTTTTTCATTGCTTCTTCGAAATTTGGTGGGAGTTGGCCGATTTCTAGTTCTTCTAAAGTTTGTTCTTGGATTGCTGTTGATTTTGAAAGTTGTTCTATTGATATTTTTTTTCTTCTTCTTGCCATCTTAATTGCCCAGTAATAATTGTCTATGAGAAGTTCGGAGTGTTGCTTTTCTTTTGGGAATTTTATTTTTGCGAGATTTTTGTTTGCAACTTTCTGGTCTTCGCTTAATGTTCTTGTTCCCAGGGACATCCTCTCTAATCTTTCGCGAACAGATTGGCTTGACTCAGAAGAGACTATCTGATTTTCAGAAGGTTTTCTTATAAGGGGAATGTTTTCTGATTCTGCGCAATTTTCACAGATTGGTGAGATTTCTCCTTCGTAAATTCCTTCAAAGATAGTTGTTTCTTTGTCAGACAGGCTGCAAATTTTGCATCTCATAAAAAAGGGAGAAAAAGGGGGTTTTTATTGATTATTGTGGTTGATTGTATAGTTTCTACTTAAGGTATTGGACAATCTTTTCTTTACCATGGAAGCCCTCTAAAACTATTTCTTCATTGATCACAATCGAAGGAAGATAAGTGATATTATAGACTCTTAAAAAAAGATTAACAGAGGAAAGATCTAAATCTCCTGCAATTGGAAGTAAAATTACATCATTTCCCTTATCCTTTTTGATTTCTCCCAAAACATTTGAGATTGCGCTTTGCTCTGCCTCCTTCGCAAAATTTTCATTTTGAGTATAAATGTAAGAGATGGTATTAAATGGATTTTTACATTTTTGTTTTAATAAAATACTATTAAGCCAAAGCTCTGTCTTTAATAGAACATATTTTTTCTTTTCAAGTAAGAGGTCTTCTGTTAATTCATTTACATCTTCATACTTTTGTATTTTCAAACCTTTTTCATAGATCTCATCTGCAAATCTTAAATTTTCTTGGATGGCCCTATCGCAATCAGCAAGTTCTATTGTTTGATAATAATAATTTTGCAATCTTAAATTTAAAGCTTCTATTTCAAAACTTTTGTAATCTTCTATTATATTTTTCGTTCGATTATATTCTATATAGAACCCCAAAAATAATCCGATTATTAATATTAAAAAAGTTAAAATTAAAGTTTCTATGAAAATTCTATGTTTACTTCTTAATTTAACTATTTCGTATACCATCCAAATTCTCCTTTTATTAACTTATAAATAGACATTAATAAAGGTATTGTGTATAAGGGACGGTAAACAAAGGCGTAAATAAGAATTCCAAAAATGCCTCTTTTTTCAGAATCTCTTAGAGCAAGTTTATAATAAACTATACTAAGTGCTAAAAAAGATAGTCCAAAAATTATTAAGATTGTGAAATAAAAATCTATTTTGAAAAATAATAAGGGGTTGTAACCTTGTAATAGGTAAGGGGATAAAAATAAATAATTTGAAAATTTTAACCAGAAAAACCTTGCTAAGAGGATTATGCCTATTAAAGCCAAAATAAATGAGAAAGTAACATAAGTAATTACAAAATAACCAAAGATATTTTCTCTTAATGCATATTTTTTATATTTATAAATAGTTTGCAATCCCCCTAAATTCCACCTAACTCTTTGGTTGATCCATTGTTTAATCCTAGAAGGTACGGTAGTATAAACTTTTGCTGAATAAGACATTTTTGTTTGATAGCCCTTACTAAGAAGATGCCATGTGATTTCTATATCTTCGGTCATATTTTTTGGATCAAACCCTCCAAGTTTTTTTGCAGCTTTTGTATTATAGATACTTAAGGGGCCATTAGTAACATAGACTGAATCTACATAATCTAAAAGTTTTCTTGTCCAAGCAATTACGTTATAATCAAGATCTTGATATTTTTCAATAAAATTATTTTTGTTTTTAACCAAAACCCTAGAGGTCACTGCGGCAATTTTTTCATCTTGCTCAAAAAAACCAACCATTTTTATTAAAGCCTCTTTTTCAGGATAGGAATCTGCATCTGTAACTGCAAATAATTCTGTATTCACAAGTTTTAATGCTTGATTTAGAGAATCAGCTTTTCCAGAATTCTTCTTATCTAAAAATTTAATGTTTTTATATTTTTTTACAAACCCCCTTATAATTTCTGCTGTTTTGTCTTTTGAACCATCATTAATTATAATAATTTTCTTTTTATCCTTGGGATATGTTAGATTTAAAAGAGATTTAATTGTATTGCCTATTGACTTTTCTTCATTATATGCTGGAACAAGAAAGGTTATTGTTGGAAATCTTTTTGAGGGCGGATAATCATAAAGTTTGTTCCAATTTTTGAAATGTAAGAGCAAAAATAAAAGTAAAAAGTAAATTCCAAAAAAGAACATAATTATGTAAGTTATAGTAATTGTTTTCATTATTTCTTACTTTCAATTTTTTTTTGAACATGAAAGTAATTATAAAAATCTTCTGAGAGGGAGAGTTCTTTTGTTCTTCCGAGTTTTTTTGCGATTAATAAACCAAGCTCGCGGAATTTGTGAATGTGGTCATAGGATTTGTTTCCTCTTATTTTTACTACAACTGACTGCTTGATTGGCTGTTTGTAAGCAATTACTGCGAGAGTTTCTTGTTCTGATCGTGTGAATTCTGCTGCTCCTGTTGCAAGTTTGTTAATAAGATAGTGGTATTTTTCAGCTACATCCATTTTGTAGTTTTGGTTTTTGTTTATTAATTTTATTGCTCCTTGGGAGTATTTTTTTTCTAATCTGTAAAGGATTTCTTTTAGCATTATTGGATTAATGTCTGTTAGCATGATTAGGTCTTGGAGGGAGAGAAATTTGCCTGAGATGAAGAGGGCTGCTTCTACTTTTTCTTGTGCTTGTTTTTCTTTTTCATCAAAGACATTGTCTAGTTCTTCTGCTGTTTTTTCTGTGATTGCGGGGCTTGTTGTTTCCTCTTTTGCTTCCATGTTATTTTATTGATTTAGAGATTTTAAAGGTTGTTGTGAATGTTTAAATCAATTATTTAGGAATTATGGGAAACATAGAGGAGATATTGAAAAAGATGCTCTGCAGAGTTCTCAGAACTTTAATAGCCTCTTTTTTTTGCACCAAAGGTGTACTCTATTAGGGCAGAAAAAGAAAATTAGGCTTTCAAAATAAAACTAAGATAGGTTAAATTTCTGCTGTAACTTCAAGGATGTTATGGCTAGTTAATGTTATTCAAACTTCTTGTGTTAATTATAGGTTTACTTGAGAGGCATAATGTTTTTAATTGCGGTTTTCTTAGGAAAAACATGAAAAGAGTGGTGATTTTAGTTTTTCTAATTGTTGGTTTAGTTAGTTTTACCAGTGCATTTGCAAACTTTGTTCCTCTTTATTGTGAAGATATGGGTTATGTTTCTGATGGAAGTAATTGTATTTTTGATGATGGTGAAAGTTGTAAGTTATTGGAGTTTTATAATGGGGTGTGTGGTTTAGACTATGTAAGAAAGTTGGCTTGTGTTGAGCTTGGGGGAAGTTTGTCTCCTAGGCGAGTTTGTTGTGAAGGTCTTGTTGGGAAAAATCCTGCGAGAGTAAATGAAGAGGGGCTTTGTGAAAGTATGATGGGGGGTTTTGGAGTTTGTATTGCTTGCGGTGATGGGGTGTGTGCTGAGGATTTTGAAAATAAGTGTAATTGTGCTGAGGATTGCGGGGGGGCAGGTAATAGAAGAGGAATGTGTTTAATAGATGAAGATTGTGATGATAAAATTGATTGTACTGAAGATGTTTGCAGCAAAACATGCACTGTAGATATTTGTAGTACTGGTTTTTGTGAGTACACTCCAGAGAATTCAAATTGTAACTCTTGGGAAACATGTAATCCAAGAGCTATACCTCCTATTTCTGGGTGTGTACAAAGTTCTTGCTCTAGTTGTGAAGATTGTGATGGGTGGTTTAGTGGGTGTGATTATGAAGAATGTCATAATCAGTGTAATCTTTTGGAGGAATGTTATTATTTAGGGAGTATTCCTTTGGTAGAAAACTGTGTTGCCTTAGACTCTGTTTGCGGATTAGAAATTATTGAATGCGATGATTATTCTGATGAAGAGTGTGTTAATAACCTTTGTAATCTTTATCTAGATGGCAATGGTTGTGAATTAGTTGATGGTAATTGTGTTGTTGCTTCTTATTGTGGTGATGGTGTTTGCAATGATGATGAAACCTGCCAGAGTTGTGTTTCTGACTGCGGATGCTTAGATGACGCTCCTTATTGTATTGCTGGAGTTTGTGTTGAATGTGTAGATGATTTTCACTGTGACGACGGGTTGTGGTGCACTCAAAATGACCGGTGTTTAACTGGGAAATGTTTTAGAAACATTGTTGATGGAGATGATGGGATTGATTGTACTGAAGATGTTTGTGATGAAAATAATCAACAGATAATCCATATCCCAGATGATAGTTTATGCGGGGTGGCTGGAAGTTGTTTGGATATTATTTATTCTCCAGGGTTTATTTCTAAAGGAGTCTGTGATGTTAATTCCGGATGTGAGATAGAAAAAGCACCTTTGGAAATTTGTGATGAGATTGATAATGATTGTGATGGCTTGATTAATGAAGGAGTAGAGGCTGATTTGTGTCAGAAGACTTGTGAAGATAGTGGTGGGAATTGGGATTTGCATAAGGTTAATGAGGGTTGTGAAGGGGCTGATTTAAATGGTGATGGGGCTGTAAACAGAGATGATCTTGAAATTTTTAATAGAAATTATGGGGCTGTGAATTGTGATATTTTTCCTTATTGTGAAGGGGCTGATTTAACTTGGGACTTGGTTGTTGATATAAGGGATTTCAACATATTTTTTGAAAATTATGGGAGGGAAGACTGCTTGATAAAGCTTCCTTCTCCTGGAGGAGAACCTACTTGCTGTGGAGATGAACTTAATGAGGGAAATTTAAATGATGGAACTTATGAAGAGTTTGAGACTTTGTGTGATGGTATTGATAATGATTGTGATGGAAAGATGGATGAAAAATGTGGTGATGGGGCTTGTCTGATAAATGGCGCTTCTTGGGAAAAAAAGATTGCTAGTGAGAGGGAAATTGTTCAGTTGCGTATTTCTACAAATGAGTTTTGTGAAGGAGAGAAAATTAGGGTTGAAATTTGGGAGAGAGATAATCCAGATGACAAGATATGGGAGGATGATGAGGATGACTTGATTGTTAGTGATATTGCTGTGGTAGTTAGTGGGCAGGATGCTGAGACAAGCTGGCAGGCAGAGTGGCAGGATGATGATAATGGGAGAGATGAAAATCCTCCTGAATATTATTTTAAGGCTTCTGTTGGGTCTTCTTGGATTGAAGAACTTTTAGCTCTTCTTACTGGAGAGACAGGGAAGATTGTTGTTTATTCTGATTTCTTAACTGTTGCACAGGGAGAGAAGAAACAAAAAAGTATTGTTTTTGAATTTAAAGAAGGGAGGAATTTTTTTAGTCTGCCTTTGATTTCAGCACAAGATTTAATTCAAAATTTGTTTGGTGATGATTTGGAGAAGATAAGCGCAATTGCAGTTTATGATAATGGAGAATGGAAACTTCACACTCCTTTGGAAGAAGAATTTACTATTGAGCCTGTGAAAGGTTATATAATAATAGCTAAGGAAGATTTTGAGGTTGAATTTTCGGGATATGAAGAAAGTGATAGTTTTGAAAAACCGAGCATTGTTGTTGAACAGGGATGGAATTTGATTGGTACTTATTCAAAAGCTGTAAGGGTGAAAAGATTTTTTGCGGGCAAGGATGGGGTGAGAGTTGTTAGATATGAAAAAGGAATTTTTACCGAGGGGTTGGAAGAGCTTAGAGATGAGAGTGAATTAAATGAAGAAGAGGCTTACTGGGTTTATTCAGATAAAAGATTTGAATTAAAACCTATTACTGGAAATTAATGGGAAAAATATTTTGGGTTTGTTTGTTGATGGTTTTTTTAGTTGGGCTTGGGGGTGCTGGAGGTTTTACTGGTTATGCTGTTGGAAATCCTACATTTGAAATTTTTTCTGGGAGTGTTGTTTATGATAATGAGAGTGTTGTTGCTGATGGGGCTGAAGTTATGGCTGAAATTGCGGGGGGAATTTCTGCAACTACCTTTGTAGTTGGAGGGAATTATGGAGAAGATTTAGAATTTATTTTAGAGGGAGGGGATGGCGGGGATATTGTTGTTTTTTCTGTTGGTGGGGTGGTTGTTGGTGAGGAGGTTTATAGTGAGTATGCAATTGCCATTGTTAATTTAATTGTGCCTTTTGATTCTGTTCCAACTGGTTTTTGTGGGGATAGTGTTTGTGATGAGAGTGAAGATTGTTCTTTATGTGAAGCTGATTGCGGTGCTTGTTCACTTGGGGATAATGGCGCAAGTCCTGGCGGTCCTGGTGGCGGAGGGGGAGGTAATGGTGGCGATAGTCCAGTTTCAATATCTCCGGATAAAGAGGAAAATCTCGATAAGATTGATGAAAAACCTGCAGAGGAGAATGTTTCTGAAATTGAACTGCCTTTGCCGGAGATTAGTAAGAAAAAGAGTTATTTAAAATTGTGGGTTTATGTTATTATAGGTGTGGGAATTCTTGGTTTGGTTTTGATTGTAGTTTGGATTATTTTGTTGAGGAGGGGAAAGAAGGTTCGTAGGAAGAGGGAAAAAGTTAGAAGGAATGGGAAGCGCTAATATCCTTGCATTCTTACTCGAATATTTCCGTCTGTTTCAGAACTGCTGGCGATACCTGTTTTTGCCAATAATTCTCTAAAATGTTCTGCATGACTTTCCACCATTTCTCTGTGACCCCTTACAGTAGCTTCATAAGGTTCTTTTTGAGCTGGAGCTGTATAGCTTAACTCTACGGGATAATCTCCCCCCGGTTCATAATTCTTTAACCTTCTGCTATGTGCCCTAAAATCTCTAAAAGACCAATTTACTTCTGGAACGCCCTGGATACTTCCACGGACCATTAAACAATGTCCGCTAAGGGTTGCAACCCTTGGCTTTTTTTTATCAGAAGATCCAAGAACCTCTTCTGGCTCGTCTCCGTGTGGTTTGGCAACAACCGCAGAAGCGTCGTAAACAAAAGTTATTTTAAATCCAGCCATAGTTTGACTTAATAAAAATCCTTTTTAAATAAATGTGTGGTTGATTATATAATATAAAAATTGAGAATATTCAGAAACAGCCAAGATTATCTACAATACAATTCTGGTAAACCGAGTTCTGATCTTTTTTTAGCTCTCCATTCTCGATTATAGTCTGGTTTGTCAGCTTCTTCTTCTAAAGAGGCTACTATTTTCTGAGCATCTAATTTATCTAAATTAAGAGCAAGTCTTAGTACATCATAATCTTTTGCAGGTTTGAATTTTCTTCTAGA
The DNA here is from genome assembly GCA_964635935.1 of Candidatus Woesearchaeota archaeon. Taxonomy (GTDB): domain Archaea; phylum Nanobdellota; class Nanobdellia; order Pacearchaeales; family GW2011-AR1; genus CAZWNN01. The sequence continues at coordinate 19,447 of CAZWNN010000002.1, forward strand.
AGCACAATCTGCATCAACTAATTCTCCAGTAGCAAGATCAACTAAAACACAATAGTGCCCCCTACTAATAGTTGATGCTAAAGCCCAACAACCATTATTGTATGCCCAAGAATAATAATCTTTAAAACCTGAACCTAATTTGCCATCAGCTTCTAAAGCAAGATGAGGTATTCTCTGCCATAATCCTTTCTGTTCTTTTGAATGATTGCGAATACTTTTAATTAATTCTTCAGCCTTTGTAACAATGTCATCCTGATTCATTGTAATTTCTTAGAAAAACAAAGGTATATAAGTTTTTATGTAGTGGGGTATATAATTAGGCAGTTGCAAACCTAAGTATCGCTACTCACAATTCACTCTTCGGAAATTATAGATAAAGTAGCCAAGAGCAAATTGTTCGCCAACCCCTCAGGCTACGGCGAATCTTAAGATTGCGCCTACGCCTCCAAGATTATCAAATTGGATGCCGTCTGTTGTTTCTTTTGTAACTATGTAGATTTCTGTTCCCATGCTGTTGGCGATTTTTGAAAACTGTTTGATTTTTTCCAGGGGCATGTCTTTGGAGATTATGAGAGTTTCTGCAGAGCCTTGTTCTAAGCGGATTTTTGTTTCTGTTTCTCCGTAAGCTGTTTTGTTTGGTTCTTTTGCAAGAGTTAGGAAGAATTTTTCTAAAATCTTTTTTTGTTTGGTTATTTCAAGCTCTGCTAATTCTTCTTGAGATGAGCCAACTAAATCTTTTAATCCTGGAAGGCCGGTGTCTCCAATGTCTTTTACAGAAATAACTTTGTCTTTTAATTTTGTAACTAAGTTTCCTGTTTCTAGGAATTCGTCTTTTGTTGGAATTGGGCCTCCGACTAAGAGGCCTTTTATTTTGTTGTTGTCAAAAAAGTGTTGTTTCATTTGTTCTGCAACTCTTCTGAAAAATTCTTTTGCAAGTCCTTCTGTTATTCTACCGAAACGAGCTGCACTTTGGCCACCCGCTCTTACTTTTCCAGGAATGCCTGATGTAAGGCGTTGCAAGATGCTAATTCTGTTTCCTTCTAAAATTCCAATTGTTGCTTCATTTCTTTCAATTATTAATAGTCCGTAGACCTCATCTGTCTCAAGCATTTCTAGGAGTGGTTCTAAGACAAAGGTTTGGTCGCATCTGTACATTCTTGTCTTGATTGGAATGTCCGGTTCAATTGCCCAGATTCTTAAGTCTTCTTTTCCTTCAACATCTGAGATATTCCCTGAGAAGAGTGCTAGTCCGTTCGGCGGGGTTTGTTTGATTGTCTTTAGGTGGCGGCTGATTTTATCAAGAGTGTTGATTACATTTTTTCTCGTTGATGTTGATTTGATATTAGTAGCTGTTCCTTTTTCATCTTCAATCTGGGTTGTAACCTGGTTTTTGTCAAAGCCTGCTGGGATGTAGACAGTTATTAGCTCTGTGTGCCTACCTCGATATCCCCCTAGTTCTTTTACAGTTTGCTCTAGTTCGTATTTTTTTGCTTGGTCCATGTTTTGGTTAAGAAAGAGGTGTTTATAAAAGTTGACGATATTTGTGAACACGATATATTTCTAATACTTCTGAATAATTATGTTTACCTATCTGTTTTTCGGGAGGGATTAAGGTGTTGAAAAAACCCATTCTATCTGCAGCATCATTAAAATCTATTATTCCAAAATGATATTTTCCTGTTTTAGAACTTCTGATTAAAACACCTTTTCCATTATGTCTTTTGACGAGGGTTATTACTTTTTTTACTCTTTCTGCTATCGCTTCTTCATCCTCTGTTTTATTTTCTAAAGATTCTGGCATATAAGAACCTCAAAAAAAGAGTTTAAAAATAAATGTGTTGTTTAGTATATGTTTCATAAGAGATTAATTTTTTAAAGTTATTGCGGAAATTTAGCAAGTATCTTGTTTATTATTGTGCTAAATTTCTGTTGGCTATGAAGGTTAACTAGTCTAAGAATTCCACCTTGAATTTACCTTCTTTAATCTCTTTTGCATTTACAACTGATTTTAAATCATCAAGCATTGCTTTTAAATCTTCTTGGTCTTTTTTAGAAAGAGTTAGGATAATTTCTGCTTTTACTGATTTTTGTGCTTTTGATTTTTCTTGGCGGGTTTTTGAGAGAATATTGTAAAATCTTAGGAGCAATGATTCGTCTTTTGTTGAGATTTTTGATGTGGGTTTGAAATCTGGCCATTCTGAAATATGAATTGATTTTGTTTTTTCTGTTTTTTTAAAAAAGGTTTGGTAAATTTCTTCTGTGATGAAGGGCATTATTGGGGCGAGAAGTTTTAGAATTGTCAGCAGAGATTTATAGAGGGTATATTGGGCAGAGATTTTTTTGCTTGCTTTTTCATTGTAAATTCTGTATTTTATTATTTCGAGATAGTTGTCTGCAAAATCTTTCCAAAAAAAGTTTTCAACTCGGGCTTTTGCTTTGCTGTATTCATAGTTTTCAAAATAATCTGTTGTGTCTTTTGCCATTATCGCGAGACTTTCTAAAAATAATTTGTCTGTTTTTTCTAGTTTTGGTTTTTGGGCTTGATAATCTTCTAAGTTCATGAAGACAAATCTCGAGGCGTTTCGAAGTTTGTTTATTAGTTTTTTTCCTGCTACTAAATCTTGTTCTTGATAGTCTAAATCTTCACCTAGTTTTGAGCCTGCTGCCCAGAATCTGAGGGCGTCTGCTCCATATTTGTCCATTACTTCTTTTGGTTGAATCCCAGTTCCTTTTGATTTTGACATTTTTTTCCCGCCGAGGGTGACATAACCAGATACTACAATGTCATTCCAGGGGATTTTGTTTTCATGGTAGAGAGATTGGACAATTGTGTAGAAAGCCCAGGTTCTGATTATATCATGAGCTTGGGGTCTTAGAGAGAATGGAACCTGAACCTTATTATTTATTAGTGAAGATGCAATTTGGGGTGTTAGCGAAGATGTTGCCCAGGTGTCTAAAACTTTTGTTTCTGGTTCTGCTTGTTTTTTGCATTTTGGGCAGATTTTTTTTGTTTGCAGTGGGTCTACTGGCAATTCGCTTTCCTTAGGCAGAATAATTTCTTTGCAAGATTTGCATTCCCAAACTGGAATTGGAACTCCAAAGTGTCTGTCTCTTGAAATTGACCAGTCCCATTCAAGACCCTTAACCCAGTTTTCATATCTCACTCTCATAAATTCCGGATGCCATTTTATTTTTCTTCCTTGATTGATTAATTGATTTTTTTTATCTAATAATTTGATGAACCACTGCTCTGTTGAAAGAAATTCTATCGGTGTTCCGCATTTGTCATGAACATTCACGACGTGGTCAATTGATTTTTGTTCTTTTACTAAGTTTGCTTTTTCTAGGTCTGTTAGGATTTGTTTTCTTGCTTGTTCTATTTTAAGACCCTTATAATTTGTGGTGTTTAGTGTTCCATCTTTATTGATAATTAGTTTTGGTTTTAATTTGTGCTTTGCGATTGCTTCAACATCAAATTTGTCTCCGTAAGAGCAGACCATTAAAATTCCTGTTCCTTTTTGTATTTCTGCTGAGCTGTCTTTTATTATTGGAACTTCAAAATTAAAAAGAGGAACTTTTGCTTTTTTTCCTTTAAGAGAGCTATATCTTTTATCTTTTGGATTTATGAAAACTGCGACGCAGGCAGGCAAGAGTTCTGGTCTTGTTGTTGCAATTAAAAGGTCTTTTTCATTTACCTTAAATTTTAGATTTGAAAATAAGGTGTTTTCTTCTTTGTCTTCAAGTTCTGCCTGCGCAATTGGAGTCTGGCATTCTGTGCACCACAGAGTTGGGAATTCTTTTTTATAGATTTTGTCTTCTTTGAATAAATCAATAAAAGATTTTTGAGAAATCTTTTGGGTTGGCTTGTCAATAGTTGAATAATAAATATCATAGTCGCAGGAGATTCCTAAATCTATGTAATCTTGAATGCATTCTGGGGTTACTTTTTTTAGTGTTTCTAAGCATAACTCGATAAATTCTGCTCTTGACATGTTTTTGCTTTTTACATTATTGGTTTTTTCAATAAATCTCTCTGTCGGCAGTCCGTTGTCGTCAGTTCCAAAAGGGTAGAAAACTCCTTGCTTCATTCTTCTGTATCTTGCGATGAAATCTTGCTGGGAGTAGGAGAAGGCGTGGCCAATGTGCATTCTTCCGGAGATGTATGGCGGAGGGGTGTCTATGCTATAGATGTTTTTCTTTTTTGGGTCGAACTTGTAAACTTTTTCTTTTTCCCAAAAGTTCTTTATCTTTTCTTCTGATTTTTTAAAATCATATTGCTTGCTCTTCATGATAACTTAAATGGGAAGTTATTTAAAAAAGTATTCTTTAATTTGAATATGGCAAAACCACATAAAAAACAAGACAAACTGCGAATCTTAGCAGCAGGCGACTTCCACGGAAGTGTGGAGCTTGCGAAGAAGGCTTCTGATAAAGCTAAGCGCGAAAAAGTTGACTTAGTAGTTTTGGCTGGAGATATTCACGGGGCGATTGAGGGGGTAGATGTGCTTGCTCCGTTTCGGAAGGCTAAGCAGAAGGTTGTGTTTGTTCCTGGAAATTGGGATACAAGTGCAGAGGCTGGTTTGTTGAGAAACGTGCACGGGATGAAGAACTTAGATGGTTATTATGTTAATTACAAGGGTGTTGATATTGTTGGGCTTGGGAATCCTGATTTTGAGTTGGAGTTGGATGAGAAAAGGGCTGCGGCTAAGTTAAATAGTATTTTTGAAAAGATTAAGACTAAGAAAGGGAAGAAGATTCTGGTTTCGCATGTTCATGCTTCTGGGACAAAGTCCGAGTTTTCTGGTTTTAAGGGAAGCAAGGCTTTGCGGTCTGCGATTGACAAGTTTAAGCCAGATGTTTTTATTTCAGGGCATATTCACGAAGCAGAGGGTATTGAGGAGAAGATTGGGAAGACGAGGGTGTTTAATGTGGGGAGGCGAGGAAGGGTTTTGGAGATCTGATAATTAATCGATGGTTAGTTGATACTAAATCGCCGGAGGCGATCTTCCGTGCCCGCTAGGGCACGCTATAATAAGCTTGCCTCGCGGCAAGCCAAAATGTGCTTCGCACTTTAGTATCAATGCGTGGCGGTGGTTTGGTAGAAGAAGTTTTTGATAAAACTTTTTTCAAAAAGTTTTCGAGCGAGTCTTAAAGACGAGCGAGTGGGGTGGTGGGGGCGGGTTTTGGAGGTTTGATTAAGCCGTACCCGAAGGGTTTAGTATGACGCAGACAGCCACCACCCTGTAGAAGCAACTGACATATGTCAGTAGCTAACCGAAAATTAGTTCTCATTTGATTTTAGGTTTGTTCTATGAAAAAAGAACAAATCAGGAAAGAATTTTTCAAGTTAAGAATTAAACGCCATTCCTATAATCAATGTAGAAGGATATTGAAAGCAAAGTTTGAATATGAAGTTTCATTAAGAACATTATATAGATGGAGTAAAAGACTTAATGAAACTGAATGGGATTTGAGAGACAAATCAAAAACACCGAAGAGGATTCATTACAAGATCACTTCTAGAATAGAAAAAAAGATTCTTGAGATTAGATCCAAAACCGGATGGGGTCAAGAAAGAATTGCAGACTATGTTAATGTTAGTCATTGGTCTGTTAATAAAATTCTTCATAAGTACAAATTAACAGAGCAATGTAAAAGAAAAAAGAAAAGAAACAATTATGTTCACTTTGAAAGAGAACATCCCAATACAATGTGGCAAATAGACCATAGTGATCAAAAAGTAAAAGACAAATGGTTAATTTCTGTTATTGATGATCATTCTCGTTTTAGCATTGGGTTGTTTGCGGTTAATAGAGTAACAACAAAAGTTGTGACGAAACTTTTAGATGATTTAATTAAAATTCATGGAAAGCCGAGCCAAATTTTATCAGATAATGGCTCGGCTTATGGACTAAAAAGTAAACATTCTAAATTTGATAGGTGGTGCTGTCGAAGAGGAATTCACCATATTAGAAGTGCTGTCCATAGCCCGACAACTTGTGGCAAGGTTGAAAGGTTATTTCAAACAATTAAAAGAGAATTAAAGTTTTGCAATAATGATCTCTAGTTTTTTAGAATGAGATATAACCATTTTAGAAGTCATAAAAGTCTTAATAACAAAACTCCGGCAGAGGTTTATTTTGATTTCGCTAGTTTATTTTAGGGGGTGACATATGTCACCTGCGTGCACACTGACAGCCACCACCCAAAGACTTTTAAGTTATCATTTATTGACTTCTTCAATGATTCCGGGAGTTTTTCAAGACGCAAAATGGAAAGAGTTATTTTTAAAACTTCAAGCGGAAGGAGTTATTACGCAACCATTCACTGCTTTATCTCCAAAAGGTGAAGATTTAGAGAAGCTAGCTGAAGGTGAAACTCCTTCTGAGGTTCATGATCTGCTTAGTGAAGCTGACTTAAGAATAGAAATTTATATTCTATACACATCAACATCTCAGAGAGCATTAGTGGCGAAGCATGGAAGGAGAAGCCCAAGATTAGTTCCGCCTCCAAACCATCACTACATTGAGATTTATATTTAGTGGATGCCGAGTAATATTATGGCTAATATCTGGCCTAAGGGAAATTTTTTTCTCCTCCACGAACGTAGTGAGTAAGAGTTGAGAAAAAAATTTGGAAATTCGCCTTCGGCGTTTGTGATTGTTACATGGCGGGAACTTTGGTTGACTCCCACTATTCCGAAAGTTATTTAAATGCTAATTATTCCTTGTAGTAAAATGCATGATACAGATCGCAGAGCCATGAGGGTTATTGAAGATCCAGGAACTAGCCAAGAAGCTAGACAAAGGCTACAAACAATTTTGGGCGAGTCTTTAGAAGTGCAAGCGGATATATTAGAGCATCGTACTGTTAGAAGAGGTATGGTGTCTCAATTCGAAGGTGCTCCAACAAAAGTTTTACATTGGTTATTAGACGAATTTGAAAGGTTGGGAGATCCTCTTCAAAAACTATATAATCGGTTTTATAATTCGCTTATAAATTATGAAAATACTTTTCGGGATATGAATGAAGAAAGATCAACTCTTGACGGGGGCGTAAGGTGGGTAATTCCGAGTCAAATCTAACAGACCTTTAACGAATTTTATATTAAGGATTATTAAAAGTTTTGAAGCAAAAGTTTATAATAAACCTCCTCTTTAATTAAACATGGTAGAATATCTTTTAATTAATCCTGTAATGGCTGGGATAGCTGGAGGGATAATTGGAGCTATTGTAATTTTTCTAACGACAATTACTGGGATTGCTGGATATTCTAAGGTAGCTAAGTTTTTAGAATCAAGTTTTTGGAAAAAATATGGATATAAAGTAAGTTGGGGCGGGGCTATTTTGGGGGCTGTAATTGGTTTTATTTATGGGTTTGTTATTTGGTGGTTGTTCTCTTTGATTTATAATGCTCTTGTTATCTAAACCCCTCGCAAAATCCGTTCACTTCGTTCACTTTCCCATTTTGCTACCACTAAGTTCAGTACTACCTTAGAATCTCATTAGAAAACTATTTATACTCCCAATTATTTTAAGATAAATGTATAATATAGATTTTCTTCCACAATTAGAAGAAGCTAGAAAGCATTTATGGGGTCCTCTTTATGATCTTGCTTCTGTGGATTCTCAGGCTGCTGCAGATGTAGCAAGTAGAATGCCTCTTAATCTTAATGGAGTTAAATTTGTTTCTTGCCATGAAGATACAAATGGTGAATGGGTTCTAGATAATGATTCTTTAGAAGAAGCTGTTTCTGAATAAACCCCAAAACATATAAATAATCATAATTCTGATGAAGATAATGCCTAAGTTTAAAAAAGGTGAAAATAAAGAAAAAAAGATGGTGAAGAAAGAGACTAAGAAAGTTAAAGTGAAAAAAGGTAAGAGTGCTACTTTAATAATTTGTGAAAAACCTCAGGCAGCTGAAAAAATAGCTGCGGCCTTGTCTGGGGCGAAGGATGATAAAGTTACAGATGGAAACAAGCTTTCTTATTATGAATTTGAGAGGGATGGTCGGCGGTTTTTGGTGGGGTGTGCTGTAGGGCACTTGTTTGGGATTCAGCAGATTGCTGCGCGCGGACCTTTTCCAAATTATGAAGTGGAGTGGAGGCCTGTGTTTGAAAGAAAAAGTAAAGCTTCTGAGTTTACTAAAAAGTACTATGATGTTTTGAAAAAACTGGCTGGGCAGTCTGACAAGTTTATTGTGGCAACTGATTTTGATGTTGAGGGGGAGGTGATTGGATGGAATGTTCTGCGGTTTATTGCGAAGGAGAAGGATTGTAAGAGGATGAAGTTTTCTACCTTGACTAAGGATGCTCTTGAAGAGAGTTATAATAATTTGATGCCGACGCTGAATTGGGGAAGCGCAATTGCTGGTGAGACTCGGCACTACTTAGATTGGTTTTATGGGATTAATCTTTCTCGTGGTTTGATGAAAGCTCTTTCTTCTACTGGGCATTTTAGAATTCTTTCAATTGGGAGGGTGCAGGGGCCTGCTTTGAAAATTGTTTATGATAGAGAGATGGAGATTAAGAAATTTAAACCAGAAGTTTATTGGCAGGTTTTTCTTTTGGTGAAAGATATTAATGGGGAGCAGATTGAGGTGATGTATCCTAAGGATTTGACTAAGAAATCTGAGTTGTTGCAATTTAAACATTTGAAAGGTAAGAAAGGTATTGCTAGTACAGATATTAAGGACCATGGGGTTGCGCCGCCCTTGCCTTTTGATTTGACTAATTTACAGACAGAGTCTTATCGATTGTTTAAGCTGACGCCGACCCAGACTATGCAGGCTGCTCAGAAACTTTATCTTGCTGGTGTGATCTCTTATCCTAGGACTTCTTCGCAAAATTATCCTGAAGATATTGGTTATGATAATATTTTAAAGAAATTGAAAAAATATACAACTCTTGTTAAGTATGCGGCTAATAAAAAGCCTGTTCAGGGAAAGAAAAAAGATCCTGCGCATCCTGCGATTTATCCGACTGGTGAGATGGGAAAGATTGGGGCTGGGGAGAAAAAGATTTATGATTTGATTGTTAAGAGATTTATTTCTTGTTTTTGTAAGCCTGCGATTGTTGAAAGCAAGAAAGTTGTTGTTGATATTGATGGGTTGAAGTTTGCTAAACGAGGTTTGCAGATCAAGGAGAAAAATTGGATGAATGTTTATCCGCACACGACGAAAGAGGAAAAGATTCCTACTATCGAGGGTAATGTTGATGTTACTGAAATTCGGACTGAAGAGAAAATGACTACTCCGCCAAATAGATATAGTCCTGCTTCGCTTGTTCGGGCTTTAGAAAAGAAGAATCTCGGGACAAAAGCAACTCGGGCGAGCATTGTTGATACTTTGGGTAAAAGAGGTTATGTTACTGGAAAAAGTATTGAGGTTAGTGACCTTGGTTTGAGGATGGTGGAGACACTTAAGGCGCACTCGCCGATTATTTTAGATGAAGAGCTGACAAGGGAGATTGAAAAGGATTTAGAAAAAATTCAAGAATCTAAAAAGGATTTAGAAAAGCAGGAAGAGAAGGTTCTTGAAAAATCTAAAAAAGCAATTAATAAGATTGCGAAGGATATTACTAAAAATCTTGAGGCGATTGGGAAGTCGTTGGAAGATGCAAATGAGAAAGTTTGGGCAAAGGAGAAGGAAGAGAATATGATGACTAAGTGTCCTGTTTGCGGGAAGGGGAGATTGAGAATTATGTATGGGCGAAAGTTTAAGAGGTTTTTTGTTTCGTGTGATGCGTATCCTAAATGTAAGACTACTTTTGGTCTGCCTCCTAAAGGTTTGATGAAACCTGCGCGAGACAAAGATAATAAACAGGAGATGTGTGTTGAATGTGGTTTTCCTTTGGTTGTCAGTTTAAAGAAGGGGCGTCGTCCGTGGAAGTTTTGTTTTAATCCTGAGTGTCCTAGTCGGAAGAAGTGGGAGGGGAAAGAAAAGAAATAATTTTCCTAAAGATCATCTAAATCTTCTTCTCTGCAAGGCCTTGCTCCTTGTTGTAATAATTCAGGAAAATATCTTTCAATAAAATCCGGTGGTAAATCTCTTGGAATTGCTTCTCTTCCAGGGAATTTTATGCCGGATCTGTATAAAAGATGAAGTGCTTCATATTCTAAATCCCTTGCTCCAAGTGCCATGGTTTTTAATAGATATTAAAGTATTTTAATTTTTCTGTTTTGTTTTAATCCTGAGTGTGCTAGTCGGAAGAAGGGTGGTGAAAAAGTTAAAGAAAATAGTTAATTATTAATTGCGTGGTTTTGAATTAATTTCTGATTGATTAATTTTTTATAGTTATTGCGGAAATCTTGCCTTGTCTTATTTATTCTTGGGCAAGATTTCTGTTGGTTTTGAGGAGTGTTGTTGACTTAATCACAACAAGGTTTTTATAGTTTGATTACTAAAAAAATATATGGATGAAAATCAAGAAGATCCTGGAAGAGAGAAAAGACTTGCTTTTTTGAGAAAATTGCATGGGCAACTTTCAGGGGGACGTACTGAGCGGACTGATCCTATTTTAAATGGCAATGCTCGGCAAAGGGGTGTGGTTGCCTATCATGGTGTTGAAGCGGAATTGGATGCTGGTGAAGCTTATGTTAGAGCTTGTGAGCTAAGAGGCATCTAAATTTAAAACAAACCCTTCCTCCGAATCCCCCTTGCGATGATTTCAAAAGCAAGGGTTTTTTCTGGGAGGGAGCGGTGTTTTCGTAGGATTATGCTTCTTTTTCCTCGGTAGTATTGGAGTTCGATGAGGCACTTGCTCCAGTATTTGAGAAGGTCGCCGCCGACCATTGAGATTTGTTTTTGTTTTTGCAGTTCGTTGTTTTCATCTGTGATGAACTGGGAGTAGACTTGGTTGGTTACAACTACTGGGATGTTTTGTTTTCTTGCTATTTCATTGAGGGTTCGGAGTTGGCGTGCTAACTGTCTGTTTACTTCTCTTATTTTTTCATCTTCTTTTGTTTTGATTGCATCTCCAAGTTCTAGTCTGTAGAGCATTGCAATGCTGTCTACTATTATTAGAGAGACATAGCCTTTTTTCACGTGCTTGAGAAGTTTGCCAAAATCAAGTTCCTGCTCTTCAAAAGTTGTTGGTTTTAGCAGGATAATTTTTTTTAGAACTTCATCAAGAGTTTCTGGTTCTGCTAATATTTGTTTTACTCTTTCTGGAGAGAAGCCGCCTTCTGTGTCTATGTAAATTACTTTGTTGTCTTTTTTTGCCTGGCTGACTGCAACTAGAATACAGAAGTTTGTTTTGCCGCTTCCGCCTGGACCGTAGATTGTTGATATGATGTCTGTTTCATATCCTCCGAAGAGGAACTTGTTCAGGTCGTAGGAGCCTGCTGAGATTTTTGCTGGGTTTGGCATGTTGAGAAGCAGCTTAGAATTTATTTAAGGATTGTTGTGATTGAGTTACTTAACTTTCTTAAACTCACTAGAGTATTTGTCGAGATCTTTTGTTGCTGCGGTGATTGCTTTTTTGAGTGCTGCTTTGGGGTTTGATGCTTCGATATGGAGGACTGGGTTTTTTTCTGGGTGTTCTCTTCGCCATGTGGCCATCTTAACTGAGGAATCTTTATTAAGATATGTTCTCATTAGTTCTACAATTGTGAGATTATCTATCTCTACGTCGAGTTTGTCTTTTTCTTCTTTGATTATTTTTACTTCCATGTTATTAGATTTGAAATTAGGTTTTTAAGGTTTTGGATTAAACGAGATTTCCAAAAGCTCTTCTTGCTTTAAGATAAGCCCCTACTTCTGGATGTACTGGATAGATAACTCCTTGAGAAGGTTCTCTACAAACTTTTCTGTAATCTCTATGAAATCTTACACCTCCGCAAGAAAAAGATTTACCGTAGATTACGACAAGCCATCTATTAAAATCTCTTCCAACAACTCTTGCAAGCATTACTTCCTTTTGCAAAAGACCTCCAACTACTGCAGGCAATCCCTTAAGAACTTCTCTTCTGTCTTTTTCTCGGTCGTTCATATAAGAAATTCAAAATTATTGTTTAAAAATTTAACCCCTGCAAAAATCCGCTCGCAAAGGCTCGCTTTCCCATTTTTGCCCCGCCAAGTTTAATATCTGACAATCCATCTCTTTGGAATTATTTTTTGTTTTTTTCTTTATGCTTCTTCTATCAAGCTCGTCCCTTCCTTCTTAATCCTAATAACATTATCGACAAAGCCTTCGATTTTTTGCTCGTGGCTGACTAGGATGAGTTGCTCTGACTTTAGCTGGTCGAAGATATCGCGCATTTTGTTGAGTTGTTGGTCTGAGAAACCATCTGTTGGTTCGTCGAGGATTAAAAGGCCTTTTGTTTTTATTTTAGACATGAGGGAGTTTAGGATTTGGTTGAGGGCTAGTCTGTATGCAAGTGCTACTGCTGTTCGTTCTCCTCCTGAAAGAAAATCATAGTCAATTTCATAATCTTGCTGTTCAATGATAGGTGTGAAATCTTCGTCTAATCTTGCGGAAAGTGTGTCTGAAACAAGAATGCAAAACCACTGGTTGAAGATTTCTGAAAATTCTGCTCTTAGTTTTGCAAGAACGTTTTTTTCTGTGATAGTAATTATTGAGAGGAAGGTTTGTTCTAGCCAGTCTTGGAGTTGTCTTAGGTAGCTAACTTGGCTGCGGATTTTTTCTTTTTGCTGAATATCTTTTTCAAGTTCATCTAAAAGTTTTTTTGAAATTTCGCTTTCTCTGGTTTTTTCTGCGAGGGTTATTTCAATTTTTCTTGCTTTTTCATTTATTTGCTCAAAGATATTTTTTTGGTTTTCAAAATTAGTTTGGATTTCTGAAAAAGTTTGTATTTTTTCTTGGAGTTGGGAGATTTCTGTGCTTAGTGCCTGTATTTCATTATCGGTTCTATCAAGGATAATTGCATCTGATTTTACTTTTGTTTCTATTTGTTTTTGGTGTTCGAACTTTATCTTATTGCTTTGCAGTTCCTGGACATCGCTTTCGTATCCTTGAATCATTTGTTTTTCTTTTTCAATTGTTTTTATTAGCTGGTTTTTTTCTGAGATTTTTTGGTTGAGGTCTAAATTTATTTCGTTGATATCATATTGATTTTTTTTAGATATTTTATCCTTGTGTTCTTGGCCTACTGATTGGAAACATGTTGGGCAGTTTTCTAAGGAGGATACTTTATCTATAAGTTCTTGGGCTTGGGATTTTTTTGATTCAAGGGTTGAAACTTTTGCATTTAAATCCATTAGTGTTGAACTGCTTTGTTCGAGGAGATTTTTGTGTTTTGCTAGAAGATTAGTCAGATGGGTTAAGCTCTCTTGAGAAAAATCTATTTTGTGTTTGATTTGCTGCTGCATTAAATTTATTTCTTTTTCAAGGCGGATTTTCATGGTTTGTTTTCCCTGAAGCTCGACTTGTTTATTACCCAAGTCTCTATCAAGTTCTTGTTTTTGTTTTATTTTTTCTTCAAGTTCTTTTAGTCTTAATTCTTCTTGTTGTTTTTTTTCTGTTGCTTGTTTGAATTCAATAGTTAGGTTGTTAATTTGTCTGGTGAGTTGGATTTTTTCTTCTGTCTGGTTTTTGAGTTTTTCTTTTAGAAGATTTATTTCTCTTATTTCAACTTCTTTTATTTTTACTAGTTCTTTTATTTTTTGAAGAAGGATTTGTGAATTTTGTTTTATTCGTCTGTATCTGTCGATTCCGAAGATGTGCCGGAGGGTGTCGAGGCGGATTTCAGGTCTTTCTTGGATTATTGCTTTCATTTCTTCTTGAGGTGTGTAGACTGTGAATCTGTAGAGGAGGTTGGATTTTTTTGCAAATTCTTTTGGATAGTCTAGAAGCTGGATGACTTTGTTTTTCATTTCAGATGTTGAGAGTTCTTGAGTTTGATTGTTGATTGTTATTGTATTTGATTCTTGGGTGATGGATTTTTTTCTTTTGAGGGTTCTTTCGAGGATTATGTTGTTGGTGTCAATTTCGCATTCAAGAGAGACATAAGCTTGGTCTTTTCCTTGGCGGAGAATTGAGGCGCCTTTTTGTCCTGGCTGTAATCCGAAAAGTGCGAACTGAATTGCTAGTAAGACTGATGTTTTGCCTGCTCCAATGTCTCCTGCTAAAAGGGTTGCTCCTTTTGGAAATTCAATTTCTAAGTCTTCATAACTTCTTATGTTTTGGAGTTTGAGTTTTTTGAGATACATAGCCTAAGACACCTCCGGTTTCTTTGCTCACAATTTACTCTTGTATTATTTCTAAATTTGTCAAGAGCAAATTGCTCGGCTTCAACTTCCCTTAAATTTAGTTTGATTATCATAGTGGTAGGTTTAGAATTTTTTGTGCTTCTGCTAAGAGACGTGATTCAAATATTGTGGATTTTTCATCTTCGTTTTTTTCAATTGAGAGGGCGTTGATGAGTTGCTGTAAGATTTTGTTAAAGTCTGAGGGATTTTGTTCTGAATATTGCTGGATAATTTTTTCCTCGAGATTTTCAATATCACTAATATCAATTTCAATTTCTGATTCTTGTGTTTTTAGTGAGGAGATGTTTCTTATGAATGAGTAGGCTTGTTTCTTTTTTACAAATTCTTCGATTTCTGTGAAGTTTATGTCGCCGGTTTTTCCCTGGGTGATTGTGCCTGTGAGTTTCATAAGGACGATTTTGTCATTCATGTTTTGCTTGTCAATTTCCTGAATGATTTTTTCTGTTGCTGTTAAGGTGTTTTCAATTTGGATTTCTGTATAAACTGTTTCTTTTATTTTTATTTTGATGTTTCTTGTTTGGATTTTGGAATCTTGAATTTCAATTATTTGAAAGCTTCCTTGTTTTAAATCTGCAAGTTCTTGGAAGTTGTTTGGGAAAGTTGGTCCTGGATAGACATAAAGGGAGCGAGCTTCTTGTTTTTCAAAGACTTTGTGAATGTGGCCCATTGCATAGTAATCTGCTAAGGGGAGGGTTAGTTTGTCGATGGATTCTACTGGGAGGGTTGGACCGACAACATCTGAGACTGTTGTGTGAATCATGAAGATTGTGAATGGATACATTGAGTCAAAATAAACTTTTTTGAGGTCTTCGATTTCCATTCCTGATTTTTTTCCTGAGTATCCGAAGATTGCTGTGTTTTCGTGCAAGTGCGGGTAAAGTTTTATTCTTCCGTCTTCTTGCAGTTCTCTTTGCTCTACATTTTTACAGAAGCCAGCTTTTTCCAGGACATCAAGGAATGTTTTTCCTGAAGCTGAAAAATCGTGGGAGCCTGCAATTAGATAAACTGGAATGTTTGCTTGTTTTATTTTTCTGAATTCTGCAAAAGTTTGTTTTAGGATTTCAATTGGCGGATATGCTGAGTCAAATAAGTCTCCTGAAATAAGAATGAACTCTGTTCTTTCTTCAATGCAAATGTCAATTGCTTTTTGAAATGAGAGGAAGTTGAGTTCTTGCATTTCTTCTTGGCGCCATCCACCGAGGTGGCAGTCTGCTAGGTGGGCGAATTTTAAGTTCATGTTTTTTGGAGAGCTGCTGATTATTTAAAGATGATTGTGATTTAGTTATATGAATTCCCCCTCGCAAAATCCGTTCACTTCGGCAATTCACAATTCACTCTTGTATAATATTTAAGATAGTCAAAAGCAAATTGTTCACACTCTCACATTTTGCTACCACCATAAAAGTTTATGATCTCCTAGGGGAAACCTTTGGCAGTTACTAAACTTTTTGGGTGCGAGAGCGGGAGCGAATCTTTGAGAGCGGAGCTCTAGCAGGAATTATTTATTTCAAATTTCTTCACTACTTTCAAATCAACAAAAATTCAAGAAGGTTTAAATAGAGTTTGAAAATCTTTGGTTTTAAAAGTGTTTCGTAAGGTTTTTAATAGGTTTTTTGCGTGTATGCTTTTATGAATAAAACGGGGGTATATTTAATGGCAGAGGACGAAGCTGAAGAAACTGAAGAGTAGTTTTCTAAATCTCTAAAATTAATAGCTCTTCAAAAAATAATTTTTTTGTTTTTATTATTATTGGTTTGTGTTTTTTTATTTTGTCTTGAGGTGTGTGGCTTGATATGAGAAGGAAGATTTTTCCGTCGGGATTTAGATGGGCTTTTGCTTGTTTGATGAATTTTAGGGTTATTTCGTCCCCGTGCTTGCCACCGGTTGTGTCTGGTTTGGAGTCGTGTTTGTGGGCGGGTAAATATGGGGGGTTGAATGTTATTAGGTCAAACTTGTTTTTTATTTTTTCAAAGAGGTTGGACTTGATTGTGCTGAATCCTAGTTTTTTTGTGTGGGTTATTGCTTCTGAATCTATGTCTGCACATGTTATGTTTTGTTTTGGAATTCCTGCTTGTGCTGCTGTTTGTGCTAAGATTCCTGAGCCTGTTCCCATGTCAAGATATTTTATGTTTTTGATTTTTAGATTCTTTAGATAATTAGAAAGAAATTCTGCAAAGAAAAATGAGTCTTCTTGTGGTGAGTACATTTTATTTAATTGAGTTATTTATCTTAATTACAAGATTTTTCCTTAATTTAAAAGTATTTGCCCATTTTGCATAAGCTTGCCATCCTTGATAACTTTCTAGAATTTTTTCTTTATCTATTATTTGACTTCTAAACAAATTAAGTTTGTTTTCCATATTCTTAATGTTTCTTCTTCTTAATAATTTGAAATAATAAAAAATTCTAAAACCGACAAAATCAATTCCTTTTGATAATGGAATAATGCGTGATTTCTGTGGGTGAAGTTCTAATTTTAAATTCTCTTTTAGAAATTTGTTTATTTGTTTTTTCCAAATTTGTAATTGTTCTTTTGATTTATGAAGAAGAATAAAGTCATCAACATAACGTATATAGTATTTTACTTTTAATTTATGTTTGACAAAATAATCTAACTCATTGAGATAGAGGTTAGCGAAGAATTGGCTTGTTAAATTTCCTAAGGGCATTCCTTTTTCTTTATATCCATTTTCAAGTATCTTCTTTATTAACCAAATAACTTTTTTATCTTTTATTTTTCTTTTAATTATGTTTAACAAAATTTCATGATTTACTTCCTGGAAATAGTGCTTGATATCTGCTTTTAAGCAATAACCTTTTATTTGATTATTATTAAACCAGCCATTTAATTTGCCATTTCTTGAAATTTTTTTCATAAACTTATAAAATCTTTTTAAAGCAAATAGATTACCTTTTCCTATTCTATTTGCACATGAATCATAAATAAATCTTTTATCAAAAATTGGTTCAAGGATTCTTATTAAAGCATGATGAACAATTCTGTCTCTAAAAGCAGACTTACTTATTTTTCGTGTTTTTGGATCTCTTAAAATAAATGTTTTTAGTGGTTTAGGAGAATAAGTCAAGTTTTTTAATTCGTATTGCAATTTCAATAGATTTTTATACAGATTAGCTTCAAACTCAAGAACATAATTTTTCTTAGTTTTTCCTTTTCGTGCTTTTTTCCATGCAAAGGTTAGATTATCTAAGGAGATAATTTTATTGTATAAATTTTTATAAGATTTCATCATAAGTGTCTTGTGAACTAAGGCTATTCCGAAAGCATGACCGTTCCTGTTATCATCATGGTAGTTGCCATTGACATTAAGCCTGTCGTTGTAGTCGTTGAGCGCGGCCAGACATGTAGTCTATTAATTTAAAGTAAATCACCAAAGTTTCAAGTTTCATTTTCATTACTATTTGTCACTTTTGAATTTTATGGCTTTTTTAAAAAGCACTATTAACAGACATGTAGCCTTAGTTCATTGGAGAGTGCCTCCCTAAGACAAATTATTAGAAAAAAGGTTATTTATAAACTTAACTTAAAAAAATTTGTGGTGCCTTCGGCACCTAATTATACCCCGAAAGCATGACCGCCCCAGTCATCAACACGGCAGTCGCCACCGACACAAAGCCCGCCGTAGTAGCCGTCGAGCGCGGTTACTCTTTGAACAGGAGATTTTCCTTCTTGAATATCTAACCCCCATGTTTTTGGTGGATCTTTAAACTCTTCTGAAACTTCTGCTAATCTTTCTGCACCTTCTTGTCCAAAACTTGCAACAACAAATCCATCTTTTGCTAAGGATTCTTTAGTGTGTTCTCCTATTGAATAACTTCCCTTAGGGGCAAATCTTATGGTTCCATCAGAACTATATAAAATAGGGCTTCCTGCAGGACTTTCACTTAATTTTCTTTCTAAATCTTCTTGATCTAAGGGCTGACTTACTCCTATTGCTTCTGGGTCTGATACAACATAAACACCTTTTGAAGTCCATAAATTCTGGTCAAAACTCCATAGCCATCTATTTTTCATAATTAAATCTCTGATTTTTGTGATTTCTTCTCTTTCCTTGAAGTCTTCAGGGCCGCAATATGCAGCATGAAGGAGATATGCTGTTTGTTCTGCAATTGGGAGTGTTAATCCTCTTGCTAAAATTCCTTTTCCTACTGTTGGATAATTATGTGGACCTTGTGAAGGATGAACAAAGATAATGTTTCCATCTCTTCCAGGAACTTCTATTTCAGTTCTTCCTCTCCTTACTTCATAAGTTTTTGCTTCTTCCATTTTATCTTTTTTCTCTCTCAGATTCAGCGCGACTGGCTTCGCCAGTTTTCAATACCCCGAAAGCATGACCGTTCCTGCTACCACCACGGTAGCTGCCATCGACACCAAGCCCGTCGCCGTAGCCGTCGAGCGCGGTATATCTCTTATCCTTTACTTCTGAATGATCTACTCCATGAATATAAGTCTCCTTCTTGTCAACAGCTTTAGCAACTTTTTCAACAATAGGGAGCATATCCTCTCCTCCAACCTGAGCCACTAAATAAGGATTTTTTAAAAGATCTGAAATTGGCATGTATCTTGTTTTAAATCCTAGCTTAACAAGTCTTACTCTTTTATCTCCAACCTCAATTAATTTAAGCAATCCAACACTATCTGAAGGCATAGTTCCATCAATATCATCATAAACAAGAACTCCTCCAGGGAATGCTGTGCTTCTTGTAGAGGTCCATAAGTAATCATCTCTGAAGATTCTTAATAAATCAGCAAAACCTGGTTCATCTTCATTTTGAAGAGCTATATTTAATAAAGAAAATGTTTGGGCGGTTGTAGGTCTTAATAATCCTTGAGAATCAATTTCTCCCATAACCTTTGGGTAATTGTTTGGACCGACTAAGGGTGTAACAAAGGTTACAATCTCGCCTCTGTGAGGAATATCGATTTCAGTTCTTGCTATTCTTATTTTTCCTCCGCCCTCTAAGGCTCTTGTTTCCATAATTATTTTAGAAATTTTTAGTTTTTAAATCTTTCCCTTGTTGTCTTTTGGGAGAAGTGACATTATTTTAAATAAATAACATTTAATTATTAATTATGGATGAAAATCTTTCAATTGAAACAATGTTTGCTTCTGAAGAAGTTTTGAAAAAAGATTGGAATAATAAACTTAATGAAAGATGGAATAACCTCTAACTAAACTTTTTTATTTAAACAGCGCCTGCATTATATCTTCGAAGAAAAATCCGAGGAGGGCGGCTCCTATAAGGATGATAATTGCTAGGATAATCACTATGATGAGCCAGGTTGGAAACTTGGAGCTGGATTTTTGTTGGAGTTTTGGGGATTGTTGGGTTGTGAATGAGATTTGAGATGATTGGGGAATTTTTACAGGTTGGATTGTAGATGCTGAAAGTTCTGCAACTGCTGCATCTACATCTCTTTGAGCATAACCTGCGTTGGTAAAGCTTTTTTTAACTTTAGTCATGTTTTCTCCTTTTTCTAGGGCGTTTTTAATTGCGCCTGTTAGTTCGTTTTGCATGTTTGTTTTTGGGGTTTTTGATTATTAAATGTTACGGGTTACTCCACCCCACCCTAAAAGTTTAGTAAGTGCTAAAATATCCTTTTAAAAAATAAATCAGACGCTTTGCAAAACCAACAGAAATTTAGCCATCTTATATATTCTTGGCTAAATTTCCGCAATAACTATAAAAAATTAATCATGACTTTAACCCATAAATTAGTTAGGAATTACTAAATTGTGAATAGTGAGCGATAATCAAATTTTCAACACCTTCCCGTCAGTCATGAGATGGGATTGCTTGTTGAATTTGTAGCCCATTTCTGTGCAAAGTTCTATCATTGGAGTGGTTTTGTCGAGGCCTCCGTGGGCAGGGATTACGTGATTTGGTTTGAGGAGATTAAGCATGTCTCTTAGGTCTTCTCTTCCTGCGTGGCCTGATACGTGAACATCTCTGAAGATTCTTGCTCTTGATTTTTTTAATCTTGATTCCATTTTTGCAAAATTTTCCTGGTTAATTCCGTTAGCAGTTGGGATTACACTTGAAGAGAAAACAATGTTGTCATCTTTGTTTATTTTTAGTGGGAGTTGGTGTCTTGACATTCTTTCTAAAATTGAGCCTGGCTCTCCTTGGTGGCCTGTGCAGACAATCATGTATTTTCTTCTGTTTTTGTTTACACTATGAAGGGCTTTTTCAAGTTGTCTTCGGTAACTTGCTACTCTTACTTGTTTTAGAAAAGGTGCAAGTCTTGCTTCTTGCGCTGCTTTTGTGTATTTGTTTAAGCTTCTTCCTAAAAATATCACCTCTCTGTTTAATTTTTTTCCAAAGTCAACTATTGATTTTAGTCTTGCGATGTGGGAGGAGAAGGTTGTGACTATTATTCCTGCGTTTCTGTTTTGAATTGTTAGGAGGACTTCTTCTAAAAGTGTTCTGGCGATTTTTTCTGAGGGTGTTTTTCTATCTGTGCCTGCATAGAGGGAATCTATAACTAAAGCGTGGACTCCTTGTTTTGCGATTTCCCTGATTTTCCTATAATTCGGCATCAAGCCAAGAACAGGGTTGTCGTCTAATTTGAAGTCGTTTGCATAGAGAAAGACGCCTTGTTTTGTGTGAACTGCAATTAGAGTTGTTTGGAGTGTTGAGTGGGTTATATTTATGAAGTCAATTTTGTATTTTTGGTTTTTTCCTTGAATGTAAAAAGTTGTGTTTGGTTTGATTTCTATTATTTTATTTCTTAGTAAGATGTTATTATCTTGAAGAAGAGTATTGAGAACTGCACAAGTAAAAGGTGTCCCGTAGACTGGGGCGTTGTATCTATCTGATAAAAAACCTATTGCTCCTACGTGGTCGAGATGAGCGTGACCTACAAATTGTGCTCTAACTTTGTGGCGGATTTTTTCAATTACGTGGTCATCTGGAATTGCTTTGATGCTTCTAAGTTTTTTTTCTGTGTAGGTAAATTCGTTTTTTTCTTTTTCATCCATCTCAACTATTGCTGGAAGAAAAAATCCTTCATCAAAAATAAATGCGTCGTCTTCTAGTTCTAGAACTGTCATGTTTTTTCCTACTTCGCTAAAACCGCCTACGGTGTGTATTTTCATGTTCTCTTTTATTTTTATTGTTATTTTGTGTTTTTATATGTTTTTAGTGGAG
>CAZWNN010000003.1:0-28511 GCA_964635935.1 Candidatus Woesearchaeota archaeon
AATGTTTGAATACATGGCTAGTAAAAGACCGATTATTGCTTCTGATTTGCCTTCTTTAAGAGAAGTTTTAAATGAAAATAACGCTATTTTCGTTAAGTCAGATAGTCCTAAAAGTTTAGCTCAAGGTATTAAGCAAGCATTGAAAAACTCTGATTTTTCTGTTAATATTTCAGCAAGAGCTTGGGATACTGTCCAAAAATATACTTGGATTAAGAGAGTTTATAAGATAAAGGAATTTATAAAACTATGATACCTTTCGTAGATGTTAAACTTCAGGATAAATTCATAAAAAGCGAAATTAAACGGGCAATTGATGGAGTCTTGGAGAGTTCTAAATATATTTTAGGGCCGCAATTAGAGAAATTTGAAAATAGTTTTGCTAAATATTGCAATAAGAAATTTGCCGTTGGATTGAACTCAGGCACAGACGCCTTAATCCTTAGCTTAAAAGCCTTAGGTATTGGTCAAAATGATGAAGTTATCACTGTGGCTAATAGTTTTATTGCCACAACTGCTTCAATAACTGTAAATCAGGCTAAACCAATTTTTGTTGACATTGATCCAAAGACCTATAATATAGACGTTGGGAAGATTAAGGAAAGAATAACTAAAAAAACAAAAGCCATATTGCCGGTTCATCTATTTGGCCAGCCAGCAGAAATGAAGCAAATTAGCCATATAGCCAAAAAGCATAATCTTTATGTCATTGAGGATGTTTGCCAGGCGAATGGAGCCTTACATTACGGGAAGATAGTCCCTTTTACAGATATCGGCTGTTTTAGTTTTTATCCCAGCAAGAATTTAGGGACTTATGGAGATGCAGGGGCTGTGGTTACTAATAATAAACAACTGGCCCTAAAAATAAAAGAATTAAGAAATCACGGTTCTCCTAAAAGAGATTATCATTCAGAAGAAGGCGTTAATTCAAGATTGGATGAAATACAGGCAGCCATTCTTAATGTTAAATTAAAGTATTTGGATAAATGGAATATTCAAAGAAGAAAATGCGCCAATCAGTACGATAGACTTTTAAAGAATGTAATTATTCCAGTTATTAAGCCTTCTAACCAATCAAGTTATTGTTTATATGTAATTAGATCCAAAAATAGAGATAAAATTCAACAAGCCCTTAAGGAAAAAGATATTAGCGCTTTGATTCATTATCCCGTTCCAATTCATAAACAGAAAGCATATAGGGAATTTAATCATTTGTCGCTTCCAATAACCGAGAAATATGCCGATGAAATGTTGTCTTTGCCAATTTTTCCTGGAATGACTCCAGAACAAATAGAAAAAGTTTGTCAGATTGTAAATCAATATGCCTAATCTTACTAAAAATTTTCAGATTGTATTTCCAGTATATAATGAAGAAAACCGGATGGAAAAATCAATAATAAAAACCATTGATTTTTTAGAATCAAATCATTACAAGAATTATTCTATATTGATTGTGGACAATTTTTCAAAAGATAAAACAGCGGATATTGCAAAAAAATTAGAAAAAAACTTTGAACAAGTTTCTTATGTGCGTATAGAACAAAAAGGAGTAGGCATTGCCTTAAAAACTG
The DNA here is from genome assembly GCA_964635935.1 of Candidatus Woesearchaeota archaeon. Taxonomy (GTDB): domain Archaea; phylum Nanobdellota; class Nanobdellia; order Pacearchaeales; family GW2011-AR1; genus CAZWNN01. Next base: position 1,569 of record CAZWNN010000003.1, read on the forward strand.
CCTGGCAGAAATCAAATCACGATATTATTGGCTATATGGACATTGATTTATCCACTGACATAATTCATTTAAATAAAGCGCTTGAGATACTTGATAATGACCGAGCAGATATTGTGATAGGCTCAAGATTAGTGCCTGGTTCCAAAGTTGAAGGCAGAACTTTGCTAAGAGAAATATTTTCCAGGGGCTATAATTTTTTGTTAAGGCATTATCTAGGAGTAAATTTTTCAGATGCTGTTTGCGGGTTTAAGTTTTTAAAGCGAGAAGTATTCAATCAAATTATGAACAAGGGCATTGAAAGCAACGAGTGGTTTTTTGATACAGAGCTTCTGACTAAAGCTGAATGGGATAATTTTAAAATAGCGGAAATTCCGGTTCATTGGGCAGATGATAGCGATAGTAAGGTGGATGTGATTAGGACAACTATAGAATATCTAAAAAAAATGAGAATACTTAAAAAGCAGAAAAATGAATTCAAAAACAAAAAAGTTTGATTATATTATATTTGGAGCCGGAATTTTTGGTTTGTATGCCGCTAATCTTCTTTTTAAAAAAGGATACAAAATAGCTTTGGTTGAAAGAGACAAGGAGCCATTTAGTAGAGCTTCCTATGTAAATCAAGCCCGACTTCATTACGGATACCATTATCCCAGAAGCATAGGCACTGCTCAGCAAGCAATCAAATATTTTGAACGTTTTAATAAGGATTTTAATTTTGCCATAAATTCCAAATTTAGGAAAATATACGCTATTTCATCAAGGATTTCTTACACCTCTGCCAAGCAATATCTTAAATTTTGCGATTATTTAAAAATACCTGCTTTTGAAATAGACGCCAAGCAGTATTTTAATAAGGGAATGGTCGAAGCAGCTTTTGAAACCAAAGAGTATGCTTTTGACGCAGAAATGATAAAAAAGAGTCTGGTGGATAAGGTAAGCGCGAGCAAAAATGTAGAAATATTTTTTAATAAGAATTTGAAAAGCGTGGAAAAAACAAATGATTCATATGTCTTGCATTTTAATGATAAAAGCGTTTTTGAGACTGGATTCGTATTAAATACGACTTACGCGGCTGTTAATCAGATTATTAATAGATTTAATTGCGAAAAATTTAAAATTAAGTACGAAATCTGCGAAATGATAGTTTGTACTATGAATGATAAATTCAAAAACGCAGGCTTAACAGTTATGGACGGTCCGTTTTTATCAGTTATGCCTTTTGGTTTGACTAAGTATCATACCTTAAGCGCGGTTCAATATACTCCAATTAAGACATCTTTTAAGGCTTTGCCTATATTTGAATGCCAGGGGATAAATAATAATTGTTCTATGACAAATCTTGAAAATTGTAATTTGTGTCCTGATAAGCCGAAAACTACCTGGAAATATATGAGTCAATTGGCAAAAAAATTCTTTATTCCAGAAATATCAATGACCTATAACGATTCTTTGTTTGCCATAAAACCGATACTTGAAGCGGCTGAAATTGATGATTCAAGACCAACTATAATAAAGATGTTTTCCAAAAAACCGACTTTTATTTCAGCCCTGTCAGGAAAAATTAACGGCATATACGAATTAGAGGAAATTTTAACATGAAGGAAAAACCTTTTATATCTATTGTTGTTTATCTGCATAATCATCAGGCTGAGGTGGCTGATTTTTTGAAGTCAATGGATACTCTGCTGAATAAAAATTTTGAAGGTTATGAATTTATTCTGGTAAATGACTGTTCAATCGATAAAACATTAGAAGTTGCCAAAAAAACAATTAAGGATATCAAATGTAGCGTTTCAGTAATTAACCTTACTAGAAAGCACGATGTTGAAATTGCTATGTTGGCTGGATCTGATAAATCAATCGGCGATTATGTGTTTGAAGTAGATTCTCCAATAATAGATTATCCTTTAGAACTGCTTCTTGAGGTTTATAAAAAGGCAACAAGCGGTTATGATATTGTGGCTGCCGTTCCCAATATCCCTGTTAAATTAAGCCAAAGGTTGTTTTATAAGCTGATTAACAGACTTTCTAATTTTAACATAGTTTTAACTCTAGAAAGTTTTAGGATTATAAGCCGCAGGGCATTGAATTCAATTTTAGATATGACTGAAAAAACTAGATATCGAAAAGGGCTTCATTCTTATATCGGCTTTTCAAAAACCAGAATTAAGTATAATAAGATTAATAATAGGTCTACTATTATAGAAAGAAGTTTACCTGAAAAGATTTCTTTCGGCTTAGATATCATGGTTTCTTTTACAAAACTTGGTTTGATTATCGCGCTTTATTTATCTGTTATCCTTTTTCTGTTTTCCTTATCTATGGGGATATACGCGCTTTATGATTATTTCTTTATGAAAAACGTAACTGGAACTGGCTGGGCTAGTATTATTGCTTTTTTGGCTATTGGTTTTTCGGGAATATTTTTCATTTTAGGTATGGTCGTTAATTATGCCAGCAAGATTTTAATTGAAGCTCAAAACAGACCTCTTTATAACATCAAATCAATAGAAACTTTTCATTACCAGAGATAAAGCGTAGTCCTTGATTTTTTAGGGAGAAAGTGTTATTATAAAATATCACTATAAGTGGTATTTTTTGTTGATCTTTGTCAATTTAATAATAGATTATAAAAGAATGAAGGGAGGAAAAAATGATTGTTACGAGCATTGAAGAAGATAGAACAGAAACGCAAGGATGGTTTTTCCCTAGAATGTTCCCTTTTGATTTGGCTTACAAGAAAGGCGCTCTTCCGGATACAAAATGGCATTCTCATGATGATGCTTATGAAATTTTCGTAGTTTTAAAGGGGAGGGCTGGGCTTGTCAATGGAGGACAGGTAGTTTCTTTAGTAAAAGGGATGATCTGCGTAGTTGAGCCGGGCGAAAATCATCAGTTTCGAGGAGCAAACGATGAATTCGAGACTTTGATTCTCAATATTAAGACCAATACCGATACCGAAGAAGAGTAATCTTCTTCGGTATTGATAATAAACGGCAGAGTAGGATTTCCTCTCCGCTGTTTTTTGTTGTCAAAACAGATTTTGTGTTATAAAATTAGTTTAATGGCCAGAGGGAAAATACAATCTATAGTTGATTATGTTTTTTCTTATCCGGGAATTTCTAATTTTATCAGATTTATTTTAGAAGCAGGTTTTGCAGAGACAAAAAAAACCATAAAAAAAGAACTGGATTGCAATAAAAAAACATTAGATATTGGTTGCGGCACAGGCACTTTTTCGGTTTTGTTTAAGGATTATATTGGAATAGATATTTCTCTCAGATTTATACAATATGCTAGAAAAAAGTACGGCCGGGAGTTTTATGTTGGAGATACCTTAAAATTAGAATTTTCAGACAATTCCTTTGATAATGTTTTAGTGGTTGGCGTATTTCATCATCTTGATGATGTAAAATTTCTCCAAGCTATTTCAGAAATTAGAAGAGTTTTAAAGAAAAATGGTCGGGCACTTATTTTAGAAGATGTGCCGGCCTTGCCTGTCAATATTATTGGCAAATTAGTGCATAAGTTTGATATTGGAAATAATATCCGAAACATGGAAGGTTATCAAAAATTACTCAAACAAGAACTATCTTTAGAAAAATCATATAAGATAAGAAATGGAATTGCCGATTACGGCATTTTTATTTTATTTAAAGATAAGTCAATATGATCCAAATATATTTAATTTTATTAGGCGCTATTATTTGTGCTGTAGTTGGACAGATTTTACTTAAATGCGGTATGAATATTTTAGGTCCTTTAGATTTTTCTTTTAAAAATGTTATATTTTTAATTTCAAGTATTTTTAAAAATATCCACATTTTGATTGGTTTATTTTTTTACGGATTTAGTTTAATTTTGTGGCTTTTTGCTTTATCGAAATTAAAATTATCAATGGCTTATCCAGCGACTAGTTTAATGTATGTTTTTATTATTTTAGCCTCATGGTTTGTGTTTAAAGAAGCAATAAATTTTTATCAGATTATGGGCATTGTTATGATTTTAATTGGTTTGTTTTGTTTGTTTTTTAAAAGTGTTTAATAAAAAATGAAAAAATTTTTAAAAATCTTAATCCGTCATAAATGGGCTGTTTTTTTAGCTGTTTTAGTTGGGATTATAATGGCTTTTCCGCAAGCCTATTTTCGTTATGACTATAAAGATATTTACCAAGGGATTGACTTAAAATTTACGGATGCTGAACCATTTTATTGGAATAGAATTCAAGAAGTACGAGATGGATATTTTTTATTAGGAAGCGTTTATTTAGCTGAGGGTAAGGATTCTCCCTATCTTCAGCCACCATTATCAGAGATTATTGTAGCTAGTTTAGGTAATATTTTCTTTTTAGATACCAAAAACACTATCTTATTAAGTAGATTTTTATTTCCGATATTAGTTTTTTTATTTATTTATGCCTTGGTTTATAAGTTGACTAAAAGAAGGGTAATTGGATTAATTAGCTCAAGCTTGATTTTATTAACAGATAACCTTCAATCTATTTATAGTTTGTTGTTTAATCAAACCTTGCAAAATAACGCTTTATCTTATGCGCGACCAGTTTGTCCTCAGGTTCATTTGCTTTTCTTTTTTTCTTTTTTATTATTTTTTTGGATTTTTTTACAAAAAAAGAAATGGTTGTATGGATTGATTAGCTCTTTAATTCTTGGCCTTTCTTTTTATACATATCCTTATACTTGGACATTTCTTTATGCTTTTCTTGGATTATTATCCCTTATCTTTCTTTGGCAAAAAAGATGGATAGATATCAGGAATATTATTTTGATAGGAATTAGTAGTTCTCTGATTGCTATACCTTATTTTGTAAATTTATTTTATGCCTTTCATCATCCTTTGTATTCTGAAGCTTCTTTGCGGTTTGGAATGATAAAAAGTCATAGTCCTCAAATAGGGATTATTGTCGTTTTGTTTCTGTTAATTTTTTTGTTCTTTTCCAAAAAATGTAAGGAAAGATATTATTTTTCCTTAGCTCTTATTTTAACGCCATTGATAGTTCTTAATCAACAGATCATTACTGGTCTTGTGATAATCCCTGATCATTATCATTGGTATTATCATAAACCATTATTAATTATTTTTTTAATAATTATTATTTTTGAAAAATTAATTCCAATAACGAACAAATCAATATATAGAAAATTTTATTACGGCTTAGTCTTACTGATTGTAAGTATTAGTTTATTAAATGGTTTTATGGTTCAATTAAGTAACTATAATTCTCATTCAAAAAATTCTCTTGAACGACAGCGTTATGGTCCGGCGTTTGATTGGTTAAATAGTTATGCTATCAAAGATGAAATGGTTTTTACTAATCTAGAAATTGCAAATTTAATTTCTGGTTATACATCTCTTAATGTTTGGAATTTTCATATTGTTGGTCATTACCTTGTTTCTAGTGAAATAATTCAAAAAGGATTATTTTTGAATTATAGATTAAGTGGATTAGACAAAGAACAAGCAATGGAAAGATTTTTAAAAGATAGAAAAGATATTTCTCATTATCTCTATAGTGAACAATATCGGAAACAGTTGGGTGCCTATAGTAAAATTCCGGATGAGAAAATTAGTTATTTAGTTGAGAGATATATAGAGTTTTTAAATGATTCATTTGATTCTATATTAAGGGAATACAATATAGAATATGTTATTTGGGATATATACAATCAGCCGAATTGGCAACTTGACGATTATTCTTTTTTAGAGCAAGCTTATCAAAAAGATGGCATAGCAATATATAAAGTGAAATAAAAAAACATTCTTTAACAGATAATGATTAGATTTAATAAACAATATAGAGAAAATGTTTTATTTTTATTATTAAGTTTTCTATCTGCTCCATTTTTGTATTTGTTTATTTTTACTCGTAAATACAGAAAAAATAAAATAAAAAAGCCGTTAAAATTTTTAGTTATTCAAACAGCTAAAATAGGCGATCTAGTTTGTAGTACGCCTGTCTTTAGAGAAATAAAAAAACATTATCCGAAAAGTTTTTTAAGTGTTCTGGTTATTCCATTAACTAAAGATATTTTGGTTAACAATCCATATGTAGATGAAATTATTCTTTTAGATAGAAAAAAATATCTTGGTATTAAAGGGATCTTTAAATTAATTAAAGAAATAAAAAAGAAACATTTTAATTGGAGTTTTAGTCTGTTGCCTGGAATTTTGAATAATATAATTCCTTTTTGGGCGGGAATTTCTAATAGAGTTGCCACAATTTCGAAATATGCCACTCGAGGGACAAAAATTTCAAGTATTTTTAATAGTTATTATTTAGAATACCAAAGACACACTTTAGCTTTAAGACATTATCTGAAATTGTTAAAATTTATTAATATTAATCAAGTTAGCGAAAAAAGGGAAGTTTTTGTTGGATTAGCTGAAGAAAAAAAAGCCATTCAGTTTTTTAAAAAACATAATTTAAAACAAAGAGAATTTTTAGTGGGGATGAGTGTCACAGCTGGAAATAAATTTAAAGAATGGCCTTCGGAAAAATTTGCGCAATTAGCTGATAAGTTGATAGAAAATTATAAAGCTAAAATTATTTTTATTGGGTCAGAGGGAGAGTCTGATGAAATTGTTAAGACACAGTCTATAATGAAAAATAAAAGTATTAATTCAAGCAGGAAATTTTCTTTATCTGAAATTCCCGCCTTATTTAAGTATTTAAGTTTGTTTATCAGCGTAGATACGGGTTCTTTGTATATTGCTAATGCAATGGATGTGCCAGTAGTAAATATTGCTGGTCCGATAGACATACATGAACAGCCTCCCTTAGGAGATAAATGTGAAATAGTTCAGAAAAAAATGGATTGTCTCCCTTGTTCTTTTGTTATTCCTCCTGCTAGATTTTGCAAAAAAGGACATAGACGTTGTATCGAAGAAATTAGCGTTAACGATGTTCATATTGCGGTTAAAAAAATATTAATTATATGATTTCAAAATTTAAAGATTTTATTAAAATATCATTTATTTAAATGGATTTAATGGTTTTTTGGTGTGAGAGAGTGATATTAAAAAAATAATCAAGTTATTTTAAAAATATCTTGTCAAAAAATTATTATTATTTTTAAGAAAAATAAAATAATTATGAAAAATTTTCAACAGACGAAAGAAGTGGTTAGGTATAGTTCCAAATATATTAAAGGCCGAACCCTTGATTTGGGCGCTGGTTCAGGTAAATACCAAAATATTATTAAAGTGAATGCATTTGAATATGTGGCCTTTGATATGGTCCCGAAAGAGAATATTGATGTAGTTGGTAATATTTTAAATTTGCCATTTGAGAATAATAGTTTTGATACAATTATTTCTACTGAAGTATTAGAACATGTAGAAAGGCCATGGACAATGATAAAGGAGATTCAGCGTGTTTTAAAAAAAGGTGGTATTTGTATTTTAACTGCTCCATTTTTAGTTCCTTATCATGCTGATCCATGTGATTATTTTAGGTACACCAAAGAAGGGATAAAATCTTTGTTTAAAAATGAAAGTTTTGAAATAATAAAATGTGATAGTTATGGAAGAATGTTCTTAGTTTTATCTGAATTTATACGATTTTCTTGGTTTGATCCATACAAGAAACCAAAAATAGCTAGTTGGAAAATAAATAATTTAATAGTCGGGTTGGCTAATTTTTTAAACAAATTTAGTAATAATAAAATAATTTACAGCAATGTTTATATAATAGCTAAAAAGATATGAAAGTATTTTTCTTTACTTTGCGGATTATATTTATTTAACGAAAGGGATAAACAAAATAAAATGACATTCTGTAGATATTTTTGGGACAATAAGAAAAAATTATGAAAGTTTTACTAATCAATCCTTCTAAAATACATCGGCGTGGTACTAAAGGAGTAAGATTGGGACTTCCCTTAGGATTAATGTATGTGGCAGCGGTTCTGGAAAAAAATTCCATTCCTGTAAAAATATTTGACAGCCTTATTTCTAAAGCCACTAAAATTATTGAATACCCAGAATATACTTATCATGGTGTGCCTGATTATTACTTAAAAAATATTGTTAATAAAGAAAGGCCGGATATAGTTGGTATTACTAATCCATTCACTACTCAAATTGAAAGCGCAATTAAAGTTGCTCGTTTAATTAAAGAAATTAATTCTAATATCTTTGTTGTGGTTGGTGGTCCTCATTTTGCCGTTTTAGGTAAGCAATTTTTAGAAGAAAATAAGGATGTTGATGTGGCTATAACTGGAGAAGGTGAAATAGCAATGCTCGAGTTAGTAAATGCTTTGGATAATAATAAGCCATACCATAATATTAAGGGATTAATTTTTCGTTCAAAAGATTCTCAAAATAATATTGAAATTAAAAGCAATAAATCGGAATTAATCAAGGATTTGGATAGTTTACCTTTGCCGGCTTATCATTTAATTGATATTGAAAGATATTTTCATTTTTTAGAAAAAGGATTGTCATCTCGACCTAATAGAAATAAAAATTCAATTTCAATGATAACTAGTCGTGGATGTCCATATAACTGTATTTTTTGCTCTATCCATCTTCATATGGGTAGACTTTGGCGAGCTCATTCAGCTGATTACATTGTCTCTCACATAGAACATGTTATCGATAAGTATAATGTTAAACATATTTCTTTTGAAGACGATAATTTTACTTTTAATTCTCAAAGATGTGAAAATATTATTGATCGAATTTTAAATAAAAAGATTAATATCGGCTGGGATACGCCAAATGGTGTTCGAGCTGACACTTTAAGTTGGAGCTTATTAATTAAAATGAAAAAATCAGGTTGTCAAGAATTGATTGTGGCGGCTGAATCTGGCGACCAAGAGACCTTAGATAATATAATAAAGAAAAGTCTAAGATTAGAAAACATCATTCAAGTAGCCCGATGGTGCAAAAAATTGAAAATTAGATTAAGGTCATATTTTATTATTGGTTTTCCGGGAGAAACTAAAGTTAAAATGCAGAAAACGATTGATTTTGCCTTTATGCTTTATAGAAAGTTTAATGTTGGGCCTAATCTATTATTTGCGACACCATTAGTTGGTACTAAACTATATGACATTGTTATTAAAAATAAATACTTAACAAAAAAAATTACACCTAAGAATTTAGCGAGAGCAACTCAGGCGCGGGGTGAAGGAATGATTAAAACAAAAGAATTTAATCCCGATGATTTAAAAAAATTTGATCAGCAGCTTAAAAGAAGGATGGTTAGATTAGATTTAATTAAAAGATTAACAAATCCCTATAAGTTTTTTAAGGCCTTGAAATTATTTTTTATTGAGCCAGGCAGGATATTTTCTTATATTAAAAGATTAATTGGTAATAATTGAATTTTAAATTTAGAAATATATGTATATTTATCAACCATCCAGGATTTTACTTAAACAACAAATTAAAAAACAAAGCCATTATATTAAAGGTAAAGTTTTAGATGTGGGTGCCGGTGATTTTAGTCGCTACGAATCCCTTTTTAATTGTAAGGAATATATTAAAATGGATATTAAAAAGAATGATAATGTAGATGTAGTTGGTAGAGCAGAAAAAATACCTTTTGAAGATGGTAAATTTGATTCTATCGTATGTACTCAAGTTTTAGGTGATGTTAAAAATACACATAGAGTGGTCAAAGAATTTTATAGAGTTTTAAAAAATGATGGAATCGTTTTATTAACCGAATCTTTAATGGATGAAATACACGATGAGCCTAAAGATTATTGGAGATTTACTGAATTTGGACTTAGATATCTTTTTGAAAATGCAGGATTTAAAATTATAGTTATTAATCAAAGAGGCGGGTTTTTTTCAGTTAAAGCTCAAAACAATATCCGTTATTTAATTGAAAAACTTAATCTCTATTCTCACGAATGGGCTAAAGTGTTTAATCCCTTTTTCGTGATTTATAGTAAAATTATGTTTTTTTTAGATAGAATAGATAAGGGTAGGGTTAATAAAAAATTTACCTTAGGTTGGTGTGTTGTTGCTCGAAAATGAAAAAAATAGTTATTACCACAAGTTGGGACGATGGCAATAAATTAGACTTGAAGATAGTAAGGCTTTTGGATAAATATAATCTTAAGGGTACTTTTTATATTCCTAAAAAAAGCGAATTTACATCTTTATCCGAAAAGGAAATAAAAGAAATATCTAAAAATCATGAAATCGGGGCTCATACTTTAAATCATATTGATTTAACGAAGATTAATTTGAGGAAAGCAAGGCAAGAAATTTCTGATTCTAAAAGATATTTGGAGGAACTTTTAGGAAAACAAATAAAAATGTTTTGTTATCCAAGGGGAGAATATAATCAAAAAATAAAGGAAATTGTTATAAGAAATAGTTTTTTAGGGGCCAGGACAGTCAAAGAATTCAACTTTGAAAAACCAGATGATTTTTTTGAGATGGAAACTACGCTACATATCTATCCTTTTCCATTTAGAAAAAGAGATAAAAGTCATTATCATTTAACAAGATTTTTATTTCAGCCATTACAAAGAAAATTCTTTAAGATTTTAAAATTAGGATTACCAATTAATTCTTTTGTTAGTTGGTCTAATTTAGCTAAAAATCTTTTTGATTATATTTTAAAAAATGGTGGAATTTATCATCTTTGGGGACATTCTTGGGAAATAGAAAAATATAATATGTGTAAAGACTTAGAAGAAATATTTAAGTACATATCCAATCGAGAAAACGTTTTTTATTTGACTAATAGTCAAATTTTGAAAAATTCATGAAAATTTTAATTTTATTGGATGATTTTCCACCTGTTACTTATACTGGCGCTTCAATAGTTGCTTATAATTTAGCTCAGGGATTATTAAAAAAGGGACATGATATTTTTGTGATAACTGCTACTCAAGACAAAGACAAAGAAGAAGAAGAAGAATATAATGGTTTAAAAATTTTTCGAATTTATACTAATTATCATGAACACTGGCAAGCTTATTCATCTCTTTATAATCCCCAAATTATTCCAAAGATCGAAAAAATAATAAAAAAAATAAAACCAAATATTTGTCATTTTCATCATATTCATAGATGTCTTTCTTATTATTGTTTTAAAATTGCTAAAAAATATTGTCCAGCTGTCTTTTTAACTGCTCATGATACAATGTTGTTCAATTATGGTAAATTATTTGAATTTATTGATCTTAATAATTTATCAATTCCGAAAACTTTTAATTATAGAATTACTTCTTGGCAGCAAATAAAAAGATATAAAAAAAGATATAATCCATTAAGAAATATTATTATTAAGCATTATTTAAAACATATTGATAAGATTTTTGCAGTTAGTTATGCCTTAAAAGATGCTTTAAATCAAAATAATATAAAAAATGTAGAAGTAATTCATAACGGGATGGATATAGAAAAATGGCAAATGGAAAAAAGGGGCATAGAGGAATTTCAACATAAGTATAATTTAAAAGATAAAAAAGTAGTTTTATTTGGAGGAAGATTAAGTGTTTTAAAGGGTGGAAATAAAATAATAAAAGCAATGGAGTTGGTTTCTGAGGAAATATCGAATGCAGTTTTATTAGTTATAGGAGAAAAAAACGTTTATGCACAAAAAATGCAGGAGTTAGCAAAAGAGAAAAACGTTAATTTGATTTTAGCCGGTTGGATAAATCATCACGAACTGAAATTTGCTTATTTTTGTTCTAATATTGTAGTAACTCCATCTTTTTGTCTGGATACCTTTAATATGATTAATACCGAAGGAATGATTTGCAGAAAACCAGTTGTGGGAACTTGTTTTGGTGGCACTCCAGAAATTGTTCTTGATAATAAAACTGGCTATATTGTTAATCCCTTGAATATAGAATTAATGGCTAAAAAAATTATTGATTTATTAAAAAATCCCCAAAAAGCTAAACAATTTGGGGAAGCTGGCTATCAAAGAGTAAAAAACAATTTTTCTCTTAAGCAACAAGTAGAACAGACTCTTGATTGGTATGAAAAGTTTCTTTAACTTCGAGCAATTTTAATTACATCTTCAGGTGAAAATTCTTTAGTTTTGACATAGCATTTATTACCAGTCATATAAATTTTTCGAGAATTATAGTCTTTGGTTAAATAATTATTTTTAATACAAATATCATATAATTCGGTATTAGGAAATGGTTGAAAAATAAACTTTTTAATTCTGTCAAATTTCATTCTCCGGGCGAAATTTAAAGTATCTTGCATAGTTTGAATAGTTTCACCGGGTATGCCGAATATAAAAGCTCCTTCAGTTTTAATTCCTAATTTTTTACAGATTTGAGTGATTGGTTTAATCTGTTTTAAATTTATTCTTTTTTTAATAATTTTATATAATACCTCTTGATTGCCAGACTCAATACTCATACGCAGATAATTCATTCCTGCTTTTTTCAGCCAAGTTAGAACTTCTTTGTCTAAAGTGGGAACAAAGGCACCAGCCGCAGCCAATAAAGTTAAATTGTATTTTCTTTTAATTAGACCTTGGCAAATTTTTATAGTTCTTTCTTTGGAAATATTGAAATTATCATCTTCAAAATTAATATGCCTAATATTATAGTTATTAACTAACCAATCGATTTCTTGTAGAACGTTTTCAGCTGAACGTACTCTACATCGATGTTGCCAAATATTATGAATAGCACAAAAAGTGCAATGATTAGGACATCCTCGAGAACTAATAATATCAGCCTTAGGTAATAAATCATTCTTTCTTTTTTGGTTATGCAGTTGATAGTAAAATTTTTCCAAGAAAGGGAAAGAGCTGAATTTACTAATTAAGTTTTTATTTTTTTGAGAATTAAACCCCCATTTTTTTAGACGATTATAAATAAAGGCATATAAGTTTTGTTTAGCATAATTTTGGTAGGGGACTAAATTTCTGGCTGGTGGAGGTAATTGATCAAGGTCCTCAATTAATGGTCGAGGCGGATTAATTTTGATTTGTCCATTTTGCCTGAAAGCAATACCTTGAATACTTTCCAAATCTTTTATTTTTTTATCTAATAGTTCTTTAAAGGTAATTTCTCCTTCTCCAAAGACAACTATGTCTAAGTAAGGATTATCTTCAAGGATCTGTTTGGAATTAGTTGAGGGATGAGAACCACCGACTACCGTAACTATTTTTTCATTAGTTTGTTTAATTGCCTTAATGGTTTCATTGACACAGTCATTTTGAGCCGAAAAGAGCCAAGTAACCCCGACGACCTCTGGTTGGTATTGATTAACTCTTTTAATTATTTCTTTCAAATTTAGACCTTGATAAATCGTTTCTTGATTTTTTTCAACTAGCCAATATTTATTCCAACCATGAGCTACAGCATCTAATATTTCTACTTGGTGATTGTTTCCTAAGTAAGCCGCTAAATATTCTAATCCTAATGGTTCATTGATAAATCTAGGAAAATAAAATTTTTCTACACTAAAAAATGACCTAATTAATAATGTTTTCATTGTTAGTACAATACTTAATTTTATCTTAAAAATCAATAATTCAGTTTAGAAAAACAAATAAGAAAATGTTTAGAAAACTTTAGATTATAGTTTTCTAAATAAAAAGATTAATAAAATTAAACTAATTAATTCCGTTCCTATTATAGCTAAGATAGTTCCTAAAATACCGTAAAGAGGTAATAAAATTAGCAATAGCCCGATTCGTATAAGAGGCATAGTAGTGCTAATAAAATAGATCTTCTTTTTATGTGAATGGGTGGTAAATATCGTCATCATTAATCCTTTTGGATACAACAACAAAACCAGGACAAATATTTGCGAATAAAAAATAGCCTCAGTATATTGAGGAAAGATAAATTTATATAAATAAGGAGCTATCAATATATAGATTATGACAATAGGTATCATTACTAAGAAAAATATAAAAATTTTTATGGGAAGGGTATTTTTTATTTCTGAAATTTTATGTTGAGCTAATTTTGGAAAAGCAAGAGTAGTAATATTTTTACACAATTTTCTGATTTGGACAGGAGGAGCTATGGCAAGAGTATAGATAGCCAGTTCAATAGCGCCTAAATAATGAAAGATTAGGATTTTATCAAGCTGATCAGCAATTGTTAAAATTACATTAATTAAACTTAAATGTTTACCGTAAGGAATAGTTTTGGGATCTTTTTTCTTATTTGGTTTGAATTTTTTTATAGTTATAAAGAGAAACAATGAACGAAATAAAGTATTAGACAGAAAACAGGCAAAGACAATAAGGAAGATATTATTGGTTAGGAAAAGAACAGAAATCATTATTGCAAATGATAATATTTGAATAATAATGTTATATCTTGTAGAAATTTTAAATTTCTTTTTACCGAATAGCAGTGTATTATAAATAAGTAGGGAATCCATAAAAGGTACAAAAATACCAACTATTAGAAAAGCAAAAGCTAAAGTGATGTTATTATTAAAATAATAGTAAACAGCTAAGATTAAACTAGCTAATCCACCTAATAATCCCCAGTAAATTTTTGTTTTAATTCCCTTTATAAAAGACCCTTCGTATCCCCGAGACACTGCTTGAGTTATGGCCGTATCTATTCCAGACAATGTTGGAATAGCTAATAAGCTAGCTATAGAAAGAATATACTTATAAACACCGTAAGTTTCCCTGGGTAATAAATTAGCAAATGCAATTGCCAGTAAAAAAGAGCAGATAGACGAAACTATTTGTCCAGCTGTTAACCAAAAACCACCCCTTGCTAAATACACCATATCTGTTTTGGTGTATTTTTCACTAACCCTAAGCAGTTTGTATATCTTTTGTTTGATTTTGTTAATCATTTTGTTTAGTATTGGTATATAAACTTATTGCATAATACTAACATTAAAACAAGTGGTTTAAAATATTATGAAATTTTTAAGCGAATATCAAAGAATTAAAAATAATTATCGGATTTTAAACTGGATTGGTAAATTTACTATTTGGATGAGATTTAAAATAACACCTTTAGGTCAATTGATAAAATTAATTCCGATTCAAGGTCGGCTTTTGGATTTAGGTTGCGGTTTCGGCATTTTTTCTTATTTCTTTGCTTGGAGATTTCCTAAACTACAAATTATTGGCTTGGATCCGTCCATAGATAGAATTGAGTTAGCTAATAATGTTTTAGATAAACCTGAAAATTTAGAGTTTTATCAAGGTAAAATAGATGATTTAAAAAAAGAAAATTTTAAAGCAGTCCTTCTAAGTGATGTTATTTATTTGTTTGCCGAAAAAGAATTAACAGAGGTCTTTAAAAAATGCTATCAGAAAACCAGTTCAGATGGAGCCTTGATTATTAAAACTATGAATCGCGCCCATCCCTTAAGGTTTTTGTTTTCTATAAGCACTCCTTGGTTGATTAATAAGATTATTTCTGTTTTCTCAATAAAAAAGGACTTTAGCAAAACTTTTGGTTTTCGTAAGTCGAGTCCTGTTTATTATCATCCAGAGGCAATACAGAATTTTCTTAAACAAACTGGTTGGATTAATATTCAAATATATGATTTACCAGCCACGTTTTTCCCTTATCCTCATATTATTTATTTTTGTAAAAAGGAATAGGTTTTTTAAGCCAACAAAAGAAACCAACAATAACCATAATTAAATGTGTTGAAAGAATCAGAGAAGAAAAAGCAATAGTCATTTCTTGGGAAATAGAAATAACAGAAAATAAACTAATTAGGATTATATCGCGAGTGCCGATTCCAGAATATGAGATTGGAATCATTGAAACAATACCGGCAATAGTCACACTCACAGCCAGATAAAAGAATGGAATATTAAGGTTTAGGCTTTTAGCCAGAATAAACATTTGACAATAATAGATTAGCCAAGCCAATGAAGTGATAGTAATGATGGAAATATAGTTTTGTTTTTTAAATTTTTTCCAATCATTAATAAAATCCTGCGCGTTAATCTGCCAGGATTTTTGGTATTTAATTGGGATTAAAAATCTGAAAATTTTTGAAAAAGCATTTTTGATTAAGTTGTTTTGAATTATAAAGTAAAGGATAATAAGAATAAGCGGGATAGAAATAACAACAAGAATAATCCCTTTTTCAAAAAAATTGATAAAAAAGAGCATGCCCAAAACAGAAAAAATAACCAAAAAAACAATATCAAAAATTCTGTCAAAAATAATACTTAAAGCTGATTTTCCATAAGAGTAGCCATCTTTTTTTATATAAAATATCTTGGCCAGTTCACCCAAGCGTCCTGGTGTAATAATACCAAGTAGAATACCAGTGCAGTACATAATAAAAGAATCTTTAATCGAGTAATTTATATTTTGGATACGTTTTAGATAATTCCAGCGTACAGATTTAATAAAAGCGCCGACCAGAGTCAAAGAGAGACCAAGAACTAAATAATATTTATTTGTCCCTAAGATAATTTCCTTTATTTCAGAAAAATCTAATTTTCTTAGAATTAGAATAATAATTACGATGCCGATTAAACGCGAGATTTTTTTAATCATAATTTAGTGATTAAAATAGTTTTTGATTTCTGTAAATGATTTATTTTCCATAAAAAGTTTATACCAGATTTGTAAAACAATAATATTCCAAATCTGTCGAGCATAGAATTGACCTGAAAGCTTATTGCGCTTTAAGATAAAACGGTAAGAAAACTTCTTTTTAAACTTAAGTAATTGGAGTAGTTTTGACTGGTCAAAGATATTTTGGTTAAGCCAGTTATTTTCTTTAAAAAGATTAAAACATAAATTGTCATATTGTTTTGAAAAAAAGAGATGAATCGGTGTATTAAAACGTTGTTTTTTTCTTTGATAGATTTGAGCCGGAAGCATGTCCTTAACCGCTTCTCTAAAAATGTATTTATCTTGAAGTCCCTTTAATTTAAATTCAAAGGGAATAGTCGCGGCTAATTCGATTAAATTTTTGTCCAGGAAAGGCACTCTGCCTTCTAACGAATGAGCCATAGTCATTCGGTCAGCTCTTTGGAGTAAGTCATCACTTAACCAGCCATTCATTTCAAAAGATAAAAGATTGTTCCAATAAGAGCGTTCGGTTTTGAATTGATTAAATAAAATGTCAGGCGTCTGAAAAATATTTTCTTGATAGGTCGGTCTTTTCACTTCTGGACGAATTAATTTATTTAATTCCTGAAAATTAAAAATACTTGTCAATTGAAAATAATTAGCTGGTTCATTTTGTTTTGATTCAAGATAGAGTTTTAATCGTTTAAAAGCAGAGTCATTTTTAAATGCTTTGGCTAGTAGTTTTGATTTTAGTTTGGCTGGATAATAAAGCAGAGGATTTTTGAAGATTATATTTCTGACTAATTTTTGAATTTTGAATTGTTCATAACCACAAAAGATTTCATCGGCTCCATGACCCAGAAGCAGTACCTTGACATGCTTTTTAACTTTTTCAAACATCAGGTAATAAGCTAAGGAGGATGGCCCAGCAACTGGTTCATCGTTGAACCAAATAATTTCCGGAAGCAAATCGATATCTTCTGGTTTAATCAAAAGTTCATGATGATCAGTGTTGAATTTTTCAGAAACAATTCTGGCGGTTTCGAATTCATTATCTTTTTGACCAGTGAAACCAATGGTAAAAGTTTTAACTTTTTTTATTTTTTCTGATGCTGTAGCAGTTAATGAAGCGGAATCTATTCCTCCGGAAAGCATTATTCCGATTGGCACATCGGCAATTAAATGACTGGTAATACTTTCTTGGAGTTGGTTTTTAAGCTGCTCTTTTAATTCTTGATAAGATGAATTAGTTTGAGAATATTCTATTTGCCAATATTTTTTAATAACAATCTGGTTATTTTTGAAAAGAAGATAATGTCCTGGTAAAAGTTTTTTAATATTTTTAACCACTGTTTCTGAGCTTGGTGAATGCCTGAACATTAAATAAGTCCAGAGATTATCTAATTCTAATTCTTTTTTTATGTTTGAATATTGGAAAAGAGCTTTTAATTCCGAAGCAAAAAGAAATTCTTTTTTAGAGGAATCAAAATAATAATAGAGTGGTTTAATTCCTATATGGTCACGGGCTAAGAATAGAGAATTATCTGATTTATTTAAGATAGCCAAAGCAAACATCCCTTCAAGTTTTTTGGGGAATTCTTGTCCATATTGTTCGTAGGCATGGACGATTACCTCAGTATCTGTCTGAGTGTAAAATCGATGACCCTGGTTTAGGAGTTCTTTTCTAAGTTTTTGGAAATTGTATATCTCGCCGTTAAAAATAACAGCCAGATTTTTATTCTCATTATAGATTGGCTGTTGTCCGGTATTTAAGTCGATGATGCTTAATCGCCAATGGGCTAAACAAAAATTTCCATGCCTTAGTTCACCGTAATCGTCGGGTCCGCGATAGTTTATAACTTGATCAACTTTTTTGATTAATTGATCGTCTTTTATATTATAGTAACCAAGAATACCACACATAGATTGGTTGATTTCTTATCTAATTCTTAAGGTGATTTTAAGAAATAAAATAAAACCGTCAAATAATGTCTTGATATCTCTGAAATTTTTTATTTCCTTGATTCTTTTCCAGATATATGAAGGTCTAAAGTAAAATTCTCTTAAAGCTCGACTTTGCCATCTCCGTAGACAATTAGGTGACAAATTAGGCAAAATCATCGGTGATTGGCTAGTAGCGACGCTGGTATAATTTTTCCAGGGTGATTTTTCGTTAAGGTAACCTAATTCTTTTGCTTGATTATATAAATCAGTTCCCGGATAAGGGATAGTTACAAAGACACCAATGGTGTCAGGATTAAGCTCTTTGGCAAAATCGATAGTCTGGCGGATGGTTTCTTTGGTTTCGCCAATATTACCAATCATAAAATTACCCATCGTTCTGATATCGACTTTCTTACAAATTTTCATAGCTTGACGGGCTTGTTCTAAGGTGGTTTTCTTATTAATATTCTTGAGTATTTTTTCTGAACCAGACTCAAAGCCAAAATTAACAATTCGGCAACCAGCTTCTTTCATTGTCTGCATAACATTTTCCCATACAAAATTAACCCGAGTCATACAAGCCCAGTGAATATTCAAATTTTGTTCTTTCATTTTTTGACAGAGCTTCAATGTCCGTTCTTGGTTAATGGGCAGGATGTCATCATGAAAAACAATTTCACTGGCTCCATATTTTTTAATACACTCTTCTATTTCGGCAATAATATTATCCGCGCTTCTTAAACGGACATTTCTATTCCAGATAGTTTTTGATTCGCAGTAAGTACAATCATAGGGACAGCCTCGAGAAGTAAACATATTTATTAGATTGCCTTGGGTTTTACCCATTTTTTTAGGTAAGGAGGTGTAATAAATATGATTAGGCAGGAGGTCGCGAGCCGGAAAAGGAATAGTGTCTAAATCTTCAATAAATTCTCTTTGAGAATTAAAAATCACTTTTCCATTTTTCTTGTATGATAAAGACGGTAAACCAAATAAATTTTTATTTTTCTCAAGAGCCGAAACTAATTTCAAGAGAGGAATTTCTCCTTCTCCAATAATTGAAAAATCAATTTCGGGAATTTCTTTAATTAAGGTTTTTGGAAAAGCTGAAGGGTGAGGACCCCCAACAATAATTTTGACTTGGGGAATAAGTTGTTTAGCGCGTTTAGTAATTTTTTTGACAGAGTCATAAGCCGGGGTAGGCATAGTTATGCCAATTAAATCAGGTTTAAATTCATTAATTGCCTGGTCAATTTCTTCTAAAGACATTCTCAGTCCTTCAGTATCAAGAATCCTGATTTTAGGTTTCGTTTGGCTGTATTTTCTAAGATAGGCAGCCAAGTAAGCTAAATTAAGGGGGGCGGTTTTACCACCTTGACCTTCAAGTCCGCCAAATCTAGTAAAGGGTGGATTAATAAAAAGGATTTTCATATTAGAGACCTTAAAAAAGCATTTTTAAGCCAATGCAAGCTTTGTTGATAAATTCTTTAAAACTTTTAACTTTAAGGATTTCCCTGAAAATAGTTTCCGGCCTTAGATAAAAACTGCGATAACCATTCATTATAAATTTTTGTAGTTCTTCTCTGGAGAAGTATTCGTTCCAGATAGGCATTCGGAAATCCATTTGAGGATTTTGGGCAAATTCCAGCCAAACATCAGGGAAAATATTTTGTTCAATGCCTGTTTGATAAAAAACGGTTTTGGGGAAAGGAGCAAACATAGAAATCATTACATAATCAGCTTTAATCGAGCGAATTAATCTAAGGGTTTTCTTAATATCTTCTTTAGTTTCTTGAGGATTGCCAATCATAAAGTAGGTTAGTGATTGAATTTTTTCTTTTTTGGTCCAATTTAAGGCCTCTTGAATTTGTTTCAAGGTAATGCCTTTATTAATTACTTTAAGAATTTTTTCTGAACCTGATTCGATTCCATAATGGATATGTGAACAGCCGGCCTGTTTAAGGTATTTTAATAGTTTTGGACTGACTGTATCAACTCGGGTTCGAATGCTAAAATTAATTTTTAATTTGTCTTGAATGATTTTTTTACAGATATCAATTGCTCTTTGCTGATTAACTGTAAAAGTATCGTCGTAGACAAGAAAATTGGTTATTCCTAAAGAAACGCATTCTTTAATTTCCTCAAAGACATTTTCTGCGCTTCGAGACCTAAAAATCTTACCTAAAGTAGGTCGGTCACAGAATTTACAGCTAAAAGGACAACCTCGACTGGTGAATAAACTGGTTATTGATGAGTTTCCAAAGGTTAGTATTCGATAATTTTGATAGGGAATCAGCTTTCGAGCCGGAAAAGGTAAATCGTCCAGTTCTTTTATTGGTTCTGCTTGTCCATTATCAATAATTTGGTTGTTTTGTTGATAAACCAACCCTTTTATATTTTTAAGTTCCGAAGGTTTGTTAAGATTATTAAGTAATTGGCTGAAGGGTTTTTCTCCTTCGCCATAAATGACATAATCAACATCAGTCCATTTAGCAGTTTCTTGGGGGTAGCAACTGGCATGTGGTCCGCCAATTACTGTTAAACAATCTGGTTTTGTTTTTTTAACTAATTTAATGGTTTTGACTACATCTTTAATAGCCATAGAAAGAGCGGTAATACCAACTAAATCAGGATTAATTTCTTTAATCTTTTGTTCCAAATCATGATAATTCGTTTTTTCAACCTGGCAATCTAAAATAGAAATATCATCAGAATTGTGTTTCTGAATATAAGCAGCAACATAAAGCATTCCCAAAGGCGGGGTAATCCCTTTTTCTTTTTCAACAAAAAAAGGCAAGGTTTCTCTTATCTCATTAAAATTAGGTGGATTGATTAAGAGGACTTTCATATTTTTATTTATTCCAATCTAATTTATATATTTCTATGACTGGTCCCAATTGTTTAGCTACCCAAAGATCAATTAAGGGATTAGTTAACCCCGAAGGAAAAGCAAATTCCCGGTTAATCCAATTGTTCTTAAAGGGAGTAAATTTTTTGATAAGCTGGCCATGTCTTTGGGTTATTTGATATTCAATATATTTTTCTCTTTGTAATCTCGTTAAAGAAGATAAGAGAACAAAATAATCAGGCTCTACTTTTTTAAAAAAATCATAAGCAGCTGAAATATCATTATCTTTATATTTCATTATATCGCTAAAATCCAACATTGACTTACTCTTTAAGGGATAATTATTTGATTCAAGAGAAAGTAAAAACTGATTTCGTTGACTCAATGAACCATTTAAAAAGAATTTTGTTTTGATGCTTTCTTTAGTTGGAATTAAAGTTTGTATGGGCTGCTGAAAGACAATTAATTCATCTGACAAAATATTTTTTTCTATCCATTGACTAGCTTCATCTTTAGATCCTGGCCTATCCATTAATTGAATAAAACGAGTTGCCTGAACAAATTCAAATATTAACAGAATTATTACAACAAAAAATATCCATTTCTTATATTTATTTAAATTATCAAAGATATTTATTAAAAGCACTCCTAATCCAATACACAAAAAAGGAATTATAGAACATAATAGTCTAAACCTGCCTCCATAATCTAAGAAACCAAAAATAATAGAATAAGGAGCGACAAAACCCCACCAACCAATAATTGCCTTGTTATAAAAACTATCCTTAATAACTGTATTTTTTCTATAAACAAAATACAAAAATAAAGAGATAACCAATAGTAATCCTAAAGCCAATTCATTAGAAAAAAGCATTTTAAAAATAGTAACAAAACCCATGCCTAAGCTATCCACATCAAAAGATGTGGTAAAAAAATTTACTGATACAGCATCATTAGTTGCACTTATATTTAAATTAGAATTGAAAAGAGCGTACGGATAAAATAAAAAGAATACGATTAAAAAAACAATCAATCCAACTATAAAACGGAAAGAGAAAAATGTTTTTAAGAAACTAATAAAGCGAGAATCCTTTCGTTCTAAAAAGTAATTAGCTAAAATAATAAAAACGAAAGCAAAAATTCCTCCAAGAAAAGTACCTATAGCCAAACCAGCAGTTAAAACCAAAAACAAATATGAGCTCCAGCTTCTTTTCTTTAAGCAAAGTAGATAGAAATAAAAACTTAAAAGAATAAAAAAGGCAACCGGTACATGCGGCCGAACTTGTTGAGAAAATTGAATACTTAATAAACTAAATGCCAAAAGATAAGTAGCTAAAAGCGAACCTAAAACAATCTTTTTCTCTTTAGACTTAAAAAATATTTGTTTAACTATTAAATATACTAAAAGAATAGATAGAGTGCCAAGAATAGATATTAGTATCCTGCTATACCAATAGAATTCATCAATATGAAAAAATAAATAACTAATAAACTCATAAGAAGAAGAAAACAATCCCAAAAAATTACCCGACAAGTAAAAGATTCCATAACCAAACAATAGAAGATAGGAAAGAAGAAAAGGATAATAAATTGTTTCTTTCCAAAAAGAAAAATCTCTTTCCATTATTCCTTGACCTAAATCTAATGCCTTTCTAACTATTTGAGTATCATAATCGCTAATCCATGATTTAGGTTCAAATGGATATACCCTGAAAAATAGACCTACCAAAATGATTAAAATCAAGATAGCAATATATTTTTTCTTCATGATTTAATTAGTTAATTTTTATTTATTAAATTCTGTAAAACAGACGAATATTTTTTATCTTTTTTTATGGTTTACGATAAACAAAATTATGATGATATCCTAAATTGCCTTTATAGTAATCAATTTGCTCAAAATCTCTGAGCCAGTTTTCGACTTCTTTTTTAGTGTGGAATGTTGCCCGTGGAGTAATAAATCTATCGTAAAAGTAATTCTTGTAATTCTGATAGTTTGCCTGCTTGAATGTTTTATAAACAATAACTCTGCCTAAATAGATTATAGGAATGAATAACCTAACTAAAACTTTATCTGTAAATTGTTTACTGATCTCATGTATTTTTCTGATTAAAGCTCCTGAGGTAATCCTTTCTATATAGTGAATTGAAGGCTTACGGTAAATTAAGAGATAAAGCAATCCCTTTGGTTTTACAATCCTCTTTAATTCCATTACCGACTTTTTAGCATCTGGGGTATGATGGACTACTCCTGACGAGATAACTACATCAAATGAATTATCTTCAAAAGGTAAATTAAGATTTGATGCTTTTATGTCTCCTGAATCTGTTAGGTCAACTGAAGTCACTTCGTGTCCTTGTTTTCTTAAGTACTTGCTTACTAATCCTATTCCGCAACCACAATCTAAAATATTTTTTTTATTCCTTATGTATTTACCGATAAATTTACCAACCCCTGAATACTTGAAATATTTATCTTGAATATCCGTCTGTCCCCAATCAAAAGGAGTATCCTGATAATGGAATTGGGTCTGTTCTTGTATTTGATGGTGATTTAATGGTTTAATTTTTTTCAGATTGTTGGATGAATTGATTAATTTTATTTAATAATAATTTTTGGTCAGGACCGATAAAGGGATTATGTCCTGATTTTTTCAAAACAAGCAGTTTTTTATCTCGGGAATTAATTTTATTATATAATGATTTAATTTTTTCCAGAGAAACGTCTTTGTCTTTGGCTCCGGCGATAATTAAAATCGGTTTATTGATTTTCGAAGCTAATTTCAGGTTATTAATTTTTAAAGCATAAGACAAGTATCTGATATTGAGTTTTTTCCCTTTTAAGTTAAGATAGATTTCTTTTCTGATTAGCCAGCCGAAAAAATAATAGAACCAACCAATTAACCAGACGATAACCTTTTTATAGAAGACAAGATTATCGCCGCTTTTTCTGGAAGGGCAAACCAAAACGGCAGCCGATATTTTTTCTTCCTCTGAAGCTATGAGAATGGCTGGATAGGCGCCTAAACTGTGACCTATGATCGTGATTTTTTCAAGATTATTTTTAAGCAGGAAGTCAATAACTGCCTGGGTATCTTTTCGGTGGCTTTCTTGAGTAATTAGATGTTTGATGCCTTGGCTTTTTCCGTGGCCGCTATAATCAAAAGTTAAAACCTGATAACCAAACTGGGATAGTTTTTCAGGGAAATTCCCGAATTCTTGACTGTTACTAATTAGACCATGGCAAAAAATTATTCCGGTTGAGTTACTATTTTGATAAAAATTACCAGCTAATTGATTATTATTAAATCCCTTAAGTTTTATTTTTTTTACTAGCATGGAAAAAAAATATTTTAAAGGTATTAAAAATAACTTTAGGCCAATAAAGAGGATTATAAATTATTGCATCCAGAGCAATATTACCCCAGCTGCAATTACATTTATTTTTACCTAAATATTTCTTTTTGAAAGATTGATATTTTTCTCCCTTAAGGATAGTTTTGATATTATAATTATGCTTTCTTAGATTGCCTATACTTTGCCAAAGCACCTCACAGGGATAGACATTAGCAATATCATCAATGACAACAATTTTTTTGCCGGCTCCACAAAATCTTCCCATATTTCCATGAGTCATTGTTTTTAAAAGAAAGTCATCCCGGAGCATTTTAATGGCTCGGAAAATTAAAGAATGGAAATCCCATAAATTTGGAGGAGCTACTTCCATGTTTATTTTTTTAGAAAGAGTATAAAATTCCTGGTAAAATAATTTATTAATAACTGTGTTTCTGATGTGATGTCCGTGAGGAAAGGTAATCTGGAGACGGTCAAATTTATATTCTCGATTCATTTGGTGGACTAATGGTTCAACATATTGTTTGTTTTCTGGGACATAGGTAAAATTCATTTTTATTTTTAATCGTTCGTCTTTTTGACGGATAGCATCAAGCAGTTGATAGGTTTCAATAATCTTATCGTAATGGTCGGCAATACCGCTTATTTTTTCAAAAATACCCTTAGGACCGTCAATTGATAATTGGATTTCTATTATTGGAATATTGGTAATCCTTAAAATTTCCTTAACACTTTTTTCTATAATCTTAGGTAATGAGCCATTAGTTGGTATATCAACGATGTTAGGTTGGGAATATTTATTAAAGATTTTAATAATTTCCGGCAGGTCATTTCTGATAAAAGGCTCGCCTCCTGAGATTGATAATTTAATTAATCGACCATAACTTTGGGCGATTTTTTCTATTTCTTCAAGATTTAATTCTTGACTAGTTCGAGTCTGATCGTCAACTTGTTTTTTATAAAGACAATGAGCACAATGAGCATTACATCTGGCTGTAACAAAAAATATCAATTCTTTGGGAGTAACTGATGGTATTAGGATATTAAAAATATCAAAAAAGTATTTTATTTTACTAATGATTTTCATCTTTAAATATTTGATAACGTATCTTCTTATAATCTAAGATAATTTTGCTTTTTTGGTGATTAAAAGTCAGTTGAAGAATACTTTTAATTAGACCAAGAGTAAATCCTAGCCATGATAACAAATGAACTAAGATTGTGCTAGAAAAAGCAACAATCCCTTCCCAGGGTCTTTGGAAATGTTTAATTATTGAGATTAATATTAATAAAAAATAAATTCCTAAAAAAATAGTAATTGCTTTCCAAAAGAAGTCTAGTTTTATCAGCCAAGGCAGAAACAATAAGAATAGATAGGAAATTCCAATTAGCCAAATTTGTTTTGCCTGATAATAACATTCCGGGAAAAGGATAAAATTATTGCCTGTTTTGTATCTGGTTCTAAACTTGTATTTGAAATAAGGGAGAAATAAAGGCCTTAGGTTATGTTGAATTTCTAATTGAGGATAAAGTCGGAGTTGATATTTTAATTCCGAAGCGATATAGCAGAATTCCACATCATCCATAAAATAATCAGCTATTTCATTAAATCCATTGATTTGCTCATAGATTTTTCGTGGAATAACCAAATTACAAAGCGGCATATTATGATGATTGGAAAAAATATATTTTTTAGTAAACGATGAATGAGAAATAAGTCCTTCGGTTAGGAAATTTTTCTGAATAGCATTAGCAATTCTGTATTGGAATTTTTTTCTTTTGTCTAAATTAGGACCCGAGATAATAATTTCAGAGTTTTTTTCCATAATCTCTGAAATGTTTTCTAGCCAATCAGCTGGTACTTGAGTATCGTCATCTAAAAAACAAAGAATTTCCCATTGACTTTTACTAACACCGAAATTTCTTTTGAAGCTGGGATGACTTTTAACTGGTAAGGAAAACAGTTTTATGTTTAAATCGTTCTTTTTTATCTTTTGTTTTCCGTCAGTTAAAATAATTATTTCGAATTTGTCTTTAGATAAAGTTTGTTTTTCTAAAGAGAGAAGACAACCATCTAGTTCATTTCTTCGAGTCGCTGCAATAATAATTGAATATTTCATTTTTCTTGAAGATGTTTTTCTATAGAAATAAAATTAAATTTTTTTAATAATTTTTCAAATTTATTTAAAGCGTTTTTAGTCCCCATATATTTGATTTTTGTTTTCCACCAGGGACCCGATTGAATTTGAGGAGCTGATTCAAATAATTCATTTGGATGAAAATAGACTATAGGGATTTCTGTTTTGCTGA
>CAZWNN010000004.1:0-27822 GCA_964635935.1 Candidatus Woesearchaeota archaeon
TAGAACTTCGGACTTTAAGGATTCTATAATTAAGACTTTGGCCATTTTTCATCTGCTTCTTTTATGGCTTCTTCAATAGATATAAATCCTTCAGTGTCCATTAGAAATTGTCTTAATTGTTCCTTGATAGCCATAGCATAAACTCTGTTAAGAATTTTGTCGTAGGTTTCGCCTTTCATTCCAAAAGAAGCAATCTTGTCTTTTGTTTCTTTGCATAATTGAATTGTTGTTATGTCTACCATTTTTGTTTTATCTATAGTTACTATGGCTTCTATAGTTTATAAATTTTTCGGAGGGTGCGATGGACTAGGTGCCACTTGGGGAAAAAATTTTACTCTTCGAACATTTTAAATATGATAGTCAAGAGTGAAGTTTTTTGGTGGGGTTGGGGTGGTGGTTTTGGTGGTGGGGAAGAATTGAAGCTAAAAAGAGCGAAGCGATGAGACTACCTGCCACCTGGGGAGGACAGGATAGAATAAAAGAAGTTTTTGATAAAAGTAAAATCAAAGATTTTTCATGTTTTCAATCAGAGATTGAAAAAACTTTTTTCTAAAAAGTTTTCTTGGGGGGTTTTTCTGGGGTTGGGGTGAACTCCATCACAATAATTAATTTAAAGGGTTAAAATTTCTGTAATAAATGGCAATAAGACAAATATTAACAAGAGAAGCAAGATGGGCTAGAGATCACTTAGATGTTAAGTATTTACATAAGATATTGGATCAATTAGATTATGAAGTAAGTGGCGAACGTCCTGGCACTATAAGGAATGAAATCCACACATGTTTTTTATTTGGGAAGGATTGTTTAAAAAAATGGCAGCAGGAGCGTACGCCTAGCGGGAGAAAAAACCAATTAACCTCTGTTTGTGGGTTTATTTGGAGCGGAGAAAGGTTATTGTTAGACATTGAAAGGGACTACAAATAGAAGTCATTCAGGTAAATAACTCATTCTTATTATGTTTAAACTAAAAGGAGCACCCGGGGGGTGCGATAGACTAACTGCTAAATGGATGGGGTGAAAAAAATCTCATAGGGGGAGGTGGGTGGTTTGGGGGGAGATTTTTTGGGTTGGGGTTTATTTAATAAGATTTTCCATCCACCCCCAAACCCATCAAACTTAAAAACTCTTTGCCCTTCTAAATCATAATAAAAAAAGAGGTATCAAAATGTTAGATTCAGTTACATACATCCCAATCCTGCTCGGAGCACTAGGCGGACTAGTCCGCGCCTTATTCGGAACAATGAAATCTGTAGAAAGGGGCGAGCCAATAAAACTCTGGTACTTTATTTTAACAATAATTATCGCAGCGTTTATCGGAGGGGCGCTGGGAAATGTTTTTGAAGCAGACTATCGAGTGGCAGGAATAACAGGCTTTGTCGGCACAGACATTTTAGAAAATGTAGCAAAAGCTTCCTTTGGAAGAAACTTAACATTAAAAAGAACAACATAAAATGAATCAGATACTTATTTCAATGCTATACGGAATAATCGGGGCAGCTATAAACGTGGTTTTAATTTTCGCAAATTTAGTAAGAGCAAAAAGATTCAGCAAAACAGGATTTACATTTCTCGCAATAACTCTTCTTGTCGGCGGCGGATTTGCAGGAATTGTTTTTGATATTGGAAGCAAGACATTCAGCATGCTTGCAGGTTACGTTGCAGTTGATTTACTCGGAAGCATAAAAAAATCATTTATGAAAAAGAAAGTCAAGTTTGATTAATCACTCAAATACTTTTTTCGCAGAACCCACCCGCATTAAATCAACTTTTCTCGGCCTCCCGCCCTTCCCCTTTCTTGTTCTCTGGAAATAACGCTCTCTCAAGGCTTCAAGAATTATAGTCTGAATTGTAGTATATGAAAAGTTTTTCTTTTCTTGCTCTAGTTTCTTAAACATTTGTTCTGGGATTGAAAGCATTATTTTTTTTAGCGTCATTTGGACATTGTTTACAGATATTTATAAATATATACAGATAACCTCTTATTTAAACCTTTTCCCTGTTTACTGAGGGTGTTTTAGAGTATTATTAGGAAAAGGGAGAAACTCAATAAAAACTTAGTTATTGTGTAATTATGGTTTGTGGTTCTACTTAGTACTCCCCACCCTTTCCCAGCCATCTTGGTGCTGCTGGCCTTTTATCTTTATCTCAAAGAAAGTCTTGAGCCACATATAGAGTCTGGCAAACATCAAGTTTATACTCCACAGGGCTTCACTGGAGTTTTGAGGGTAAGTGATAAGGGCTGTTGCTCCTTTGGCTTCGTTTTTGAATGTCTTAGTTCTTGGGGTTATCTTGGTGTTTACATATTTATCTATGGTTTCGTGGCCTTTGCTGATTCTTGTTTTTTGTTTTATCCAGTCTTTCCAATTGTTGACATTTTTTACATAAACTTCTGCTTTATCTGCATAACCAATTCTGTATCCTTTTTCCCAAAAAAAGTAAGGGATGACTGTATCTTCTGCTGTGTCTAAAGGAAAGGAGTCTACAACATTATTTCTAAATGCAAAAAGGTATCCAGAGCATTCTAAAAAATCATTATTTAAGAAAGTTTGTTTTCTCATTTTGTGAGCTTGCTCAAAAAGAAAGTTTGCCCAGTAACCGTATTTTGTATGTCTTGTTTCCTCTGGAACTGGTCTGCCTGTTGCACAACCTATTGTAGAGTCATCAAAAATTCTAGTTATGTGGTTTATTGCTTCTTTTCCTAAGTATACATCTCCGTCTGTAAAAATTAAAATATCTCCTTTTAGTTTTGGAAGGAGCATGTTCATGGCGAGGTTTTTCCCTTTTCCAGGATCTTTAAATAATCTTACTCGCTTGTCTTTTGTGAATTTCTTTACTATTGCACAGGTTTCTTTATCTGGTGCAGAAACTATAAGATTAAATTTGTAATCTATTTTCTGGTTTAAAATTGATTTTATTGCTCTTGCTATTTTTGGTTCTTTGTAGGCTGTTATTATAATATCTAAAACAGGTTGTTTTGCAAGTTTTTGTAATTCTTTAACAACTTCTTTGACGTGGATTTTTTGCATGCTCTTGCAGTCTTTTTTTAGACAAGCAACACATTTTGATTTTGCAATTATTTTCTTTCCGAAACCATACATGTCTTTTTCATTTGGGGGTGTTGGGCCTATTAGACAAATTGTCTTTTTTTTCAACGCAAGAGAGAGATGCAATCCAAGAGTGTCTGTTGCAATAACATAGTTGCAGACATTGAGAAGTGCTGGGAAATCTGTTAGATTATTTCCTGTTCCTGCATCAATTACAGGTGAATTTGATTTTGCTATGATTTGTTTATTTCTATCAATTTCGTTTGGGCCTCCAAACAAGATAATTTTACATTTTAGTTTTTTATAAATTAAATCAATTAGTTTTGTGCTTAGATTAATTGGAAGTGATTTTGGCCATCTGTCTGCCCCTCCAATTACTAATCCTATAACTATTTCATTTTTGCTTAGGTTGTATCTTTTTGAAAATTTATTTGATAGTTCTATCTGAGAATTAGAGAGTCTTAGAAAAGGTTCGTATTTTTTCCAGTCAACTTCAATTATCTCACCCATAAGTTGTCGATGGGTTTTTTTGCATTTTACTTTCAAAATATCATTTTGTGGTTTTTTTCCTAACAAGGACATATTAAAAAATTCTTTAGTAGTTTGCGTAGGAGAAACTTTTTTATTTTTCCAGATAAATCCAAGGAATTTTTTATAATCTAAAGATGATACAAATTTTACTAGTTCTTGGTCTTCTTCTAAATTAACTATTAAATCAAAAGAGTATTTTCTTAGGTTTTGTTTTTGTTCTAGAGAACCAATCTTTTGAATATAAGGATTATTTGAAAAAAAAGGTTTTGCTTTTTCGTCAGTAAGCCAGAATATCTGCGGATCTTGTTTTTTATATTTGTCTTTAAGAGCTTGAGCAATGAAACTTGTTCTTACAACGTCCCCTAAAGCTCCGGTTTTTATAATCAGGATGTTCATCAAATATTAAGCAATTTAAGAGTTTAAAAGAATTTTGTTGATATAGTAGTATAATCAAATTTATATAGGTTATTCTCATTGTCCATTAATGGATTTAATAAATGCCTTATTATTTAGATTTAAAGAAACTGAAAAAGAAAAACAACCTATTTATAAAACTTTTTTTAAGGGAATAAAAACTGGTTTGGAATACCTATATCTTAAAATCTTTAAATTTAATGAAAATTTTATTTTTAGAGGGGGAAAATTTAATTATTTTTACTACCCTTATAATGCAACTTGGAGAAATGAGAGAATGGTTGAGATTCCTATTATCTGGAAGATAGTAAAAAAGTATAAAGGGAAAAATATTTTAGAATTTGGAAATGTGCTTTCACATTATTTTTCCTTTGAACATGATGTTTTAGATAAATATGAAAAAGATAAAGGAGTTATTAACAAAGATGTAATTGATTTTGAACCAGGTAAAAAATATGATTTAATTGTAAGCATTTCTACACTGGAACATGTTGGTTTTGATGAAACTAAAAAGGATTCTAAAAAGATTCTAAAAGCAATTGAGAAATTGAAAGAATGCTTAAATGAAAAAGGGAAAATGATTATTACCGTGCCTTTTGGTTGGAATCCAAATTTAGATAGATTTTTAAAAGAAAAGAAAATTAAATTTACTGAAGAATATTATTTAAAAAAAATCTCAAAAAATAAGTGGATTGAAACTAATTATGAAGATATTAAAAATAAAGAGTATGACAAACCTCATTCAAGGGTGGATGTTGTTGTTGTTGGGGTGATTGAAAGAAAAGAAATTATGGAACTTTAGATTGTATTGATTATACTATTGAAATAATTGTTAGGAATTTTTAATACATTGTTTATATAAGTCTGTTGTTCTTTTTGTTATAATATCCCAGTCATATTGTCGGGCTTTTTTTAAATTGTTTTGGGAGATTTTTTTTGCTAGTTTTGGGTTGTCTAGGATTTTTAAGATGTTTTCTTCTAAAGTTTTTATATCTCCGTAATTTGCAAAAAACCCGTTTTCAGGCTGGCTTATCTCAAAGGGCACTCCGTTGACAGGGGAAGCTATAATTGGAAGTCCGGAGGCCATTGCTTCAAATAATGTAAGTGGTAGTCCTTCTCGATAACTTGGCAAAACATAAACATCTGCTGATTGATACATTTCTGCTATTTTTTCTTTCCCCCGAAGAGGTCCAAGATATTTCATATTCTTGTGATTTTTGATAAGTTTCTCAACCTCTTGTGCTTTTCCTTCGTCAGGTCCTACCCAGACAAAGGCAATATCTTTTCTTTTTTTAGATATATTTATCGCAGCTTGTGCTAATTTTTCAGGACCTTTGGTTGGATTAAGTCTTCCGAAAAATAAAACGAGATATTTTTGTTTGATTTTATGTTTTTTTCTAAATTGATTATTTTTAATTTTTTGAAAAAGGATTTTATCTGTGCCATTTGGAATTACAATTATTTGGTTTTCTTTTCCTCCAAACTTTTTAATAAATCCTAATTCCCATGGAGTTATTGCAATAACTTTTGTTGTGTATTTTAAAGCTAATCTTGAAAAAATATTATAACTAATTAAAATACCTATTCTTCCAGGAAGAGAACGAAATTCACTAGTCCAGGGGCAGTGAGTTGTGTGGATGTGAGGTATTTTTTTTATTTTTGCTGCGAGAGCTGCTAGGATAAAGTGAAGGTGGCCAAACCCGTGACTGTGGATAATATCAAGATTTTTTTCTAAAAGTCTCGGAAGCAAAGATGGCCAAATAACTGCAAAATTAGCGAGGCGGAAAAGGTGTTTGCATCGGTGGATTTTGACCCCTCTTATGGTCTCTTCTTTGATTTTAATTTTTTGATTTTTATCCCAGTCTGAAGAATAGATATGAACTTCATGGCCTTGCTTAACTTGTCTTTCTGAAAGTTCTTCAACAACTTGTTTTACACCACCAATTGCCGGAGTATAGAAAGTGCTTATATGGGCAATTTTCATAAATTTTTTTGATCGGCTTAGTTTATATAGATTTGTGTGATTAAGAAGGAAGATTATCCCATAGTTCTTCTAAAATATCTTTGGGCAACTGGTTCTGGGGCTTGTCATAAATCCCACTTTTAAAAGGACCATTATTTCCATGGCAATCAGAACCTCCAGACCTTATTAATTTATGCTCTGTTGCTAATCTATCAAACTTCGCATTTTGTTCAGGGCTATTAAAATAACTCCGAACTTCAATTCCTTGAACTCCTTTTTCAATAAAATGATTTAACATTGCGTCACTTAAAAAACCATATTCCCCTCCAGGATGTGCTATGAATAACTTGCAGTTCATTTCTCCTGCTAAATTAATTGCATCATCAACATTAAATCCTTGAAATCTCTTAACATATGCCGGACAACCAACAGCATAAAGATGCTTATTTGCAAACCTAATCGGCTTTTCTCTAACTGCTTCTGCTGCAACTTCAGGATCTACTGATTTTACATATTTTATTAATCTTTCAAGATTCTTTCCATGACTAACAAAACTATGTAAAATATCTGGGGGGCAGTGCATTGTTGCACACTGTGCATCCAAATCAACAGGAGGAATTTCAAACCCGACCTTTTCTAAACTATACAAAGTTTCAGGCAAAAACCTCTCTCTTACATCCTTAGTATATCTTACTTGATAACCTCTCATTGGAGATTCATCTGCATTTTTCCCAAGGAGAACTAAATCAGGAGATTCATTATCTGTTGGACTTAAAACTTCTGGGGGAAGTTCTGCAGCTATCTCAGCACCAAAGGGAATTGCAAAAATTCCTTGTTCTTTACACGCCTCTCTAAACTCAGGAAGTCCTGTATGGGTGTGATGATCTGTTAAGGCCATTGCAGAAACCCCGTGACTCTTAGCCCTTCTTACAAGTTCAGCAGGAGTATCTCCTCCATCAGAATAGGTAGAGTGATTATGAAAATCTAAAAGTCCCCTACTATACTTTGAAATTGGTTTTGTTGTCATAAAAAAATATCAATAGAATCCTTTTTAAAACTTTTCCTTAAAATTCACTCTTTATTAAGGCTGGAAAATAACTATATCCTTCACCTTCATAATCTTTTTAAACAAGGCACATCATAATTTTATATGAAAATAGTTATCTTAGGTGCTGGGGTGGCTGGTTGTTCAGCAGTTTATGCTTTAAAAAAAACAGGAATAAATCCTAAGGATATAACTTTAGTGGAAAAAGAGGATTTTATTGGGGGTTGTGCTCATACTGGATTTTGTGAAGGTATTTCTTATGAATTTGGTCCGCAAATAATGTATACTGACGAAGAAAGATTAAAAAAAATCTTTGAAGAATTCTTAACAAATAGAGCTCCTCCAACAGAGGATGGGGAATATCATCCAAAAGTTTCAGTTAATGGAACATTAGACGACCCTCATGATTTTCCAGTAACAACTTCAAATATTCTAAAACTCCCAAATTCAGAAAAAGTCATACATGAGTTATACAACACAAATTTAGACAAAGCAGATTATTCTAATTTAGAGGATTATTTAATTTCAAGGGTTGGTAAAACACTTTACGAAATATATTTTAAAAATTATAATCTTAAACAGTGGAAAATTCATCCAAAAGAAATGGATACTGAATGGGTGAAAACAAGAACCTTGACTTTAAGGGAGAAACCAGATATGTTTAGGGGGAAATGGCAGGGGCATCCAGGAAACCATAATCCTTTATGGGAAGGTATGATTGAAGGTTGTAATTTGATTAAGGGTGAAGCTAGTGTTGAAGAAGATTACTCAGCAGCATATATTAATGGAGAAAAAATAGAAGCTGATTTAATAATTAGTTCTTTGCCTCTTTCTATGAAAGACCTTGATTTTATTAATACTTATAAAATTTTTGTTTTATTAAAATCTAAGGATTTTGTTATGCCTTCTTATGTTACATCTTTCCCTAATAATTATGATTTTGTTAGAATCATGGAATATAAACAGCAATGTTTTGTTGAATCTGATTTTACTTTGTTAGATTTTGCTTTTCCTTGGACTTACAAAACTGGAAAATCAGAGGAAGAATGGATTTCACAAGTAAAAAAGTTCTGTAAAGATATATTAAAAAAAGATATTGTTAAATATGGGCATATGGAAAAAGAATATGTTTATCCTGTTCCAACAGAGAGAAATTTAAAAGAAGCTTTTAGGAGATTTGATATGCTTGTGGAAACTAATATTGTGCCTATTGGAAGAATGGGGATGTTTTCATATATATCTAAAGATACCTGCATTAGAATGGCTTTGATACTTGCAGAGAATTTAGATAAGGTTTTAAAGAAAGGTGAGGAAAAAAGAAAGGTGATGAATATGATGAGGGAGAAAATATCATAATGAATGTTGAAAATAAAGATGCGACTAAAAAGCAAATCAAAGATTTTCATGTTTCCCTTAACGGGAAAAAACAGATTATCTTTATTGAACCAAAGGTTAATATTTATTCTTATAGGATTGCAAGGACTTTAAAGTTAACTGGAAAATATGAGACTGTGCTTGTTTCATTTTCTAAGGTAGATAAACAGTTTTTTAGTGAAGCTTATGATAAAATTTTTGTTTTAGAATTAAGCCATAAGATTAATTTTAAGGATTTATCTGGCTTTTTTAGGACGGTTTTAAGTAAAAAAGGTAGAGATTTTTTCAAAATCATGAGGAAAATGAGGCCTTGGCTTTTTCAACTTACAGGGCCTGACTTGTTTAGTGCAATGGCTATATTTCTTCTGAAAGGTCCTAAAGTTTATTTGGCTTATGATATTTGGTGTGCAGATAACAGAAATTTTCTTTTTACAAAAAATCCAGGAATAAAGGGATATTTTCAAGAATTTTTTGAAAAGATTTGTTTTAGAATGTCTAAAGGAGCTATCCATAAAACTCACCCAGATGAACTTAAATTAATGCCTTATAAATTAAATACCCCTACCATATCATTTGTTCCTGGATGTTTGTATGAATGGACTTATTCTTCAGTAAAAAAGAAAAATAAAGAAATACATTTAGGATGGGCTGGATGGCCTCTTGATGAGGAAGATGGTAGGTTTTCCTTTTTAAAAGTTGTAAAGATTATTACTTCTCAGAAAATTCACTTTCATGTTTTTGGACCTTGTATTCATGAAAAAGAAGAAAGAGAATTTCGTAGAGAAGCGTCAAAAAACAAATATTTTCATATTCATGAAAAAATGAACCCAAAGGGATTAAATGAAAAAATAGCAGAGTATGATTATGGTATTCTTCCTGTTTTTATTGATGATTCTGTTGACCAAAAATTATTAGATGCGGAAATGCCTCAGAAATTTTTTAATTATATTGAGGCAGGAATACCAATTATTGTGCCTAAACAAAAAAAATTTATGATGGATATTATCAAAGAAAATGGGATTGGGTTTGGTATTAATCTTAAGGACTTAGAAAATCTTAGAGAAATTATTATGAAACAGGATTATGGAAAAATGAAAAGAAACCTTAAAAAAGCGCAAGAAAAATTTGACTTAAGAAAAATGATAAAAGAGTTAGAAAAATTCTATGAGGTTGTTGTGGGAATGAATAAAAGATAATTATAAAATGGAAAATCTAAAATCAAATAAGATAGAAAAAGTTGGGGTTGTCGCTACCTCGAATATTTCTATGGGAGGGGGGTATCCTAAGGTTATTAGAGATTTAATTAATGCATTGACTATCCTTGGGAAAAAAGTTTATTTAGCTACTCCTTTTGAAGTTGATTTTGATAAGATAGAAAAATTTTATGGTGCTATTAAAGTTGAAAAAGTTTTTAATCTTAGTAAATTTAAAATTGTATTTTGCAAGGAAGTGAGTATTACTAGGAGACTTATAAAAAAAGAATTTCAAAAGATGGTGCAAGAAGTAGATATGATAATTGATATGGACGGCGGTGTTTTGCATAATTATCTTCCTGCAAATTTTAATAACAAAAGGTATGTGATTTGGAGGGGTTCACCTGCTTGTTCTGATTTAGAAAAATTTAATGATTTGCCAAAAAGTTTTGAAAGAAAAGTTAAAGATTTACTTCAAAAAGTTTTTAATCTTAAAAGGAATTTGCCGAGCAAAAAACACAAGATATATGCTCTTGATAATTATACAGAAAATGAATTAAAAAAATATTGGGGGCTTAAATCAGAGAAACATCATTTGTATCCAGAGGTGGCTATAGAGAATTTTTTTTATGATAAAAAAAGGAAGAAAAATTTGATTTTAATTTCTGGGAGGATTGCCTCAAATAAACGATTGGATGACTCTATTAAAATTTTCTGTTTTGGAACTAAAAAATTTCCTGATTATGAACTTGTAATAATCGGGGGAACAGTGCATGATTCTAAACATTATATTAATTATTTAAAAAAACTTGCTGAGAGATTGGGAATTAGTGAAAAAGTTAGGGTAATTCCCAATCCTTCTTATGAGAAATTAAGGGAAGTTTTACTTGATGCAAAGGTGCTTTTAGATGCTCAACAAGGAGAGAGTACAACAATTACTGCAATTGAGGCACTTGCTTCAGGAGCTATTGTGCTTGCTTCTACAAGAGATTGTGGGACTTGGTGGGAAATGTTAGAAAGTGGAAAATGGGGTTTTGGTTTTGATAATGTTGAAGAAGGAGGAAGAAAATTAGAGAATATTTTGGAAAATTTAGAAAAAGGAAATTTAAATCCTGAAAAATTTATGAAAAGAACAAAATTTTATTCACATGAAAATTTTGTTAAACGTATAAAAAAGATTTTAGATGTGGCTGAATAATTTTGGTTAGGTTTTGTATTTAAGGTTTGGTGAGATTGTAAGAATTTTAATTGAATATATGAATATTTAAAAAGGGGAAAATTGTATAAGAAAAATGGGAGAGAGCTATGTTGTTGAGAATTCAAATGAAGGGATGTGCAAGAGTGAGTTACACTTATGTGGTTTTTCTGAGATTAAAAAAAGTGATAAAGTTAAGAAAGTATAATGGAAAATATTAAAGAGAATAATAAACAAAAAAAGGAAAAAATAGTAATAGTTAGTGGTGGTTTTGATCCTCTGCATTTAGGACATCTGCTTTCATTTCAAACAGCTAAAAAATTAGGAGATAAATTAATTGTTATTATTGATGGAGATGATTTTTTAATTAAAAAGAAAGGAAAAGTTTTCATGCCTATTGAAGATAGAGTAGCGATAATAAAAGAGTTAAGATGTGTTGATGATGTTGTAGTAATTGGTAATGGAGATATTAGTGATGCTATCTTGTATATAAAACCAGATATTTGGGCAAATGGGGGAGATAAAAATACTTTAGAATCAATACCTCAATCAGAAGCTGAAGCATGTGAAAAAGTTGGGTGTAAAATGGTTTTTAATGTTGGTGGAGGAAAAATTCGTTCTAGTTCTGAGCTTTTAAGAAAGTGGTGTGAAAGTGAGGAAAAGGGAGGAGGAGAATTCTATGGGTCCGAATTATGAAGTTGAAAAAACTGTAGAAGGAATTTCCTTAACAAGACAAAATGTTGAAGATAGGGTTATTAAATATTCTGTAGGATTGAGTGCTGCTGATCCAGATAATCCAGAACAAGTAAGAGAAATAAAAGCATATTTAGAAAAAGTGCTTGCTCCTCTGATGGCTTCTGGAGAAATTGGGGATGGAAAAACAAGTAAATTTGATGATAGAAAATTTAGATTTCATTCAGCTTCTATTCTGCCTGGAGGTTTAGAACTTCAACTAGGAATTACTCATTTTAGAGAGTGTGCTGGTTGTCGTGAATGGGATGATGAAAAAAGAGCTAAAATGCTTGAAGAAGGTCAAAGAAGATTCAGTGAACCTTATGCTTTTTTTACAAGGGGTTGTGGTGTAGAAGTTACACCCATAAGTGCTGAGGGTTCTATTTTTGTAGGGGAGAGAGAAGTTGCAGATGCAGGTTCTGGTTATGGTGGAGAATTAACTGCAGTCAATGGATGGGTGGATTATAGAGAAAGATTAGAAGATGTTGATTTTGCAGAAGATGCTTTAAGAGAGCTTTGGGAAGAATATGGAATTAAAGAAAATGAAGTAGAGAAATTAATTTTCTTAGGGGTGTTTTCTGCTCTAAACTGTGCAGATACTGACTTTGTCTATATTGCACAAACAAAACTCCCAGATATGTTTTTTTCTGCTGGAGAATACAAAACAAGAAGAAAAGATAAAGAACATGGAGAATTAATAAAAATAGCAAATTTTGCAGATATGCAAAGATTGTTAGAAACTGGTGAATTGCCAGGACAGAAAGGGAAGTTTGATGTTCTTTATAGTTTAGAAGCTTCTTTAAGACAAATAAGACCAGATGAAATGGCTGCTTGAGTATAAGATTTTCTTTATGATTTAGCCGGAGGGTCCTATATTTCTGGAGAAGTAAATGACTTTAAAACTTAATCTCTTGTACTAATATCTGGGAGTTCTGCTTTTCTAGAAAGGCTTTCTAAAACTTCTTTACTAGAAGGAAAAAGTCTTTTTGGGTCAAATTCTATGTTTCCATAACCCATTAAAACTGCACCTGAGCTCCCAATAACAACATGGTCAACATTTTCAGGTAAAAGAACTCTTGAACCAGAATTTAATACAAATCTATATGCTTGTTGAAAATCTTCAGAATCTGCTACATAAAAATCAAATCCTCCTGTGGGGGTGAAAAAAACTTCAGAATAATCATGATGATGCTTTCCTAATTCAAGACCTCCTTGTGTAAGGGTAATGATATTATGAGGATACCATTGTTCAGCAAACACTTCAAGACCTCTAAGAATCTTTTCAGGATTATAAATTATCCTTCTTTGATCACTGTGAACTACTGCAACCACCATATCCATTTTTAAATTATCTAAATTTCCCATTGTTTTTTATAATTTTTGGGTTTATAAAGATTATTGCTATAAGATGTATAATTAGATTGCTTATTAAATGAAAGATTATATGTTCTTACCACAATAATGCTTAAAAAGTGATAAAAGGTTCTTGTGTTTATGAATGATGACATTCAAAAAAGATATGAAAATTTTATTTGTAACTTTGACAAGGCATGATGAACCGCTGGGGATAATGTATTTATCAAGTATATTGAAAAGGCATGGACATGAAGTAAGAGGAATTATGATTGAAAAAGAAGATGTCTTTGAAGTCACTAAAAAATTTAGACCTGATTTGATAGGTTATAGTGCTATGATTTGTGAAAAAAACAAAATTTTAGAGATTAATTCTGAACTTAAAAGAGAAAATGATTTTTTTTCGATTATTGGAGGTCCTCTTGCAACATTCTCTCCTGAAATTATTGAAAATAAAGATGTAAATGCTTTATGTGTTGGAGAAGCTGAAGAAGCTTTGTTAGAATTAGTTGAGAATTTAGAAAGGGGGGGAGATATTAAACATATAAAGAATATTTTTGTGAAAATTGACAGAGAGATTTACAAAAATGAACTTAGGCCTCTTATAGAAAATTTAGACTCTATTCCTTTTCCAGACAGAACAATCTTTAAAAATTTTAAAGAGGGGGGACTATATAATGTAATCACAAGCAGAGGTTGCCCTTTTAATTGCACATACTGCCACAACAAAAAGTATAAAGAAATATATGAAGGAAAGGGTAGTATAGTAAGGTATAGGAGTATTGATAATGTAATAGAAGAAATAAAAGAAATAGTAAGAGATTGCAATCCATTGATATTTTGGTTTCAAGAAGATCACTTTTATTCAAAATTAGATGTTTTAAAAGAATTTGCAATAAAATACACAAAAGAAATTAACAAACCATTTATATGTTCATTAAGACCTGAAGTTCTTACAGATGAAGAAGTAATAAAGACACTAAAAGACGCAAATTGCATATCAGTTTTTACAGGATGTGAAGCGGGAAATGATGAAATTAGAAGAGGGATATTAAAAAGAGAAATCTCAAAAGAGCAAATCAATAAAGCTGCTGAGTTATCAAAAAAATATGGCATTAAGATTGTTTTTCAAAATATGTTGGGCATTCCCACAGGAAATTTTGAATCTGATTTAGAAACATTAGAGGTAAATGTTCAGGCTAAACCTTACTATTCTTGGGCGTCTATTTGCACCCCTTATCCTGGGACAGAACTTTATTCAATTGCTGAAGAAAATGGTTTAATAAAAGAAAATTATGAAAATGAATTACAAGAAACATATCATTTTAAGAGTTCCTTAAATATTGATTATGCAGACAAGGTTAATATATTACATAAAATTTTTGCTGTGGTAGTAGAATATCCTGAGTTGCTTCCAATAGTTAAACAACCAGATTTTTATAAGAACACGGATGATAATAAAATTAAGGAGTTAAAGAAAATTTTTGATGTTTTTAAAGAATATAAATATAAAAAATTAGAGAATCCAGAAGAAGAGTTACCTAAAATGGTTACTGAATTTGTTGAAAAAATTTTAAAGGAAAATGGGAAAATGAAAAAAGCACTGATAACTGGAATAACTGGGCAAGATGGAAGTTATCTTGCGGAATTTTTAATAGAAAAAGGATATGAAGTTCATGGGATTATTAGAAGAACAAGTACTTTCAATCGGGAGCGTATAGAATATTTATTAAAAGAGGATGTCTCAAGTGGCTATACTGGAGAAGATAAAGGAAGATTGAAATTGCATTATGGAGATTTGACAGACTCATCTTCTATTGAAAAAATTATTAAAATGGTTCAACCAGATGAGGTTTATAATTTAGCTGCACAAAGCCAGGTTAGAGTAAGTTTTGATATTCCTGAAAATACTGCAAATGTTGTTGCACTAGGAACCTTAAGATTATTAGAAGCTGTTAAGAATGTTTGCCCCAATACTAAATTTTATCAGGCTTCTTCTTCTGAGATGTTTGGGAAGGTAGTAGAATCACCTCAAACAGAAAGAACACCTTTTTACCCTAGAAGCCCTTATGGTTGTGCTAAAGTTTTTGCACATAATATAACTAGAAATTATCGCGAGGCCTATGGATTGCATGCTTCAAATGGGATTTTATTTAACCATGAATCTGAAAAAAGAGGAGAAAATTTTGTGACTAAAAAGATTACAAAATCTTTAGCAAATATTAAATTAGGATTGCAAAAAAGTCTTTTTTTGGGTAATCTTGATGCTGAAAGAGATTGGGGGCATGCAAAGGATTATGTTAGGGCAATGTGGATGATATTACAACAAGATAAACCAGATGATTATGTTATTGGAACAGGAGAAAAACATTCTGTCAGAGAATTTTTAGAAGAAACTGCAAAATATCTTGAACTGGATATTCACTCAAATGGAGAAAGTGGGGTGAATGAAAAATATTTAGATGAAAATGGCAATGTTGTAGTTGAAATACATCCAAGATATTTTAGACCTTCGGAAGTTGATGTTCTTTTAGCAGATTATACAAAAGCAAGAGTAAAGTTAGGATGGGATCCTGAAATAAAATTTAAAGATATTATTAAAATCATGGCTGACTATGATTTAAAACTTGCTGAAGAAAAGGCTTATCTTAATATGAAAGACAAATTAAATCAAAATTATAATTTCTCGAAAAAGATAATGTATAATGGGGAAGTTATTGCAATTGTTTTTAAAAGAAAGGGTGAAGATAATATTGGAACTGGAATAAATTTTTTAACAGAACCTTCAAATAGTTTGCAAGTTGGTATTTTAAATCACCCGAGGGGGCATGTTATTTCTTCTCATATCCATCACAAAGTTGAAAGAAAAATAGATGAAACCCAGGAAATGCTCTATGTTGAAAAAGGAAAGATGAAAGTTTTGTTTTTAACAGAAAACAATGAAAAAATAGATGAAGACATTCTTGAAAAGGGGGATTTGGTTATATTGATGCGTAAGGGACATGGAATGGAAATGCTTGAAGATTGTAAAATAATTTATGTTAAACAAGGACCTTATGTTGATAAGGAACTTGATAAAAAGGTTTTTGAATAAAATGATTCCTGTTTTTACACCGTGTGTTGGAGAAGAAGAATTAAAGAATGTTACAAATGCTATTAAGACAAATTGGATTTCTTCAAAAGGAGAATATATAAAAAAACTTGAAGAAGAATTTGCAAAATATTGCGGGGTTAAATATGGGGTTTTAACTAATAATGGAACTGCGGCGTTGCATCTTGCTCTTTGTGTTCTTGGAGTTGGTGTTGGAGATGAAGTTATTATCCCTAATTTTACAATGATTTCGACTGCTTTGGCTGTCCACTATACTGGGGCTGTTCCGATTTTTGTTGATGCTCAGGAAGATACCTTAAATATTGATGTTGAAAAAATAGAAGAAAAAATAACTCCAAAAACAAAGGCAATAATGCCTGTTCATATTTACGGGCATCCTTGTGATATGAATGAAATAAATGAGATTGCAAAAAAACATAATCTTTTTGTTGTTGAAGATGCTGCTGAAGCTCATGGTGCAGAATATTATGGGAAGAAATGTGGTTCTCTAAGTGACATTGGGTGTTTTAGTTTTTATGCAAATAAATTAATTACAACTGGAGAAGGGGGAATTATAGTCACTAATAATAAGGAATTTTATGAACAGGCGCAATATCTTAAAAATTTGGCTTTTGGAAAAGAAAAAAGATTTGTTCACGAAGATGTTGGTTTTAATTATCGTATGACTAATGTTCAGGCAGCAATTGGTTTAGGGCAGATGGAAAAGATAAATGATTTTTTGAAAATTAAAAGAAACAATGCTCAATTGTATTCTTCTTTCCTGAAAAATACTAAGGGGGTTATCCTGCCTGTTGAAAAACCTTATGTTAAAAATAGTTACTGGATGTATGCTATTAGATTTAATGAAGAATTTGGATTAGAAAAAGAAGAAATCCGGAGGAAGTTATTTGAAGAGGGTATTGATACAAGGGATTTTTTTGTTGGTATGAATAAACAACCTGTTTTTACAAGAAGAGGTTTTCAGACAGAGGAGTTGTTCCCTGTTTCAGATAAACTTGCTGAAACTGGGCTTTATCTCCCTTCTGGATTAAATTTAAGTGAACAAGATATTAAATATATTTGTTATACTATTGAAAAAATTCAGAAAGAAGCTGAAGACAAAAAGAAGAGGGATGAAATATTTAGAAAAGAGTGATAGAAACACTTGATTATTTCAATTTAAATGTTTGTTTTAATATTCCATAATCTCCTTTAGTTAATCCTTTGAGTAAAATTATTATTCCTAAATAAATTGTTGCTCCTGATATTATCTCTGCAATTCCAATAAATAAATTCATATTTTTTACAAAACTGTTTATTGTGATTAATATAGAAAACAT
The DNA here is from genome assembly GCA_964635935.1 of Candidatus Woesearchaeota archaeon. Classification (GTDB taxonomy): domain Archaea; phylum Nanobdellota; class Nanobdellia; order Pacearchaeales; family GW2011-AR1; genus CAZWNN01. Next base: position 17,276 of record CAZWNN010000004.1, read on the forward strand.
AAATAATGAAGCTATCAGAGGTTTAATTATGTTGGATAATTTAAATTTTATTTGAAGTTTTTTATTGGTAAAAAAGATTAAAGCGCTCATATAAAAATAATTACTAAAAAGAGTAGCTATTGCTGCTCCGCCTATTGCCCATTCTGGAGAAATTTTTAGGAATAAAGTGATTAGTGTATAATTTAAAATTATATTTAAAAAAGTTGCAATTAAAAGAACCTTAACAAAATATTTTGGTTTTTCTCTTGCTGAAAATAAGGAGACAAACATTTCTATCATTACAAAAGAAAAAATTAGGAATGAAAGAAAAATAAATGGAATTGTTGCAGAAAGATAATCATATCCGTAGATAATTATTATAAAATATTTTCCTAGTGCAAGAGCTCCAAATACCATTGGAATTGCTAACAAACACAAGTACTTAGAGACCTTATCAAAACCTTGTCTTAATTGGGATTTTTTTAGTTGAGTAAAAGTAGGAACTAAAATGAAATAAAATGAAATGAGAGAGGATACACTTACGATTAAAGTGAATGCTGCTGCATAATATCCAATATATTCTGATTCTATAAAAATACCCAGCATTAACATATCAACATATCCAAAGAAAATTCCTGATAAACCCCCAATTGTTAAATATTTAAGAAAATTTAATACTCTTTTTTTAGGTATTTTATCAGAGGTTTTTTGAAAAAGAAAAGGAGTTATTCTTCTTAAAGTAATCAACAAAAAAAGAAGTGTTAACAGATTAGCTAAGATAAGAGCTATGATTACTGCGATTATTTTTTGTTCAATTAATATTACAAAGAATAATAAGACTAATAATATTTTAGAGGTTTGAAAAATTATTTCTTTTATTGATAGATATTTTAAATTCTTAATTGCATAAAAAAGTTTTTCAAAAAAAGATTGCATAGAAGAGACTATTAGGAAAAAAGAGAGAACAATGAGAGGCCAGAATAATGGTGGTTTTTGGAATATATAAAAAGATAGGGGGTATGCTATGATAAGTAAAATAAATGAAAAGCAAAATACTAAGATTAATTTTACTTTTAAAAGATATTTCATATAGGCTGCTGCTTGAGATTTTTTGTTTTTTCCGAGAGAGTATGAAACATATCTCACAAGGGTCTGATTTATTCCAATATCTGCAAGAATGGCAAAAATTAGAACAACTGACATTGCTAAATTATAAATTCCGAAACCTTCTGGTTTTAATAAGCGAGCAATAAGAATAATAAAAATGAGGGAACCACCTTTTCCAATAATGATTGAGATAAACCTCCAGATTGACTGCTGAATTAGATTAATAGAATTTTTTTTATCCATGTAAAAAAAGAGAGTTTGATATTTAAATATCTATGGAGAGTTATTTTTGTTTGAATAAAAGAGAATAATTCTAAAGATAACCCATATCACTTAATTCCTTTTTTAACTGTGTTTCTTCTTCTTTACTATATGCTTTGTTTTCTGATTCAGTTTGCTCAGACGCTACTTGATTCAGAATATATATCACATACTCTTCAACTGATTTGAAATCTGTTTGTTTTATTTTTTTTTCTAATTTTTCTATTAATTGTTTAGGTATTGAAATTTTTATGTCTACAGCCATTTTATATTTTAATTAAAAAGATTGTGTTTATAAAACTTTGTGGGCTATACTTTGGAAAGTACTTTATTTAGTCTTCTTTTTTCGTTTAGTGTTGCGAGTTGTTTGATTTTTTGATTTAATTTCATTTTCATTTTAATTAAAAGCTCGGGATTTTTTTTAGCTATGTTGTTTTTTTCGTCGGGATCTTTTTCTAAATTATATAATTCTATTAATCCCCCATGATTTTTTCCACATAATCTACAAACTGCCAATTCCTTAGAGACTGCTTCAATGTATTTGTATTTGTTTGTTCTTACTGCTCTCTTGTGGAATGCTGTTCTCTCTTGTGAAAAAGTGAAATCACGAAGTTTATTTTTTTTATCTTGAATTAAAGGAAGAAGAGAGTTTCCATCAAACAGGTTCTGATTGAGATTTATGTTTAGCAAGTCTAAAATTGTCGGAGCGATATCTTCTAATTGCACTAAACTATTTATTTTTTTGTTTTTTGGGATGTTCTTTCCAAGAATAATCAGGGGAACATGGGTTGAAGCATCATAAACTCCTGCATGATTAAAGTAAATCTCGTGTTCATCCAGACTTTCTGCATGGTCTGCAAACAAAAAAACAATAGTATTTTCAAGAAGATTTTTTTCTTTTATGGTGTTTATTATTTTTCCGATAAGCCAGTCATCATAAGCAATAGAAGCATTATAACGGTCTATTAAATCTTGGATTGTCTCATTTGGTTTTAAACATCCTTTTAAAAATTCAAGTTCTTTTTTAAGGAAATTCTTATTTTCAGAAAGGATTTGGAGGTATGGTTTTTGGTTTTTCTTTTTTGGTGTTTGGAATTTTTTTCCAAACTGAAAGGGATTATATGGGAAATGGATATCGCGATAATCAATCCATAAAAAGAAATTTTCATCTGGGTTTATTTGATTTATGATTCTTATTGCATCTGCTGTGACAATTTCTCCACTTTTATTTGAACGAATTTGATTTGCTAATTGTTTCGGTAGGAAGTGGGAATAAAAATATTTTGCTGTTTTATATAGGATGGGGATTTTTTTAGTTGAACGTATTAATTTCCATTTTATTGATTTTGATTCTGTATGTTCTTTATAATAATAATCAAATCCTGTTTTTTGCCAACCAAATAATTTTTTTAAAAAATAAGTTTTATATCCTTGTTGGTTTAATATTTCTGGGAAAAAAATTCCTCCTGCATTTAAAAAAGATATTATTTCTTCTTTGCTTGGGTATGCTCGTAAACTCCCCTTTCCTAGGAGGTATCTTCCTGAGAGAATATTAAAAAGTGATTTGTAGGTTACAATATTTGAAGAAAAACAATTTTCAAATAAAACTCCTTGTTTTGCTAGTGCGTCGATGTTTGGGGAGGTTGGTTTGGAATAACCATAACAACCGAGATTTCCTGCTCTTAAAGAATCTATCATTATGAAAATTATGTTTGGTTTTTTGTTAGTCATTTAATTTAGTATTGTGGTTTGCTTTTAAATTTTGTTATAGAAAAAGTTATTAACTTTAAAGTGATAATTTAACAAAAGATTTATAAAGGATTGATTTACTTTGATTAGTATGGCTTTAATAGAAAAACTTATAGTAGGAGTAATTGCATCAGGAATTGCAATAGGGTCGTATTTAGGAATTTCATCTGTTGATAGAAAATACGAAAGACTTTTTGAAGAAGGAAAGAGACCAATTGTTGGAACTGTTCTTAAAGAAAGTTATCAAAATACACTATCGCCAGTTCCAACTTGGAATGGAGCTATGAGTTATTCTAATGAAACAGTAAAACTTGAATCAAAATATACATTAAAAATTCAAACAGATGATGGCAAAATCATAGGAGTTTCGGTAATTGATAGCGATGGCAGGTATGGTGCAACACTTGTAAAAAAAGAAGCACTTGATGCAATTATTAGTAGTGTAGAAGAAGTTGGTATAGATAATGCATCAAGAATAAGTTTCCCTTCTGGAAATTGGATGCATGGAAATTGGTTTTCGAGAACAAGAGCTAGAAATTATCCTAATGAAACTTATTTTAAGCCTGAAACACAAGCAGGAAACAAGAGAGCAGACAGAATAAAAGTTTTGCCAAAAGAATAAACCTTGTTTTTATTTTATAATTTTTATCAACCTTAAATTGAGTTTAACTTATAGAAAAACTTAATAAACTCTGTAATTAAATACAATTATGGAAGAAGAAAGAAAGTACGGGACAATTTCGCTGCCCTTGCCTTTGATTAATGCTGTGAAAGAAAAGATAATTGGAACTGGGATGCACTCTGTTTCTGCTTATGTTACATTTATTTTAAGACAGATTCTTTCTTCGCCTAATTCAGATGGAGAGGTTTTAGATAAGAAGACTGAGAAAGAGATTAAAGATAGGTTAGAGAAATTAGGTTATATTTAATTTGGATATTTATTATTACTTCTGAATACTAAACAAGATTTAAATAGTCATTACATATAATTGTATATAATGATAAAAGAAGTTGATGGGGTTAGTGTAAAAAAAGTGCAGAAAGTTTTATTGATGACTCCGCAATATACTCTTTTTAAAAAAGATGTTAGAAGGTGTGTTACTCCAATGGGGTTGGCTTATTTAGGGGGATTTTTAGAAAGAGAGGGTTATGAAGTTAGGATTTTAGATATTGCTAATGAGGGTTATGATAATATTATTAAAGATGATGAAGAGTTTATAACTTATGGTTTAAGTGATGAAAAAGTTAAGGAAAAAGTTAAGGAATTTGAACCGGATATTGTTGGTGTTTCATGTATATTTTCCACTCAAGCTGAAAATGCAAAACATGCTTTGAAACTTGTGAAAGAAGTTAATTCTGAGATATTAACAATGACTGGCGGTTCTCATCCTACTTATGATTTGATTAATATTTTAAATGAAGATTATGTTGATTTTGTAATAATTGGTGAGGGAGAATTGCCAACTTCTCAATTATTGAATGGTTTGAATAATGGAGGAGATTTGTCTCAGATAGGCGGACTTGCTTACAAATCAAATAAGAATAAGGTTGTGAATACTAACAGGCAGTATATTGAGAATTTAGATGAGCTTGCTTTTCCTGCTCGGCATTTGTTGAATATGGAGATGTATTTTAAAATAAATTTTCCGCAGAATCCGTATCCAAAAGGAAAAAGAGTTACTCAGATAATTACTTCGCGTGGTTGTTCTGCAAAATGTGTTTTTTGTACAACTACTAATTTTTGGGGGAATCGCTATAGAGGGAGGAGTGCTGAAAATGTTGTTGCTGAGATAAGAGAGTTAAAAGAAAAATATGATATTGATGAGATTCAATTTACTGATGATAATTTTACATTAAACAAAGAAAGAGCTATGAAAGTGCTTGAAGGAATTAAGGAGTTTGGACTGCATTGGTGTGCTCCGCAGGGGGTTGCTGCTTGGGCTTTGGATGATGAGTTATTGGAAAAAATGAAAGAAAGTGGTTGTTATCAATTAACGTTTGCTGTTGAAAGTGGGAATCAGCAGGTTCTTAATAATATTGTTAAGAAGCCCCTTGACCTTAAGAAGGTGAATCCTTTGGTTAGAAAAGCACAAGAGCTTGGAATTAAGGTTCATTCTTTTGCAATTTGCGGACTGCCTGGCGAGACACTTGAGAATATGCAAGAGACATATGATTTTGTAAAGGACTGCGGATTTGATAGTGCTTCGTTTTTTGTTGCAACACCTTTGATTGGTTCAGAATTATTAGAAACATGTAAAAGAGAGGGTTGTTTAAGAAAAGGCATGACTTGCAATGATCAGTTGTTTAAATTAGGAAATATCACAACATCTGATTTTAGTGCTGAACAAGTTCAAGAAATTTGTGCAAGATTCAGCAGGGAGTATAATAAAAATGATGCAAGAGAAAAAAGATTTGAAAAAGGAAAATACTGATTTTAAGGAAAATCAAGAAACTGTAGGAAAATCAAAGAAGGTTTATGTTGGTTTGTGTGCTGATTTATTGCACCATGGGCATATTAATATTGTTAAGGAGGGAAGAAAATATGGGGATGTTGTTGTTGGTTTATTAACTGATAAAGCTATTGCAAGTTATAAAAGAGTTCCTTTGATTCCTTTTGAACAGAGAAAGATAATTGTTGAAAATATTAAGGGTGTTAAAGAAGTTGTTGCTCAGGAAAATTTTGATTATGTTCCTACCTTAAAGATAGTTAGACCTGATTATGTTGTTCATGGTGATGACTGGAAAACTGGTGTTCAGAAACAAGTTAGGCAGAGAATCATAGATGTTCTTAAGGAATGGGGAGGGCAGATAATTGAAGTTCCTTATACAAAAAATATTTCTTCAACAGGATTACAACAAAGTGTGAAAGAAACTGGGATTACTTCAGAAGTTAGAATGAAAAGACTAAGAAGATTAATGGAGTTTAAGCCTTTGATTAGAATATTAGAAGTTCACAACGGAATGAGTGCTATGATTGTTGAAGATACTTTAGTTGAAAAAGATAATATGAAAAAAGAATTTGATGGTGTTTGGATTAGTAGTTTAACTGACTCAGTTTCTAAGGGAAAGCCAGATGTTGGAATTGTGGATTTAACTTCAAGGATAAATACCATTAACCAGGTTTTAGAATCAACAACAAAGCCAATTATCTTGGATGGTGATAATGGGGGGGAGATTGAGCATTTTGCATTTATGGTCCGGACTTTAGAGAGATTAGGGGTTAGTGCTGTTATAATTGAGGATAAGATTGGATTAAAAAGAAATTCTTTGTTTGAAAATGAGAGTGGACATATTCAAGAAGAAGTGTCTAAATTTGCTGAAAAAATTTCTCGTGGAAAGAAATCACAATTAGATTCAGATTTTATGATTATAGCGAGAATTGAGAGTTTGATTTTAGGAAAAGGAATTTATGATGCTTTGATTCGCGCTCAATCATATATTAGAGCAGGTGCAGATGCAATAATGATTCATAGCAAGGAAAAGAACCCTCAGGAACTTTTCAAATTTTGTGAGGAGTATTCTAAATTTGAAAACAAAGTTCCTCTTGTTGCAGTTCCTTCAACTTATAGCCATGTAACTGAAAAAGAGCTTGCTGAAAAAGGTGTTAATGTTGTGATATATGCCAATCATTTACTAAGAAGTGCGTATCCTGCTATGAAAAAGACTGCTGAATCTATTTTATTTAATGAGAGAGCCTTGGAAGCTGAAGATTTTTGTATGGGTGTTCAGGATTTATTGGGGTTGATTTCGGAGGAGAGATGATAAAGTGTGGTGATTTCTATGATATACTGTCTGAAAAAGGGATAAATTTTTTTACAGGAGTTCCAGATTCGTTATTAAAATATTTTTGCAGTTATGTAACAGATAATGTATCTTCTGAAAATCATATTATTGCTGCAAATGAAGGAAATGCTATAGCTTTAGCTTCTGGACACCACTTAGCAACAGGAAAAATAGGATTGGTTTATATGCAAAATTCTGGACAAGGAAACGCGGTTAATCCGCTTGTTTCTCTTGCTGATTCAGAAGTTTACAGTATACCTATGTTACTATTAATAGGTTGGAGAGGGGGACCAGGTACTAAAGATGAACCTCAACATATTAAACAGGGCAAAATTACTCACATGCTTCTTAACACTCTTAAAATTCCTTATAGCATCTTACCGGATTCTATAGAAGAATCAAAATTATATATAGAAAATGCATTTTACCATATGGAAACAAAAAAATCACCTTATGCTTTGATTATAAAAAAAGGATTATTTGAATCTTATGAATTGCAGAATAAAAAAGAAAATAATTATGAAATTTCTAGGGAGGATGCAATTAAAATTGTAACGGATCAATTAAATGAAGATGATATTGTAGTGGCAACAACAGGAAAAATTTCAAGGGAATTATTTGAATATAGAAAATCTAAATGCCATGGTCATCATAAAGATTTTTTAAGTGTTGGCTCCATGGGTCATGCTTCTCAGATTTCTCTTGCAGTAGCATTGTCAAAACCAAATCGTCAAATTTATTGTTTTGATGGTGATGGAGCATTAATAATGCATATGGGCTCTCTTGCCATAATTGGCTCTAAAAATCCAAAAAATTTTAGACATATCGTTTTTAATAATGAAGCTCATGATTCTGTGGGAGGACAACCAACAGCAGCTGAGCATATAGACATATTAAAAATAGCTCAGGGATGTAATTATAAAACAGTTTTACAAGTAAAAACAAGAAGTGAATTAATTCAACAATTACAAATTTTAAAAAATTGTGAATGTCCAGCTTTATTAGAAATAAAAATAAAAAAAGGAGCACGCGAAGATTTAGGAAGACCGACTAAAACTCCTATTGAAAACAAGGATGCTTTTATGGAATTCTTGAGAGATGAAACAAACTGAATACCATGGTTTTGACAGCATAAGAAACCTTGCAGGTATTTTAGAACAAGAAAAAACAAAAAATGTTTTTTTAGTAACAGGGGGGAGGTCTTATGAAACCTGCGGGGCGCAGGATGCTATTGAAGAACAATTATCTGGGGGTTCATTTACGAGATTTTGTGACTTTACCCCAAACCCGAAAATAGAGGAAATTAAAAAAGGTTTGAAAGAATTTGGGGAAAAAGATTATGATATGATTGTGGGTGTGGGAGGTGGGAGTTCAATTGATGTTGCAAAGGCAATTAAAATGTTTCATTGTGAGAAAGGTGGGAAGAATATTCCTTTAGTTGCAATTCCTACAACTGCTGGTAGCGGAAGTGAAGCAACTTATTTTATTGTTTATTATGTTGGAAAGCAAAAACAATCTGCAGGAAGAGTTGATTTGACACTACCTAATTATGCTATTTGTAATCCGAAGTTAACTATGTCTTTACCAAAGGGGATTGCAGCTTCAACAGGAATAGATGCATTAGGACAGGCTATGGAATCTTACTGGTCTATTAATTCTACTCTTGAATCTCAGGGGAAGGCAGAAAATGCAATTAGAATATTGATGGGAAATCTAGAGGAAAATGTAAATTTTCCGACGAGAGAGTCCCGAAGAAGAGTTATGAGGGCTGCAAATTTATCAGGTAAGGCAATCAATTTAACAAAAACAGCTGCCTGCCACTCTGTTGCGTACCCTATTACTTCTTATTTTGGAATTCCTCACGGACATGCTGTTGGTTTAACTTTGGGTGAAATGTTGGTTTTTAATTCGCAAGTTAAAGACAGGGATTGTAATGATGAAAGAGGTGTTGAATATGTTAGAAGAACAATGGATAAATTAGTTAGGATGCTCGGTGCTTTAAATCCTGAAGAAGCGAGGGATAAAATAAAGTGTTTAATGGAAAATATTGGGCTTGCTACAAAACTTTCAGAATTAGGAATAGATAAAGAGGGTGTTGGTGTTATTGTTAAAAATGGTTTTACACCTGAGAGGGTGAAGAATAATCCAAAGGTTTTGACAGAAGATGGGTTGAGAGGTGTTTTGGAAAGGATTTTATAAGAATGTTTTATTTTAATAATTGTTCTACTACCCTACAGCTTTCTAATATTCTTGGCTCTGCTATTTTTATCAATTCAATACGATGTAAAATCATATTTGCTTTTTTTGAATCTCCTTGTTGCCTTGCTTCTTGTGCTCGTTGTGGGTAAGTATCATAAAGTCCTTGGATTCTTTCTCTAACAGCAGTAGTATCTCCAGTAGCATCAGTAAAATCAGCAAAACAAGCAATCTTTGCTTCTAGAGTAAATGGTTGAGGGAAAGCTGTTTTGCTTAATCCTAATTCTTTAAGTAAAAATTCATATTCTCTAACAATTTGTTCAGTAGCAAATTCTGGATATGCTGCTGTTCTTGGGAAATCATCTCCTAATTCTTCTACAAGTGCTGCATCTCCTGGAAGACAGGAAGCGATTCTAATCAGTGCTTGTCTTCTTTCTGCTTGAGTTCCTCCACGAACCAATCCCCATTCTTCTCCCCTTGTCATTACCATATAGGCTCCTTCAATTTCATGGTATGCATCTGTGCATTGAAATTTTCCAATATCATGTACTCCACCTGCTGCTTCAACAACATTAAGGTCAAGGCAATATCCTAAACCAGGATTTTTAGAAAGAACAGTTTCGCCAATATCTCTTGCTTTTTTCTTAGTGCCTGTAAGATGATTTCCAAAACCTGTTGAATTTTCTATATAAGATTTTCCTTCAGCTTTTGCTCTTGCTGCTTCTGTTTGAATTACTTCCCTCATACCTTCTTCTGTTATGTATGTTAAATTTGCCATTGTTTTTCTTAGAATTTTTTGTTTTTAAAGATATGTGTGGTTGAATATATATATATTGAATGTAGATCAATCTACGCCCCTCAAGTTAATAATCTTAGAACCAAGCGTCATCATATTGGTGAGTAAGATCATAAACAACTCCACGGCAAACATCACATTTATCTATGTGGCTTTGATGAGTAGAGAAAGATTTTTTTCTTTTATTGTGGGTAAAAAATTTAAAAAGTCCATTATTAAGTTCTCTTCCACCCTTAAATTCGGCAAATTTATCCAGTTCATCACGACTTAAACAATCTCCTGGTTTTCCTGCATAAAATTTCACACCCAAAATTAATGGTTGGGCCAACCAATTCCCATATTCAAACTGTAAATATTCCCTCTCTGATTTACTTAACTTATCCAATAGGTCCTTCCAATTAGATACTACCCCTTTTCCAAGAGCTCCCCTAGCTAATGCACCATCTACTTCAGGCATAATCCCTTCTAATTGTGTCACCAAATCACTTACTTTTACAGGTCTTTTTTTATTTTGTTTTAAGAAATCATTTAATCTTGAAAATGCTACATTAGATTCTGTTTCTGCAACCTCTTGAGTGTTTACCATAAAAAGTAATAAATTTTCTATTTATAAATTTATTGGTGGTGTTGATTTTATAATATTTTCAACACAATAATACTTAAAAACAATAGATTA
>CAZWNN010000005.1:0-26432 GCA_964635935.1 Candidatus Woesearchaeota archaeon
TCATCTTACTCAACCCTCACAAGCCCGTCATAAAAATCTTTTTTAATTCTAAGATTTTCAGAAACATCCACACAATAAGGATTACTATTCTCAATAATTACACTAATATTAATATGCTTAATCAACTTATGAGGCATATTGCACGCTTCTTGAGCAGGAAGCAAAAACAAATTAGCCTCATAAACATAGTAATCTCTAATCTGCTCATAATCTTCAACATCCCCTGTTATTGATGCAGACAAGTTAGCAAAACAAACTCTGTCAACTCCTCCTGGTAAATCAATTTCATATTCAAAATCACTTGATTGCGAAGCCCAAGCTCCGTCAACCTTATTTTGCAATTCCTCATAAAACTGCCCCACCCCAACACAATCCCTCCAATCAAGAAAATACCCCATAGCAATAAAAGCCACAACAATAAAAACCACAATTAGAAAAATCGAAAAAAGCACACTAAACGGAAGCCCTAAGATATGCTGTGAGCGTTTAGGTTTAGTTAAAATATTATACTTATTGAAACCTGAACGCGAATTCCCTCTTTTATTCAACCTCTTTTTCATAACTTATTCTCGTTAAAGAGATTTATAAAATTATGGAAAAGAAGAATTTATAATTAATCAATATTATTTTTTAAGCTATTGCGGAAATTTAGCAAGTATTTTAATTATTATGCTAAATTTCTGTTGGTTCTGTAGAGCACAATCCTTTCTTAATTATAAATATTTGTTAAACAATTTCTAAACAACTAGCGCAATCCCCGCACAACCTCCGCACTAATCTTCCCAGCCTTAACCTTATTCACAGCATTCGGACTAAACTTCCTGTCACCATCCCAATCATCATACTTATCCCAATCTTTTTTATCAACACCATCAGGCGCCTCAATCTTCCATTCATAACCATCATCATTATATTTCCCAGCATAATTAACATAACCCCCACAATCTCCCAAAGCAATACAAATCTGATTTGCCTGAATTGCCCAGTCCTCCTCTAATGCCTCGCAATTTTCAACACAATCTCCGCAAGCCTTATCCCACCCCAACAAAGCACCCAACCCTCTTTTTTGATACTTAACAACAACACGCATATTTGCCTGCCCGCAAATTGTCTCCCCATCACCAGTTTCCCAAAAATTTAATCCAGGAGGAAAATTAGGAACACAAATTCCAAGAGGTCTATTTTCCTCTGCTGAAGCAGGAGCATTTTCATCCTTTTCATCATCTCCACCAAAAATTGCAGCCCCAGTCACCCCGCTTCCTACATCATCACCAATAGTTTGCGATTCAGGATTAGCCCCGCCTGTAAAAGCAGTTCCTGTAGCACCCCCGCTAAAAGTTGCAGGAGTCTCCCCCCCACTACTTGCAACACCAACAAACAATCCAGCAATTGAAGGCAGCCATATACAATCTCTCCTTGCAGTATTAATACAATCACTCTCCTTAGTTTGCAAAATACAATCCTGCCACCTATTCACCCTGCAAGCAGCAGTTGCATAAAATCCTTGTTCAGTATCAATTCCACCTTCAATACAAATTTCATTTCTAAAATCAGCACACGGCTCAGTTATAACCTCTCCATCAATACAAACCCGTCGATAATAACGAGCACCAGCAGGGTCAAGTCCGCTTCCGCTTGGCTCATCATAAACACACCAACTCTCTCCATTCATTCTTTTTTGACTATCTTCATCAACACAATCTGTTCTCTTACAAACATAATTCCCAAACTTAGGTCTCCCTAAAATTCCCTTAGCCTCTCCACACCTCGCCCCGAGTAAATAATCACAATTCCCACAATCAACACTATTCCCGTCATTTGCAGCACAAATTTCCCAAGGCTCAGCCATCTTACCATTATTCCAACTTTTATCTTTATCAGAAGAATAAACATTCTCTCTATTTCCGCAAGAGTCAAACCAGTAAACCTTGCCTTGATAACAATTAGTTGTCATCTGCCGCGCACACTCTGTTGCCAACTCTTTAGCAGAACATAAAAAATCCTTGTAAAACTTCTTCTCAGTTGAAATAGTCACAGTCTCTCCTTCTTCAGATGCATTTACAACCTCTATCTCTTCAACAGCAGAACAATCCCCCCGAGTTGTAAACTTGCAAGTCCGCGCAAACTCCTCTTCAAAAACACACGCACCCATATCCTGCGCATTTGCCTCTGCAATACATTGAATCTCAGAACTAATATCCTTCCGATAATTAACACCCACACCATAATAACTACTTAATCTTTTACAACGAACAAGCGGAACAAACGCAGCCTGGTCCCCAATTAAGCAGCAACCTAATTGACACTGCGGAACCTCCTCAACCTCCCCATCCACCCAGCTCCCCCCCCCAGCATTACAAACATTTGCAGGAACATTTTCCATACAAATCCCCTCACTAGAATCATAACAAGTTCCTAACTTACAATACGAAGTTGCCTCACAAGATGTCGGAGAAGCACTAGCACCTTGAGCACACTCACTTTCATCAGGAATATTCACACACAACGCACCATTAATTGTTCTCTCACAGCACACCGAAGGGGATGATAATATGCCTGCTGCAATTACTGTGCTAACTAAGAATATTCCTAAGATGATTGTTAGTAATAACTTTTTCATTTTTGTATCTGTTGTTTCTTATTTTTTATTTTTCCGTAAATCAAGCCGATGATTGCTCCGAGAATGAAGTAAATAATAAAAGAAAAAATAAAACCAATAGGTCCAATAGCACAAGGGATAAAAAACCAAGCAGCACAAAAAAGAGCAGCCGTAGGCGCTGTTGTATTTGGTGATAACAAAAAGAGTAGTAAAACTAGAATCACATTTATAATAACAAGGGTCACACCCCCCCGTAACCAATACCTCTTTCTCTTTACAACCGGATTATTAACTTTCTCAGCCATAAACACCTTCACTAATGCCATAACCAGCAGGCCATGCAAAACTCCGGCTTGCAAACTGCAATTTAGTTTCACTAATCTTATCTTCAATAATATAAATAGTTGTCCCTTCGCTCTGCTTCATCTTGCGTACAATCAAGTCAGGATAATACAGCATAAACCCATCTGTATCAGCGTCGCCAAAAGCAGTTTCAAACTGCACAATCGAAGTCGCAACCATCACCATCTCATAAATTGGAGAATTCATATCAAAAGCAAACTTAGTAAATTTCTGAGCAGCATCTCTCTGAATCACCACAGGCGCATCATAAACAACAGCAACCTTCCCAGGAACCAACTCCAAACTTAAATCCCCCACCCCTCCAATCACAGTATAACCCCGACTTTTTAAATTCTCAAGTGAGGATTCAAAACATCTGTCAATTTTCTCCTTAGCAACAAGTCTCAAACCCTCTTCAAAATGCTGTTTTAAAAATGGTTTTTGCACAACACAAGCATTGTAATAAAGATTAGTATAACAATAATAAGGAACCTTCTTCCCCTGATAAAGATAATAAAACTCCGGGTTTACAAAACCCCCTGTAGCTCCAATTTCCTCCAATCCATCTTCAATAGCAGTCTCAACACAACCTTCAAAACCTGGCTTTCCTCCTGCACTAGGAAAATAAGTTGGCTGAATCCACAAAAACCAAACTAACACAGCCGCTACAATAACAATTCCAACTATTATGAAGATTGTGACCTGCCCTTTCTTTTTCATATTAAATTTAACCATTTCGACTTTATAAAATTTTATCAGACATAACTAACCCCCCTCACAACCACTGAACAACCACTCGGAGCATTCCCGTGCTCATCAGCACATTTAATATAATAAGTATCAGCAGTTAGAGGAACAGAATGAGAAACACCACTTCCAGCACTAGAACCAGACGCAAAATTAAAACTGCATGATGAAGTTGAATAAGCACAATCCGCATCTTCAGTTGTAATAAATCTAATACTCCCCCCATCAATATATATCCTAGCAATTTGAGGAGAACCAGTATCTTTGATTACTTTGAAGTTCATCTCACTCTCTACAATATTTCCACCTGCATCTTCGCAACGAATAGAAATCTTGTTCCGCCCAGTATTAACAGAAAATTCTTCTTGCTTGTGAAACCTCCCCCCTGTTTCAAAAAACAAATTCCAACCTCCACCAGAAAAATGTTCACAAACAGCTTTCCCCGCTTCAGCCCCCCCAGCAGTTTCAACCTGCAAGGTAATCATCGCAGGATTAGTAGAAACCTCAATATCACTTTCAGGACTCACTCCCACAATTTCTAACTTACTCTCAGAAGGATTCAACTTATAGACAAAACTACTATTCATAACATTTCTCCTATCAGCATCAGAACCAGTCAGCCACGGCTGGTCTTTGCACCGAATATAAAACATAGTCTCGCCTGTTAAATCAAAAACATCAGAACATAGATAAGTAAAATCAACTTCATGATTAGTTATATCTTCTGTACAATTAAATTCACTATCCATTGCAACATAAGCTCTATCCTTAAGGTCCCACTTACACTCACTAGGCTCATTCATATAAATTCCAGCTTCAATATCATTAAGTCCAAATTCAGTAAACCCATTATTCAAAGGATATGTCTGAACAACACGAGGCACATTCTTATCTTCACCATCATCAACACACAAACTAATTTTCAGCTCATCCTCATTAGTATTACCATTTTTATCTCTGCACCTAATATAAAATTCATAATCATTTTCAATCTCAACCCCAAGAGCTTCATAAATATGCCCTGGAGATAAAAAACTAATATTATCAGCATGCTCAAGCAAATAAGAATTACTCTCCAACCAATTAGCCATATCTTCAAATTTTTCAGTATGATTAATATCAATCTTACACTGTACAGCCTCATCAGCCTTAATTCCAATTGCATAATCAGTATAAGGAGTAATACATCCTCCCTCTTCACTACCTTCCAACTTATAACAACCTAAATCAGAATTACAACTCTCCCCAACATAACTAGCATCCTCCGGCAAAACATCTCCCCAAACATCAATCACTGGAGCATCTCTATCATCCTTATTAATCCAAAAACATAATTCATCTTCACTCCCCTCATTCAAAAATTCACAAGCCTGTCCCAAACTCTTACACCGATATTCAGAACACCCTTTTCCATTTTCCAAATCATTGCACTTATAACAATCTTCTCCACCAGAAGGAGCTTGCCAAGGAAGACAGGTATAGTGATAATAAGTTCTTTTAGCTTCGCATTTTTTTATAATTCCAATTGCTTCCCAAATCCAATTAAAAATAGGTCCAATTACTGGCACCTTATCCCAAACATTTCCCAAACCCCCAAACATCCCCTCATATTTTTTACTTGCTTTTTTCATACTTCTAATCAGTTCACTAGTAGTTAGATTACTCACATTTTTATACAAAACCTCAACATCTTCTTCAGGCAATTTATTAACTATCTCTTTTAAAGAATTAAGATAATCAGCATTCAAACTCCGTCCCTTACTAGTTCCATCTGCTCCAGAAGTAGAATCATACCCATCATCAGTCACAACCTCAACAACATTTACATAAGCACCACAATCTCCAAAACTTGCACAGATTCTATTTACCTCCTCCAACCATTTATCTGTTCCGCAACCACAACCAGATATACAACTACCACATTTAGTCACCTTAGTGCAAGTCCCAATATAAGGAATTTGTGATGCAACACCACAAGTTGTTTGTGAAGCTCCATCTTTATTACTATTATTATGTTCCCAAAATTCCAATCCCCCAGGAAAACGCGGCAAACACATAGGTATATTTGGAGTCGTGCTTAAATTTAACTCTTCATAATTACAAAATCCAATTTTCTCACAACTCTTCCTAAAATCTTTTGTCTTATTTCCACTAAGTTTCTCAAACAATTGCTCTTGAGTCTCATAACCCTTAGTTTCCTCATAACTCTCAAAATTAACACCAACACACTCCCTCCACCTATTTACAAAACACCCAATCTCTTCAGCCTCTTCTGCAAAGCCATCTGCATTAACACCTTCAACAACCGCCCTTCCGCACACCTCCTGCCTAAAATCACTACATGGTTCAACATTCACATCACCATCATGGCAATAATATCTCCAATGTCTTGAACCAACAATATCTGTTCCATTATCAACAGCCCCGTCATAAACACACCACGACTCCCCGTTTACTCTGTCTTTGTTCTCTAAAATATTTCCCATTGAATCAACAATCCACGCAGCACCAGGGCAATTTAAATTCTGGCAAACCCGCCCTCCAAGTTTAGCACCCCCAACCCCGCACCCACTCCCCAATTCATAATCACAATTTCCACACTCATCATCTTCAATATTTCCTTGCCCAGCACCACAAGAATCTGCTTTAGCAACAACTGTCTGCCAATAACTATCATCACTAACTCGCGAAGCATCATAAATATTTGCCTTATTTCCGCAAGAATCAACAAAATAAACTTCACCCTCTCCTTCAAAACAATTTGTAGTTTGTGTTGCCTCACAATAATCACCTAACTCCGAATTTGTACATAAAATACTTTCATTAAACCCTCCACCAGCCCGCACACATCCAGCCTCACTTGTAAAAACACAAACACTCTCACTTCCAGCCTCATAAATACATGCCCCCTCTTCCTGCTCTTCAGCTAACTCTAAACACATTGCTTCATTAAACTCCAGCCTAAAATCAACAGCAAATCCCTCCTGCTCAGCCCGCACCTCGCACCTTCTCTGCGTTACAAATTCTGTTTCAGCACCTAAAACACAACACCCTTTGTTGCACTCAACAACATTAGAGCAAGTTGCATCACTATTTTCAACACCACCCCGTGATTCACAAAACTGCCGAGGAGAACGAGGATAGCACAGACCTTGCGAAGAATCAAAACAACAAACCTCCCTGCAATCCACAGTTTTATCACAACTAGTTGGAAGCAAACCAGAAGAACAATCCCCAGCCAAAACATCCTGGCAAAAAGCCCCGTCATTTGTTTCTAAACAGCACTTCTTAACTTCCGCACTAACCATCCCAATTCCCGCAAAATAACTAAAAGAAAAACTAGCTAAAATAAGAATTCCAATCTGGAGCCAGACTATCTTTCTAAGCATACCTAACCCCCCTCACAACAACAGAGCAACCACTAGGAATATTCCCGTGCTCATCAGAACATTTAATATAATAAGTATCTGAAGTCAATGAAACAGAGTGCACTGTCCCAGTTCCAGCATCCTCCCCATCATCAAAATCAAAACTGCATGATGAAGTTGAATATTTGCAATCAGCCTCCTCAGTTGTAATAAACTTAATACTCCCCCCATCAATATAAATCCTAGCAACCTGGGGCGATGAAGTATCTTTTATAACTTTGAACTTAGCAACCTCCTCTGCAATATTCCCTGCAACATCCTCACACTTAATAAATATCTCATGTCTTCCAGCAAGCATACTATCAAACACCTGCTCATGTCTCGAAGAAAGACTATTCAAAAACCTCATCCAGGAATTTTCCTCTCTAAACCTAAAAGAACAAGTTGCCTTCCCACTCTCCGCCCCGCCAGAAGTCACAACCTCAAGAGTTACAGAAGCAGGCTCAGTCCTAACCTCAATATCTCCGCTTGGCTCAATACTATCAATCTCTAACTCAGATTCAGAAGGATTCAAACTATAAACAAAACTCTCAGAATTTTCATTTCGCAAACTCTCACTAACTCCACCAGCCAACCACGGCTGGTCCTTGCACCGAATATAAAACTTACTAGAATTAACAACATTAAATTCAGCATCACACTTCCACCCGTGAACAGTCGCGTCTCTCAAACCAGTAGCACAACTCATATTACCTCTCATCAAATCAAAATCCTTATTCTCCAAACTATATTTGCAAATCGCAGGCTCATTCAAGTAAAAACTAGCCTCTTTCAAAATCTCTCCATATTTTACATAACCACCATCTTCAGGACTTGTAGCTAAAATCAAAGGAGCTGTTTCATCAGCCCCAGTCTTAACACAAAACCCAATATTATAAGCAGCCCTGTTCTGGTTCCCATTTGCATCCTGGCACTTCAAATAAAGATTAATGTCTCCAAGTTTATCAAGTGCATATTCATAAGTCATATTAAACTCCGAAGCAACAGCCTGCACACTCGGCACAATAAAAGGCATACTATGATTCTGCTTATAATAATTATTCTCACCAAAATAAAAACTAAGCTCTTCAAAATCCTTGGAATCAGTATCATATTTGCACTGAGCATCTTCATCAGTCTGAACCCCAAAACTCAAAATACTAAAAGTCTCAAGACACTCCCCACCTTCAGTTTTAATTTCAAAACCATTACTACTTACTTCATATTCATAACCTTCAGACAAAACCTCTTCCCAAGGTGAAATCTTCGGAGGCGTCGCATCATTTGGATTCTCCCAAACACACCTCTCATCTTCAGTCCCAAGATTAAGCAACTCACAAGCAGCCCCCAAACTCTGGCACCTATACCCAGAACAAGTTTTAAAAACATTATTTCCACAATCATCACAATACAGCCCACCAGTTGGCTGCTCCCACTCATAACAATTAAAATTAACAATTGTCTCTGTAATCTCCCCCAGCCCCATGCCTTTTGCAATAAGTGATAGGACGATTGCAATTACAATTGCCCAAAATCCTAACCATCCAAATAATTTTAATTCTGTAAAAAATAGATGTATAATAAGTGTCGCAGTTCCAGTAGCACAACTAACAAAAAACGCAGCATCCCCCTCCAACCCAAACATCTTAGCAACCATCCCACCAATCATCATCCCACCAAGCGCAGCACCAGCAGCATTTCCAAAACTTCCCATCCATCCATCCACTTGAATAACTTGCGGGTCAATAGCATCAGCACCAGCAGTCGGCGTATAACCCGCAAGTTTTGCAATATCAAAACTATAAGTCCCCTCCGTAAAAGTCATCGTATTCGCAACCCACCCCCTCTTCATAAGCGCATTAATCGCTGGTGCAAGGGCAATTCCAACAATCCCCTTAGCAACCTGCGCCCCAATCAAAGCCATCATGCCCGGCCCCTCTTTCAACTCAGCCAACTCAGCCTCACTCAAACTATTCATCATTCCAATCAACTCTCCCAAGGGAATTGGCTCAGCAGCCTGCCCACCTACCGGATTTGTATATTGCAAATACTGCTCTAAATCAATTTCAGGAGCATTATCAATAGTATACCCCCCCCTAGTAAGCTCGCCAGCAATATTAACATACCCTCCGCAATCTCCAAGAGACACACAAAAATCATTCATCTGCTGAGTAAACTCTGGACTATCACACTCACAACCAGAAACACACTCCATCCCAAATAACTTCTTAATCTCAACCTTTGTACACTCCATATCAGCAATCCCGCACAAATCATCATTCAACCCCCTCTCACTTCCCATCTGCAGTCCAGGAGGATATTTAGGCAAACACTTAAACATATGATAATTCTTTCCAAAATCCAACTCTTTAATATAACAATCAACATTTTTTTCACACTTCTTCTGCATCTTCTCATAACTAATTTCCTTACCCTTTTTCTCAGCTAAATTATTATAATCAATACACTCTCTCCACCTATTCACCCTGCAACCAGCAGAAGTAAAACTAAAATCCCCTTCTGTTGTCTCACCTTCAACACAAATTTCCTGTCTATAATCTGCACACGGCTCAACCTTAACTTCCCCGTCCTGGCAAAAATATTTCCAGTGCCTGCTCCCCACTATATCCCTACCATCTCCAACATAGCCATCATAAACACACCACGACTCCCCGTTCATCCTATCCTGCGTCCCAACATTATCAGGAGCATCAGGACAATCCATACTTACACAAACACTATTTCCATAAGTAGCATCACCTTCACCACATTTTGAAACAGGATAAACACAATTCCCGCAATTTGAATTTTCAATATTCCCGCCACGAGCATCACAAACTTCATCAAAACCAACAACAGTCTTCCAATAACTTTCTTCATTAACCCGGGCAGCATCATAAATATTTGCCTTATTTCCACACGAATCAACAAAATAAACTCCATCCTTATCTTCTACACAAGTAGTATCCTCAGTCATAGTGCAATTTGAATCTAAAGATGGATGAGTGCACAACCAGTTTTCATAAAACTTCAAACCATCTCCTGTTTTTTGAATACACTCTGCTTTTGTATTAATCTCACACCCCCCACCCTCAAAAACACAAGCCCCAGTTGCAGGCCTCTCAGTTAAATACAAACAATCTAACTCATTTCTAATCTCTGGTTTATACTCACTCCCTCCGTGTTTTTCTCCTAAAACCGCACACCTCTGCTCTGTCACAAAATCTGCATTTTCCCCAAAAATACAACACCCATACTGGCACTGTTCAAGATTGCACTTATCCCCCTCAATCCACTCCCCCCCATCAACATCACACTTTTGTTTTGGAGAATTTAAATTACACAACCCCTCTTTCCCATCATAACAACAACCCAATTTACAGCTTGCTGTATTCTCACACTTTGTCGGCAACAACTCAGTCTTACACTCTGTATACTGCGGAACAGTATTCTGGCAAATCGCCCCGTCATTATTCTCCAAACAACATCTATAATTATCCGAAAAATTACTTATCAACCTCTCTTTCAAAACCTGATTAAAATCATAAGTATAAACAGGCTCCTCAGGAATTTCCGCAGCACTAACACTTTCAATCAACCCATCTGTCTGGTAAATAATATAAGAAAAAGCAAAAAGCGAAACAATAAGCAAGACTATTTCAAAATAGCTCGTCGCTCGTTTATTAAAAAGTTTTCTATCATTCATCAGAGCCCTCCAGGCAATGCACAACTCCTAATTGCAATAGTCAAAACCTTCCCAGAAATTTTATCCTTAATTTTATAAATATCAGTTAAAGTATCCTCTGTCCCAACCTGGTCTTTCTCAATTGAAAACTTCGGATAAGTAAGTGAGTAGCCAAGATACTCAAAATTACAAAACCGCGCTTCCTGACTCACAATCTCCTGAGCAACAATTCCTAAATCATAAATAGGAGAAACAACAATCTCACCGAAATTTTTGTAAGACTCTAAGCTCTCCCCACTCCCAATCTGCACATCTCTCTTAACATCCACCTCAATCTGCCCAGGACCTAATTCAATACCCAGTTCCATAACACCCATATTAAAACTCTTTCCAGAACTCTCAGCATCACTCTTCACCTTATTAAAACACTTCTCAATCTCAGGCTCAACATAACTTTTTACCTCATCTTCCAAATGCTGAATATACATTGGCTCCTGATTAATACAAGGAAGATAAAAATTCATATTATAACAAAGATAAGCAATCTTATTATCCTCATATAATTTATGTAAGATAGGATCTAAATAACCCCCTTGTGGCAGCATAATATCAACAGCCTCCAAAGCAGAATCTTTAATACACTTTTCAATGTACTGTTGTGGATTTAGCTTAGAACTAAATGGTGAATCAATCTTCCCAGAAAATAGCAGCACCAAAACAACAGCCGCAACTATAATTATTCCCACTATGATGAAGATGGTGACTTGCGAGCGTTTAGGTCTTGAACTAATTTTGCGCAAAATCTCAAGACCTGGGCGCGAATAGTGTTTATTATTACTTAACATTTTCCTCTTTTGCAAGCACCTCAATTGCCTTCTCTATTACATGTGATTTATTCCTATAAATACCTTTCTCAAGAATTAAATTAATTAGTTTCAAAGTTTTCCCATCAACAGTAGCCGACACTCTTTCCTTCATATTACTTAGTATTACTTCATCCTCTTTTATCAGATAAAGTATATCTTGTAATATTAAGTATTATCTGTATTTAAAGGTTTAGTTCAATTCAAAAGGTAACAAAGTACAATAGTTTCCGCATCGCCTTATCTTAGAAATTAAAAGTTTGGTTTCCTTTTCCCGCCCTATACTTCGACCAACATATAAAATAACAACCCAACTTAATTCAGAATCAGGCAATTCTTCATGAAGCGTCATAAGTTCAGAATAATCTGTTGGGGGCAAATGACCTTCAATCCCTTCTAGAAATCGCTCTCTCCCCAACATTCTGAGAGAAACACAGTAATTACCATATTGTTGCGCAATATCAAAAAGTTTCTCTTCATCAAACACTTCTTCTTGTAATCTGTGTGCTAAAATACTTCTTCCACGCGATGTGACTTGTCCTAAACCTTGTTCAGTCATTCTCAACCCTCGGCGCAAGAATAAATCTAATACCGAGCTGGTCCCCAGGAAAATCCAGCCTCAAGGGATAATCATCTGAAAAATTAATTTCAACTCTCTCTGCAATCTTCCCTGCTTTGATAAACTTCATCAAATACTCTAAAGAATATTTAGATTTTGCAATCCCCTCCATCTTAGCTTCATCACCTGAAAACTCCGCCCGCGCAGAATTCAAAGCCCCCAAACCTTCAATAATAAAAAAATCCTTTCCAGCAACTAAAGAGCAGGCATCAGCAACAACAGAGCAGTCCTCAATTGCCTGAGAAAAATTACTAGAATCCATCTGAACCTTAGCAGCAAACTTCAAATCAGGCTCAGGCTTGTCCTCAGAATCAACCTCAATCAGAGCCATATTAAAAATTCTCTTCACCTTGTCAAAAATCGAAATCTTCAACTGGTTCTCCTCTTGCTCTATCACCACATTTGCCCCAGAAGATGCTCTTCTAAAAACTAATTTTAAGTCAGCTAAATTAACTCCCCAAACCTCCCCACCAGCTTCATACTGCGAAAAACTCTCCTTCGGAATCCTAAAAATAACCATCGCCACATTTGCCGGGTCAACAGCAATAATCGACATCCCATCCTCAAGCAACTTAATCCGCACCTCTGTCACAATCTCAGAAATAATATTAATTGCATCACTCAGCAACTTCGGTTTATCCATCTTCACAATCATGTAAAACCCCACCATAACGAATATATAAAGATTATTGCACTCAATCACAATATAATTTATTTTTGATAACTGAGCTCTCCTTCACCTTGTTGAGTGTAAGTCCCTCTTTTTTCCCATTCTCCACTACCAACAGCACATGAACTACTTTCTGCAGCAGCTAATAATCTCCGTCTTCTGAAAGTTCTAAGCCATCCTCCAAATGGTTTTCCCTTTTCATATTTTTTAACTTCAAGTTCAAGCATCATTTTTTACAATTATCTAAAGAATCATAACTATTTTAATTTTTCGTAAAGCTTCTTTAATTCACTTTCTAGCTCTTTTATTTTTTCTAAAGCTTCTTTCGAATTCTCCCAAACTTCTAATATTGCTTCCGACTTAACAACATCTCCCATAATTAAGTTAAAAGTAAACAAACTCGCCTTCCGGTGTTCTTCTAAAAATTTTGGCTCACCAACAAGGTCTTCTACAATAATAGCATTAAATCCTAAATCTACTGCATTTCTCGCTGTTGATTCAACACAAATACAAGAAGTAAATCCTGTAAAAATAATGTTTTCTATTTCTATTTCTTTTAGATATCTCAAAAGCTCCTCGTTTCTTAAAGCATCAAAACCATATTTAACAAAGACCTTATTTTTTGGAGGATTAATTTTATAAAATTCAGAGCCAACAGAATCTGGAGCAACATATTTTCCAGCAAAAGGTCCTAATTTCTTTTTCAGAGATTTTGACATTTTTTCAGCATCATAAAATAATTGTGTATATAAGACTTCAATTCCATACTTTTGTACTTCACTCACAAATCTTCTTATTTTTTCTATAATCTTTTCACTTGAAGAAACATCTTGATTCCATGTTTTTGCTCCGAATCCTTGTGGAGAACAAAAATTATTCTGCACATCTATAACAAGCACAATAGTTTTTCTTGGGTCAATTTTCTCAAATTCAATTTTCATTCTGTCTTTCCACTCCATCCTTTTAAGTTAATTCCTCCTCCAGCAGTCACCCAATATTTAGATAGCATATTCAAATCATCAAAATTAGGAGTCATCTGCCAACCACAAGTTACATCCGCAAGAGGAACAGCGGCAAGTTCAGGATATAGCTCAGCCCATCTCTTATGAAATATAGCTGCAATCTTTCCGCCAAAAACCCAATTTTCCCAACCAGTTCCTTTTAGTGAAGTCATATATTTCGCATACACTTCATCACTCATGAGTCTATCAGCAACTTTTGTCATTAAAGGCATCATTCCCGTACTTCTATAAAGATTATCCTTTTCTCTTTCAACAATTAGGTCTGGGATCTTCCCCCGCATAGTTTCTCTTAATTGCCACTTTGATTTAGTTCTTGACATTTCAGGAACTCTTTCTCCAAAAGGCGTAGATAAAACACATTCTACTAATCCTTTATCCAAAAATGGAACTCTTCCCTCTCTTCCCTGAGACCCAAAAACTCTATCTTCTCTAAAACATTCATTTTCACCAACACTTTGTATTAAATTTAATGCATTTTCCTCAGCATATTTTGGATCAAACATCTCCCATAAAAAATCATAGCCGATATTTGTTTCATCAGAGCCACTTCCAGTCATGATAACTTTTATTCCATCTTTCTTTATTTCCTTAGCAAGTCTCAAGGTAGGAAAGGCATTAATTAATGGAAAAAACATTGGACTAGCCATTGTTCTAACAACATCATCAAGATGTCTAATCACAAAATCCTCATCAACAAACAAGACTTTATTCTCAATCCCAAGTTGTTTTGAAATTGCCCTTGCAGATTGCACATCTAAAGCTTTAGGATCTGTAGCAACAGTATAAGTCATTTTTGGCTTTTTCTTTTGCCTGTCTGCAAAATAAGCAATAGTAGAACTATCAATTCCAGACAAGATTGTAGCATGATCTACTTCTTGAGGGACCCTCTTTCTAACAGCCTTGTCTAAAAGATGAAAGAGTTTTCTAGGATCTACTTCCTCTTTCCTTACATGATCTCTTAAATCATAATATCGCCTTATCTCTGGTTTCCCCTTTCGGAGGTTATATTCTAAGGTACATCCCTGAGGTAATTTTCTTAGCTCTCCCCCTAATACCGCGTTAGCAAGTAAACCCGGAATCTCACTTGCAATTACTAGTCCTTTTCTTCCAATCCCATAATATAATGGACGGATACCAAAATGATCTCGTCCAGCATAAACCTTTCCTGTTTCAGAATCTTTAACAACATAAGCAAACTGGCCATCAAAATCTTTAGGAGCTTCACTTCCTTTTTCTGCAACCGCATTAAGAACAACTTCTGTATCACAATTTGTTCTAAATCTCCTCCCTTTTCTTTCTAAGTTTCTCTTAAGAGTTTTATGATTATAAACTTCTCCGTTATAAGCAATTGTATATCTTCCATCTTTAGTTGTAATCGGCTGATCTCCCCCACTCAAATCAACAATCGCAAGTCTATTTGCTCCAATAACATCTCCAGCAGTTCTAACTAATCCAGAACTATCCGGGCCCCTATGAGCAAGAACCTGATTAATTCTTCTTCCTTCTTCTTCAGTTCCGTTTTCAATATAAGTTATTGAGCACATTTTATTTATTTTCTATGGAAAATAGAATCCTCCTAAGTGGCTATGATATCTATGCCAGAGTCTTCGTAATCTACTATGTCGCGTAAGATCCTCTGCTGAAAGTTTGAGTATCCTTTCTAAAGGTATGGACCCTGTATGGATATCTAGTAATCTAAGTTCAGGATGTCTCGTTCTAAGGTCATCGTATTTTCTTTCAATTTCTCTCTGCCTTTTTATTGTTTCTTCTTTTGTTCTTATTCTGTATTCTGCCATTTTCAATATTGTATTTATTTACTAATAGTAACACAATAAACACCCTTATAAAAACTATCTACCCCCAAAGTAGTAAGTAATAGAAACAAATAAAAACCCTCAAACCAACTAAAAAACATGCAAGAAATACTAAAAGAAATAGGTCTAACAAAATGGGAATCACAAACCTATCTAGCCCTTCTCGAACTTGGCTCAACAACAACAGGTCCACTAGTCAAAAAAAGTGAAGTCCCACAATCAAAAATCTACAATGTTCTCGACGCCATCAATAAAAAAGGCCTCTGCTCCTACATAGTAAAAGGAAAAACAAAATACTTTCAAGCAACAGAACCCGAGATTCTTCTTTCTATTTTAAAAGATAAACAAAGAAAAATACAAGAAGTGATACCAGAATTAAAAGCCCTAACACAAAGAGCAAAAAATAAACAAAGCACGGAAATTCTTGAAGGCATGAAAGCCATAACATCTTTCTTTGTCAACTTAATTGAAAACTCAAAAAAACAAGATGAGTGGTTCGGCTTCTCAGTAGGAGAAGATGACTTCTATGAAAAATCTCAAATGTTTTACAGAAAAATTGGAATACTGCGGCACGATTCAAAATTAAATGTAAAAATAATGAATAATAAAAAATATAAGAAAGAGTATTTAGAATTTTATCAAGACCGATGGAAGTGGATTAAACCAATATTAAGATTTTCTTCTCTTGTATTTCCTTCAACAACAGTTTTATTTAAAAATAAAATAATAATTCTTGACCTCACCCCAGATCAAGAATCAGCAGTAGTAATCACAAACAAAAATCTTTTTGGATCTTACAAAGAGTTCTTTTTAAAAGAATGGGAAAAATCAAAACCAGCCTAATCACTCAACCATCCCTTTAACATAAGGCAACTTATCTTCTATAAAATCTTTTATTTCTTTTTTATATTTTGTATTTGCAGCAATCCCAATATAATTTGGTTTTTTATGAACAATTAACCAGCCAGTCTTAGAAAGTTCTTTCACAATTTCTTTCAAATCTTGAAATCTCTTAAAATGTTCAAGCCGGTCATAACGATTATTCCAATTATTTTTTCTAATTAATTTTAAAAGTATCTGAGCTTTTTCCACCTCGATTGACATAGATATTTACAATTTTCAAATTATTTAAATGTTTCTATTTTTGACACCATCTCTTGTTTTATGGAAACATTTAAAAACTAATATCCCTCCCAATTAACATGAAACAAAAACAAAATAAATCCTTATTTTTACAACATTTGGGAGATACACCTCAATTAAGAATTTTTGACTTCCTAATAGACAACCATCCTTTTGATTATCCTATGACAGAGATTGCAAGAGGAGCTAATGTTAGTTATAATTCTTTTAAACTTCTTTTTCCTAAACTTATTGAATCTGAAATATTAGTCAAAAGCAGGAGAGTTGGAAAATCAGATTACTATAGCTTCAATCTTGAAAATCCTTTTGTGAAAAATCTTATTAAACTTGACTGGATCTTGGTTAAGAAGGTAATGTTCCCAGAAGAAATAGATAATCAGCAAATTCCAGCCTAACTCCACTATACAAATTTCTAAAAACCCTTCTCTCTTTTCAAAACCATGGAAAGAATTAAACTCCTCAACTCACAATTCACTCCGGAAAATAAAGATGAAAAAATAGCCCGGAGCAAATTGCTCGCCCCATCCTACTACGCAAGAAAAGATGTCCAAGAAGCAATCTACAACTTCTGCAAAAACAGAGAAACAGTTCCTCGATATACTGAAGGATTTGGAAAACGCCCAGACATGCTCGACTATCCTTCTGATATTCTCTTACACGTGAAAAAAGGCGCAACCTCCTTCCACTGCTCTGAAGAAATATGGCAAGACCCAATGGAAATAAAAACAGACATGACTCCTGAGCAATACAATGAAATAAAAACAGGCTGGGATTTTCTAATTGATATTGACTCCAAATATCTTGATTACAGCAAAATCGCAGCAAAACTAATTATACAAGCACTGGAACACCATAAAGTAAAAAACATAGGAATTAAATTTTCAGGCTCAAAAGGATTTCACCTCATTGTCCCTTGGCAAGCATTTCCAAAAGAACTAAACAACCAACAAACAAAAGACATGTTCCCAGAATGGCCAAGAGCAATTGCCGGTTACATTGACGAATTAATCCACGACAAAATGACTGAGCAAATACTTCAACTTTCAGGAACTGCAAACTTAGAAGAGCAAGGCAAAACAACATTCGAAGTAATCTGCAAAAACTGCAATGAAAAATCGATCCCTCAAAAATCAACACTTTACAAATGTTCTAACTGCAAATCAGAAATGCAAAAAATCCAAACCACAGAAAGAAAAGGAAACAAAACAATCCGCTGTCCATCTTGCAATTTTGACATGGACAAGATAAAAGAAGAAGAATTTTACACCTGCAACAACTGCCAGACAAACTCCAGAAAGATTCCAGAACAATTTGAAAAAAAACAAACAGCAAAAGAACTAATTGACTCTGTTGATTTAGTACTAGTCGCACCTCGCCACCTCTTTAGAGCACCCTACTCTCTCCATGAAAAAACCTGTCTTGCTTCAATACCGATTAATAAAAATGAAATTGAAACTTTTAACCCAAAACAAGCAGACCCACTAAAACTAGAAATAAAAAACTTCTATCCCCAAGCAGAACCAGATGAAGCAAGAGAACTTTTAATCCAAGCACTTGACTGGGCAAAAAAAGAACCCCCAAAACAAAAAAAATTCACAGGAGAATCAATTGACCTCAAAGGCCTCACAATCAGCGAAGACATGTTCCCCCCGTCAATTCAAAAAATTCTCAAGGGGATAAAACAAGATGGAAGAAAACGCTGCCTCGCCTTATTATTATCTTTTTACTCAGCCCTGGAATTTCCTCAAGAATATATAGAAGAAAAAATAGAAAAATGGAACAAGAAAAACTACAACCCTCTTAAACAAGGCTATATAAAATCCCAAATAGACTGGCACCTAAAAAACAAACGAATGCCACCAAACTACGACAAACCAATTTACAGAGAACTCGCACTTCTCGCACCAGGCGAAGGCACAAAAGTAAAAAACCCAATTAATCATACAATTAGGGAGGCGCTTAGAAAATCCAGAGGAGGAAAATGGAAAAAAGAATCTTAGAAAACAAAACAACAATTGAAATAGAACCAAAAGCGCCTTATAATTTTGATGCTAACTTTCACAAACCATCACACTTCCCCTCGTCAGATAATATCTGGGAAAAAGGAAAATACTGGATAACAATGGTTTGGCAGGACGAGAAATTAGGATTGAAATTTGAAAATGTTGGAACAATAGATAAACCAAAAATGAAAATAAATATCTATTCCCAAAAGGAATTATCAGCAGAATTTATAGATAATTTAATTCCAGAAATTAGATGGAGATTTAATTTTGACCAAGAGATTTCAGAATTTTGTGAGAAAGTTAAAGATGATAAAATTCTTGGACCAATTATAAAAAAATGCAGGGGAATGAAACCAATCGCAGCAAATTCTTTTTATGAAGCTCTAATCATTTATTTTGTTCTTCAAAACGCGCCAGTTAGAAGAAGTGTGCAAATGCTTGAAAACTTATTTAATAAGCTAGGAGAAAAAGTGGAGTTTGATAATAAAACCCTTTCCATCTTCTGGGATCCTAAAAAAATAAAAACAACAGAACAAGAATTAAGAGAACTAAAGATCGGCTACAGAGCAAAATTTATTTTAAAACTCACAGAGCAGTTTGCAAAAGGAGAGGTTGATGAATTTAAACTAAGAAAAGAAAAAGAAAAAGAAGTAAAACAAAAAGCACTAGAGCTTTACGGAATAGGCCCAGCTTCTGTTGAGTATTTATTATTCGAAGATTTTTATTTTCTCGACGCCTTGGAGACAATTCCTCCTTGGGAGCAGAAGATTATGTCTAAATTATTATTTAATAAGGAATCAGTTCCCATTGAGAAAATTCTGAACTTTTTTAAAAAATTCAAAGGTTATGAAAAACTCGCTTTTCACTATATCTGGGAAGATATTTTCTGGAAAAGAAAACACGAACATATTGAATGGTTAGAAAAGGAGATTAGATTATGAAACCCCTCCTAAACGTAACAGACCTCTCCTCCTATCTCTACTGCCCTCGCCAGTTCTACCTCCAAAAAATAAAAGGCCTAAGACAACCACCAACCCAACCAATGATTGAAGGTTCAATAAGACACCAAATCCTCGAAACCTTTGGCAACAACGAAGAAAAACTTTTTGAAAATCTCGAACTAATCAACCATACCCCAACAAGCGACAAAATAAAGCAACACTACCAAGAATTCCTTGCAAAAATAATCAAACACATCTTTGAAAAAAACACCCGACCAATTAAAGCATTCCAAATAAACATACAAGACCTTTACAAAAAAATAAAAAAACAAATGAACAGAGAAATAGCATTAAGAATCCCAGCAATAGAAAACACCCTGAAAAAAGGATTTACAGGAAAAGCTCTCTGGGAAAATCTCTCTCCAAAATATCTTTCAGAATACTCTCTTATATCAGAAAACCTCGGACTAAAAGGAAGAGCAGACAGACTAATGATCGCCGACCAAACAATCCTGCCTTTTGAACTCAAGACCAGGGAAGCAGATAAAATTTACCCTTCAGATGAAATTCAGCTCACAGCCTACGCAATGCTCTTAGAAGAAAAATTCAACACCACAATCCCAATTGCAATCTTAGAAACAGGCAACACCAAACACGAACTAACAATCACAAGAGAACACAAACAAAAAGTCCAAGATCTAATAGAAGAAGTTAACCAACTCCTAGAAACAGGCAAACCTAAATTCCCTTCCAACTTCAGCAAGTGCCAGAACTGCTTTTTTGAAGAAGCTTGTAATCATCTTGAGGAAGAAAAATAAAAACCTAAATCTGTTATCACTTAATAATTAAGATAGTAGAAAGATTTAAAAACCAAAACCCTCTATAAGATTATGATAACCTTAGACCAAGTTCTAAGCACAGCAAAAGATATAGTGCCTATCAAAAAATCAGAAGGAGATAGATGGACCTTTGCAGTTCCTTTTCAAGGAGAAATCGCAAGACATTATTTTGATGAAACAGTTTCTAATCCAGCTGAAGCTGGAGTAGAGGGGTTTAAAGGATATTGGAAATTTGATAATGAAACAGGATTGATAATTGGTTCAAGCACAAATCACTGCTTAAGACTTGCTACTAAAATGAGACCAGATGGTTTTTGGCTTCCAGGAGTTCCAGAAGCAAGAGTTTTAGATAGAGCAGGAAAATTAACAAATAGAGGTTATAGAGATTTAGGAGTAGCTGTTTATAATGATGCAGAACCAAATAAAAAAATAGCACAAGAAATTATTGCGCAAGCAGAAGGAAAACAATTACCTTTTCTTCTTCCTTTTGGAGCTATGGATTATGAAGTAGATAAAAAGTTCCCAGAGGGCATTGCTATCTCTCTTGCAGAAAATCCAAAAGGAATTATAACTGGTGAAGAGGCGGCGCAAATTCTTAGTCAAATGAATTATCCAGGAAGTTCAGGTGCCTGCAGAGTGTACCGCTACTGGCTTGGCGGCTACCTTGCCTACTGGTGTAGGTTCTACGCCTCTTGTGGCGATGGTCTGGTGGATTGGATGTGCGCCGAAGGCGCGCCCGCCGATATATTGGGTGCTCATGCAAGTTTAATGGAAAGAAAATATGAAGGGCAAGCTCAAGAATTACAAAGACAAATCAAACAATTAAGTGCTGAAAGAGATAGAGAGCAAGAAGCTTTCAAAAAAGCTTTAGGTTAATTATAAAAACAACTTTTTCTTAATAATATTCCTAGCCAGAAATGGCTGGGCCACACGCCAGTTAATAGTGTTTGTTAATTTTAACAAACTATGAAATGCAAATGTGACATTTAGTAGTGATGAAGGAACTGAAAGTGAGCTGAGCGAAATATGAAGCCTTGGTGATTTACTTTTAATTAATTGGCTACAAATTGCCTGCAGAGTGAACCGCAACAGGAATGGCAACTACAATGCCAACTGGAATAGGTTCGACTTCTCTAATGACAATGGTCTAATGGCTTAGAATATGGCTAGGATTTTTAATATGAAAACATACAAAAATCTTTATTCAAAAATCTATGATAAAAATAATTTAGTTTTATCCTGGAGAAAAGCAAGAAAAGGAAAAACTAAAAAACTTTATATTAGAGAATTTGATGCAAACTTAATTAAAAATATTTTAATATTGCATCAAGAATTAAAAACTCAAACTTACAATCCTAGACTTCTAGAGACATTTTCCTTGCGAGATACAAAAACAAGAAAAATAAGCAAATCAGATTTTCGAGATAAGATTGTTCATCATGCAATAGTCAATGTGATAGAATCAATTTTTGATAAGGGATTTATTTATGATTCTTGTGCAAATAGAAAAGGCAAAGGAAACTTATTTGCAATTAAAAGATTTGAAAAATTTGTAAGAAAAGTTTCTCGAAATGGAAAAACAAATGGATGGTTCAATGAAAATCAAATAAAAGGATATTGTTTTAAGGCAGACATAAAACATTATTTTCCGGAGATTAATCATGAAACTTTATTGAAAATAATTAAAAAGAAAATCAGAGATGAAAAAGTTATTTGGTTAATCAAACAAATCTTGAACAACAACACAAACTCCGAGAGAGAGAGAGAGGGAGAGAGAGAGAGAGAGACGCGAGCCAATTCATACTGGAATGCTCCTTGGAAATTTAACAAGCCAATTTTTTGCAAATATTTATCTTAATGAACTTGATTATTTTGTCAAACATGAACTAAGAGCAAAATATTATATTCGTTATGTTGATGATTTTGTCTTACTTTACTCTTCAAAAGAACAACTTAAAATCTGGAAAGAACAAATTAAGGAATTTCTAAAAAAAGAATTAAAGTTTGATTTACACTCACAAAAATCCAGGATAATCCCTCTCTCACATGGAATTGATTTTGTCGGTTTTAGGTGTTTTTGGTATTACAAACTTTTAAGAAAAAGAAACAAAAGAACAATTCTTTTGCAAATTAAGAAATTTAAAAAAGGTGAATTAGAAAAAGTAAAAATTCTAGAAAGTTTTCAAGGCTGGAATGCTTATGCTAAATGGGCTAACAGTTTAAAATTAAGAAGAAGAGTTGTAAGGAAAATTTATTCCTCAACAAATCCCCAACTAAACCCCAACCCCAAAACCCTAACAAACACAGAAAACAACCCACGCCCCAAAACCTTAATAAACACAGAAAACCTAAAACTAACATGAAAAAAACAGGTGCATTAATCATCATTTTAGCACTAGCAATCTTATCTCTCAGCATTGTAGCAGCAGAGGTAAATGCAACCTGCGACGACACAATTCAAAATCAAGATGAAACAGGAATAGATTGCGGAGGAGTATGTCCTGCATGCGACACAACTCTAGACTCGACAACAGACAACACAGATAAAATAACTCAAGCCTTCACCTGCCTGACAAACAAAGTTTCAGGAAAATGCTCTTCATTAACAACAGAAGAAATCTCCCTAACACTCTTAGCAGCACCCTCTCAATTAATTATAGATGAATGTGCTCCAGCACTAAAAAGCAAGATGAAACCAGATGGTTCCTGGGATAGTAAAATCAGAGACACAGCCCTCGCAGTCCTGGCACTTGACCATGTAGGACAAGACACAGCAAAATCAGAACAATGGCTCCTCAGCCAAAACAAAACACCAACAGACCTAATCTGGTTTTTAGAACAAGATTCAGAAGGAGCAGTAGAATGCACAATATCTTACGATGGAAATGATTATAAAATAAAAGTAAATGAAGAGAAAAAAATCAACTCTAATGCAGGTCCGTGTCTAAGCAGAGCTCAATCTAACTTCTTACTTCAAATATCTTCTAACTGCTTAAACAAAGAATTCAGAGTATCTTGCGATAAACAATTCATTGCAGCAAAAATTTTCAAAAACCAAAACTCTCCAACCCTGAACCCTCTGCCAGACACAAAAGCTGGTTCAGCATTTGATATAGTAACTGTAAAAATAAATTCCAAATGTTTTGGTTCATCTAGTTGCAATTACGAAGATAGTTTATGGGCAACCTACGCCCTCATCCAAACAGGCCACGACATAAGCCCATTTATCCCTTATTTAATTGCACTATCAGAATCAAATGAAAAATACCTCCCACAAGCATTTATCTATCTAATAACAAACTACCAAGAATATTCAGCAGACCTTGTTCAAAATAAAGAAACAGGAAACTACTGGGACCCTTCAGGAAGCCCTTACAGCAAATTCTATAACACAGCACTCGCCCTCCTAGCCCTAAGAACTTCATCAACAGAATCCTCTAGTTCAGCAGACTGGTTAATATTCCAGCAAGAAACCGACGGCTGTTGGAAAAACTCCAACAACGAAATAATCAAAGACACAGCCATTGTCTTATGGGCTTTAGTTGGACGTTCAGGTTCATCTTCTGGCAGCGGAGTAACCTATTGTAATGAAGCAAACTACTTTTGCATCCTAGAATCAGACTGCCCCAAAGATGAAATAAAGGAAAACTATTTTTGCTCAGGAGCAAACACAGGTAATAGAGTATGCTGTCAAAACAAACACCTAAAAACATGTGCAGAATATTATGGAGAATTTTGCCAGTCAGGAGAATTTTGCAGTGAAACTGAAATTGAAGCTTTAGACGGAGATGAATGTTGTCCAGGAACTTGCGAGACAACACCAACTCTGTCAGCATGTGAACAACAGAATAACTATTGTAAAACCGAATGTCCAGATACACAAGAAGAAGTAGCTTATGATTGCGATGGCACAGATGTCTGTTGCAGAACAAAAACAACAGAAGAAGGAGGAAGCTTGTGGTGGCTCTGGGTTTTAATAGTCTTAATTATCTTAGTTGTCCTAGCAATAATCTTCAGAGAAAAATTAAAAATGTTCTGGTATAAAATTAAAACAAGAGGCAAAGGCAAGCAACCCCCCGCACAAACAACCACCGGCCCAGGAGGCCCAGGAATGCCCCCCAGCCCAGGATTCCCACCAATAAAACGAATGCCAGGCCCAGTCCCAATGCCAGGACAATCCTATTCACTAAGACCGCCACGAAAACCAATTGACAATACTTTTGACAAGTTAAAGGGGATGATTGGGAAATAAGAAGGACAATAATTTTAACACCAAAAGAAATCTAGCACAATAATTTTATAAGACAAATGCTAGATTTCCGCAAAGACAAAAAGCTAAATCAATAGCAATCTAAATAATAACCACACAGTTGATCATTAATACCAAATATTTATAACTCATCTTACCGTTCCCCAATCATGAAAAAAGAGGCAATACTAATCTTATTATTTCTATGCTTAATCTCCCTAGCAACAGCCGCCCCAATCCTCGAACTCAACAAACCAACTTTCCAGCCAGGGGAAACCCTCCTTGGAAAAATCACAACAGATTTTGAAGACAAACTAACTTACACTGATATTGAGTTCTTCAAAGGCAACAGAAAAATACCCTTTCAAAAAGATATAATTTTTTATGATAATACTTATTATTTCTACACCTATCTAACCCAAGAAGGGGACTTCACGATGAAAATTTCAGAATTTATTTACAGAGAAGACGAAGAATTAAAATCAATAAGCCTTGAACAAAATATTTCAGTAAAACAGCAGTTTATCGATGACAACAACACACAAACCGCAATCCTCTCAATCAGACCAGGTTTAATATTTACAACATCAACACCAGAAATAACAATTTCAAATAAAGGAAACACAGACCTGGAAATTAAATATCTTGACCAGACAATAACACTCCCTCCAGCAGAACATAAAGTAATTACCTACCTAACTAACCAATCCTTTTCCTATCTAAATTTAGAAACCTATGAAACTTTTAACATTCCAGTAATCTATATAAACTTTGAAAAACCAGAACAAATCCAGCCAAAACTTGACACAGATTTAAAAATAAACCCAACCCTAATCCACATAAACACAATCCCAAACCAACCCCAACAACAAGAAATCGAACTAATCAACTTTGCAGAAACAAATATCACAGACCTCACAATCTCAACAAACCTAGATTTCATAACTTTCGAAACACCAGAACAAATACCAGCAAAATCAATTCAAAACCTAACTCTAACAATAAACCCACAAGAACAAGGTTTTTTCTCAGGCAACCTAACAATAAAATATTCAAACCAAACAATAATCCTTCCAATTAATCTCTACTCTTTCCCAGAAGAAACAGGCCTAGAAAATATTCAGCAAACAGATAAATCATGCAGTGAATTAGCAGGGGTAGTTTGCACATCAAACCAAAAATGTTCAACAACCCCCCAACTTACTTTTGGTGGAGAATACTGCTGCCTCACATCCTGCGAAACAATAGAATCAGAAAGCGAAACAAGTTGGACATGGCTCTGGGGCATAATTATAATTTTAGCCCTCGGAGCAGGGGGATATTTTGTCTACAAAAAAATAAAAAAAACCAAACCCCAAGAACCAAAAGAAACCCTTAAAAAATCCACAGAACTTTATGAAAAGAGGGTTAAGGGAAGTTTGACTAAGACCTAATAAAAATTAAGTAAGTAGGATTTAATAAATATTTATATCAAGACATGATAATG
>CAZWNN010000006.1:0-26172 GCA_964635935.1 Candidatus Woesearchaeota archaeon
CAGATGAAAAATGGCCAAAGTCTTAATTATAGAATCCTTAAAGTCCGAAGTTCTAAAAAAATTTAAAGAAGAGTCTAAGATAATTTTTAGACAAATGCGCAAGTTAGAAGAAACTCCCACAAAGGGAAAGGCATTAGGAAATGTTGCTGGGATTGTAATTAAAGAATTAAGATATAAAAGTTTTAGATTTTATTTTATCACAGATGGAAACCAACTAAAAATAATAGATAAAGAAAACCTCATTAATTTACTAATCAAGTTTGTAAGAATATCTGATAAAAAACACCAACAGCAGACAATTAATGAAATTAAGCAAGTGTTGATTAATATTGGATTTGAAGGGTTTGAATAAAAAACCACACTTATCCTTTTAGCAGTCCGTTTATCGCACCCTCCAAGAGCGCTCCATTTATCAGGTAGTTCATCGCACCCTCCGGGTGCTCTCTTTAGCTTTAATTCAACCACACAAAAAAATAAAAACCCCCAACTCAACAAAACAATATGAAACACAACTATCTCTTTCCAGAAGGAAGAATAAAAAACACCCTCAGAAACATTAAATTTTTCCTAAGAGATTTAACACTTAATCTAAAACACAAGTTAAACTTTTTATCATTTAAAGAACAAAAACAAAACAAAATTTATACCTACACCTTCAAAAGTGGGATTAAAATAAAATCAATAAAAAAATTATTCTTAGATTATTCAGAAATTCTACCAGGATATTTAAAATACTGGCGCCCAGAAGAGAACTCAATTATAATTGACGCAGGAGCTTTCTATGGAATGTTTTCAATCTACTGTTCCAAGCGCATGAAAAACACAGGAAAAATCTATGCTTTTGAACCAGAACCAGAAAACTTAGAAATCTTAAGACAAAATATAAAAATAAACAATTGTAAAAATATTGAGATAATTGAAAAAGCACTCTGGAACAAGATAACAAAATTAAAATTCTCTGACAAAGTAATCACAGATAATTCTGAAGCTAAGAAAACAACAATTGTGCAAACAACAACAATTGATAATTTCGTAGAAAAAGAAAACTTAAAACAACTCAATATGATAAAGATGGATATAGAAGGTAACGAAATCCAGGCAATCCAAGGAGCAGAGCAAACAATAAAAAAATTTCACCCCTACCTTGCAATAGCCTCTTATCACGAAGTAAACAAAATCAAAACATGGAAATATCTCGAGAATTTCTTAAAAAAGTTCTACAAAAAAACAAAAACAACACACCCAAAACATTTGACAACTTATGGGCTTGCAGAAGAATGAATTTTTCTGATTATTTTTGTTGTTGATTTTCCATTTATTAATGGGCAGGTTCTGATTTCAATTTCATTTGAAACTTCATCTCTTCTCCTTATTTCTTCAGGAGAAAATTCACTTCCCTTTACTAAAATATCTGGTTTTATTTCTCTCAAAAGATTCTTTGTTTTTATATCATCAAAGATTATAACTTCATCTACCATTTTTAAGGATTCAAGAATCTTTTTCCTATCTTGCTCATTATTTATTGGCCTATTTTCACCTTTGAGTTTCCTTGCAGCATTATCTGAATTTATTCCAACAATTAATTTGTCTCCAAGACTTTTTGCAAATTCTAGTAAATTAATATGCCCAACATGTAAAAGATCAAAAATACCATTTGTAAAAACAATAATCTCTCTTATTTTTTCCATAATAATTCTCTTTTTTATTTTTATAAAAACCTTTCTAAAAAACTTAATTCTTCTCTAATAAACAAATTGTCTTTTAAATGGTTTATACACCAATTAAAATCCACCTTTTCAAAATCTTCTGGATTTTTTACCATGATATTTCCCATAGTCTGTCCAGCCCCTATTCCTCCTTCACTAGATTTTACAGGGGTCACTAAGATATCTTTATTTCTTCCTTGACAAATAGTATGTGGAATTATTTTTTCTTTTGTTTTAGGTCCTATTTTTCTTCCCAATTGTCTCAAAAAATAAACAATTCTTTCTGCTTCATCTTGAGGAAAAATTAAATGGAAAAAAGGATAATTACAAATTCTTCTAATTCTACTATTTTTTCTAATTGGAATTGTTTCAGCTCCTTCAAAACCATATATTTCACCAGCTTGCTCAAAAGCCCACCCATAATTTGCAAGATGAGAGTGGTCATGCCAAGGTATTGATGCACCAGCCCCTAAAGTATTAACATGTATGCCATAACCAGTTTGATCTGCAAATGAAAATAAATTATCTAGTTTTCTTATAAGGCCTTCTAAATTTTCTGTTGTATGAATTGGAACATCAGGAGTTTGTGTTGAAACAACCAATGCAGAACCAATCATTTGAGGAAATTTATTTAAAATTACAATTGAATTATCTAAAGGAGATTCTTCAAAAAGTTGTTTACTAGGATTTTCTAAAGTTTCTTTTACAGTTCGACATAAGGGGCAATCTGATTTTGATAATCCCCCGTATCTTTTAGCCCTATAATCATTGTGCATTACCCCAAAACTATAATCTGACTTTCCAGATAAATCTCCTACTAATTTCACCTTAGGAGTATATGCTTCACTAGGAATCCCCATTAACCTAGCAATCCTAACCCATCTTTCCAAAATCTCTGGTTTTACTAATTGAAATGATTCAGCCATCTTCAAAAAGAAAAATTAAACTTTATAAGTATTTGTATACCCCTCAAAATTAAGCACCATCCCTCTTCAAACTAATAAAAGCAGGCCCTTTTTTTCCATAAGCATCTAAAACAGCCTTTCTTGTTTCTTCTGAATTTAACGGGAAATAGCAATTAGTGTTCTTCAATATCTTTGTAATTGCCCAGGCATCTTTTCCAGAATGAGTTGGACCGAGAGTGTCATAACATTTATCCCACCCAGCAAGAATTACTGGAACTTTTTGTAAATCAATATCTAATGAAACTTGTTCTAAAGCACGTTTTATTATAAAAGGTGTAATTGTGTAAACAACAGGTTTAAGTCCTTCTAAGGCCAAGCCAGCTGCAACACCCACCATTGTTTGTTCTGCTACACCCATATTAAAAAGCCGGTTAGGAAACTTTTTTTCAAATTCTTCCATACACTGTTTAATATCTCCAAAAAGCAAAATAATTTTCTCGTCTTTCTCAGCAAGTTCTACAACAGTTTTCATAAATTCTTCTCTCATCTTAATTCTTCATATGCTTGATTTAATTCTTCTTCTGTCAAAGCTTTTGAGTGCCACTCAGGTTTATTCTCCATAAAACTCACACCTTTTCCTTTTGTTGTGTTTGCAATAATCAATCTTGGTTTGTTATAGACATTTTTGTTTAAAATTGAAATCAACTCTTCAAAACAATGCCCGTCAATTATTTCTTCAACATCCCATCCAGCTTCAACAGCAGCTTTTTTTAATGGCCTTTTAATCGGAAGAACTTGGTCAACAAAACCAGAACCTTGAATACCATTATTATCAACTATTACAACTAAATTATCTAATTTATGCCTAGGAGCAAGAAGAAGTGATTCCCAAGTAGTCCCTTCCTGGCACTCCCCATCACCCATCACAACATAAATTTTTCCATTTTTATTCTGGATTTTTCTTGCCATAGCCATTCCAATAGCTATTGGAAGCCCATGACCTAAACTTCCTGTAGTACAAAAAATTTTGTTTTCAATATCAATGTCAGGATGTGCACATATTTTTGGATTATATCCTCTCTCTTTCAACAAAACATAAAGAGGAAAACAGCTATGCCCTTTGCTCAAAATAAACTTATCTTCTGATTTCATTGTCTTTTCAAAAAGCGTAATCAAGATTTCAATTACTGAAAAAAATGCCCCAAAATGAGAACCATGATTTGCCATTGCTAAATCAAGAGTCTCTTTCCTCAGTTTTTTTGCTTTTTGCTCTAATTCAGGTGTTTCCATTTTAGATAATCTCTGTTTAATCTAGATGAAAGATGGTTATTTAAGTTTTTATATCCTAAGAGGAAACTACACAAATACTTATAAACAACTATTAAAACATTTAATCCTGGCAGATTTAGAAGAATGGATAGCTCACCAAGAAGAAGTTTATGAGAAAGGATTTAGGCAAAGAGAATCTCTTTTAAAAAGTGAAGGAACAAAGTCTGGGATTCATCCAAGAAAAGTTGGTTATACATTTATTTACAGACATCCAGATGAAATTAGTGCAGAACTCGCAGAAATTTCTTCAAGACTTTCTAGTGTAATTGGCTGTGTTCCATATTCTCTTGATTCAATTCATGTATGTGCATTAGATGAATGTGATGAATACAAAATATCAGTTAATGAAACAGAAAATGCAGAAAATCATTTAGATACTAAGGTTACAACAAATCTTTGTGATATTGCAAGAAAAACAACCCAAAATACCCCAGCTCCAAGAATTCAACTTAATAATCTCTTGTTTAATCCTGAGGCAGTTATTATTGAAGGTATTCCAATAGATAGTTCTTCTTATGATTTTTCTAAATCTCTTTTTAATGCTTGTCAAAAAGATGAAACTTCAAGAAGAATGAGTAGATTTCCATGGGGCGTTCACACAACTTTAATTAGAAATTCTGGAGGATTAAGTCCTGAACAATTAGAAGAAACTGGATTTTATCAAGCTCTTTTAAAAGAAAGAAAGAAATTTACCCCAAAAACAACTAGATTTAAATCCTTGGATGTTTGTTTTTTTGATTGTGGGCCTAAGGAAGCGAGATTCAGAGTTTTGGAAAGATTTGAATTGTGATTAATCATCTCTTTAAAGATATTTTGCAAGTTCCATTTTATCACCTCTCGCAATACCTCTTGGATCTACATCAAAAGTTTCGCCAAGATAAAGACTTTCTGTGTCGATTGGAACAAGTTGCCCATCCTTAACATTAAAAAAATCTTTAGTTAATCTCCCACCACATAACCTTACAAGAATAATATCATGTGGTTTTAATAATACTTCTAGTTCGCCCTTCTCTCCATTAAATCTCTCATTAGAACTATGAAAAGATAAACCACGTTCTTCTACAGGAAGATCTCCCCCTTTGTAAGTAAGATGAAATCCATAAATTACTTTTGCTGTATTTTTTATAGGCTCTAAATGAACCTTGGGCTCTCCTTCTAATGGTTTCCCATTAAAAAAAAGAGGATGTATTGCATAAGGGTGACCAAAATGTGCTCCCCATGTTAATGTAAAACTTTCATCACAATCTTTGAAATAATGAGTATAAGGTTTAGGGAGAGTTCTGCCATCTCTGCTGAAACGTATCAGTTTTCCATCTCCAGTCACTGGAAGAAACTCCTCTGCAATCTCTTCTTCAATAGCACATCTTAAATCTAAATGATGTCTAGCCTCAACATAGCCTCCAACATGATTCCAAACTGAATCACCAGACTCTGCCCTAAAGTGTTTAAGCCCTATAAGATAAGTCTCCCCTTTAATTCCAGCTGTTATAATCCCTGCAACCCCAAGATTTGCTATCCTTTGTCCAACCCCATTTACATTTCTCCACATTTCCTCAGGATCAACTCCTACCCTTTTTTCACTCATTTGAGCAAATGTTAACTCAGGCCCAACAGGAACCACGTTTAATCCTCCCCCTTCTCTTTTTAAAATAAATTCTTGACTTCTAAAATGATTAGGGTCTTTTAATCCAATTACTTCTCCTGTCATCCCAACACAATTAAAAGAACCCTTTTAAACATTTATATTTTTCATTACCACAATACTTAAAAATTTAATAATTCCTTAAAAATCATGAGAAAACAATTTCAACAAATATGGGATCTTGCAGTGCCTTATCAAGATAAAAGAAATGACCAGGGTCACGCAGCAGTTGTAATGAGTTATGCAGATTTTCTAACACCACAGATTCCAGAGGCAGATAGAATGATAACAATTCCTACTGCAATTTTACATGATATTGGTTGGTCACAACTACAAAAAACTTCAGAAGCTATTTCAAGACTTGATCTTGCAAAAGAAGTTTCCAGGGTAATGCATCAAGTAGAAGGTATGAACTTAGCAGAGAGTATATTAAATCAAGTTGGTTATCTCCAACCCCTTACAAAAAGGATTCTTGGGATAATATTAGAACATGATGTTGAAATAACCGAGTGTAATCTAATAAAAGCAGGATATGATGCTAAAACAAGAGCCTGGGTTTTAGGCATTAAGACAGTGCCAGGTCAAAGAGGATTTAAAAATCCTAATGACGGGGTTGTAAAAGATGCTGATAAATTATGGAGATACAATCATATAGGTTTTTGGGCAGATGTTAGAAGAAGAGGATTAGAAACCCAAGCAGAATTATTAGCTCAAGCAGATTTAATAGAAAAAGATATGAAACCAGAAAGATTTATGTATTCAGATATTGCAAGAAAAATAGCATTAATAGAATTAAAAGCAAGAAGACAAGAAATTAAATCATTTTATTCAAAATAAACTTTACCACATAAATCTTTAAATATCCTAAACTCAAAAATCTAACATGCCCACAGTTTTAATTACAGGAGCAAGCAGAGGTCTGGGAAAAGAATTAGCTTTAGCTTTTTCTCAAGGGGGTTATAATTTAATTTTAAATGCAAGAAATAAAACAAGATTAGAAAAAGTTGCATATGATATTAAAACAGATTGCATAATTTGTCCAGGAGATTTACGAAGAGAAGATACTCTAATTTCATTACAAGCTCTTGCACAAGAAAGAGGAGTAAATACTTTGGTAAACAATGCCGGTGTTTATTGGCAAGGAGATTTTAAAGATATGCCTGAAGCTAAATTAAGGGAGCTTATGGAAATCAATTTTATGGCACCAATATTATTAACTCATAGGGTTT
This sequence comes from Candidatus Woesearchaeota archaeon, assembly GCA_964635935.1. Classification (GTDB taxonomy): domain Archaea; phylum Nanobdellota; class Nanobdellia; order Pacearchaeales; family GW2011-AR1; genus CAZWNN01. Next base: position 6,812 of record CAZWNN010000006.1, read on the forward strand.
ATCCCTTAATGGCTGAAAAAGGAGAAGGGACAATAGTTAATATTAATTCAATTGCAGGACAACAGCCAAATCCTTTTGAAACAGCCTATAATGCAGGCAAATATGGGTTAAGAGGATTTACAGATTCACTTAGATTAAAAGCAGAAAGCCAAGGTGTAAGGGTCATAGGTTTTTATCCAGGAACAATGAACACTAAAATGGTTGCAGGAAGACTAAGCCCAGATAAATGTATGGCTCCAGAAAAAGTCGCAAAAATGATTTTCAAAATTTGTACAGATCCTGATTTAGAACATATAACAGAATCAACCTTTCATGTAAAAGGTGAGCTTTCTTAATTCTCCAAAAAGCCAAATTTTTTTAAAATTTTTATATGATGAATCACACATATTCTTTTAAACCCCTTTCCTTATAAACTAAAATGACAACAAACCAGTCAACAAGTAATAACTCACAAGATTACAGAGATTTATTTTCTTTAAAAGATAAAACCGCAATAGTCACCGGAGCAGTAGGACATCTCGGGTCAGCAATATCAAAAGCATTAGCAGCTCACGGAGCAAAAGTGGTTCTTCTTGGAAGGACAGAAGAAAAACTCAAAGAGTTTATTGAACAAAACAATCCTGCCTTTGAAAATAATTTTGAATACAAAGTTTGTGATGTTACAAACACCCCTCAATTTAAACAAATAGTAGATGAAATAATTACTGAAAAAGGTTCAATAGATATTTTAGTCAATTGTGCGTTTAATGAACAAAGAAAAAAACCAGAAGACATAACACCAGAAGACTGGAGAGAAGGAATGAAAAACATTCTAGACCATGTTTTCTTTTGTTCTCAGGCAGTTATTCCCCAAATGTTAAAACAAGGAAAAGGAGGCTCTATTATCAATATTGCTTCAATTTACGGGTTCCTAGGAATTGACCAAAGAGCTTACCAAGAAGTTCCATCATCAACTATTTTTTATTCAACAGCTAAGGGGGGAATTATACAAATGACAAGAAGATTAGCAACAGAGTATGCTTCAAAGGGAATTCGATTTAATTCAATCTCTCCAGGATTTTTTCCAAAACCACCACAACCAGGACAACCCGGCCGCCCAGGATATGTCATAGGTCTTGCACACAAAACCCCCATGCAAAGAATAGGCAGTCCTGACGAACTTGCAGGAACAGCAGTTTTTCTTGCTTCAGAAGCTTCCTCATATATAACCGGCCAGAACATTGTGGTAGATGGTGGCTTTAGTGCTTGGTGAAAATTATATAAGCCAATCAACAACTTTCTCTGCAGAATAATTTATACCATCTAATGTTCCATACTTTTCTCTTAGTTCATCATTAACTTTTCCAACTTCTTGAGCAAGTTCAATTGCTTCTTCCAATGTAGCTCTAGGATTGTCTTTAATAATCGCGCCAAGCCCAAATTTCTTAATAACCCTATGATTAAAAACCATTTCAGGATCATCTCCTTTTTGATAAGCAGGAGTTATAAATCCTTTTTCAGCCATCTGAGATATCCATACACTACTCCAACCAGCCCGTGCATATTGAGCAACAATGTTTGGATTCATTATTTGATTTGGTTCTAAAGCAATTGCTTTCCCCATAACTTCTTTAGGCAATCCCCCCATAGAAAATTCAGGAGTATAAATTTGCATTCCTAATTCAGCTACATAATCAAACATCCCACTTTCCCTAATACCATCAATTCCAGTCATTAATACATAAACTCCTCTTCCTGGTAACTCAGTATCATCTGGTTTTGGAGTATGAACAAAAGGGGGTGTTAAAACTTCATTATCCCTTAAAATTCTTGATTCATCATATGAAAAAACACCAGGCACATTTGAGAAAATTATTTTTTGATTTTCAATCATTCTTCTTGCAATAGGCAATACCCTTTCCATAGACTCTCTATCAATGCCCACCTCTGGATCTGCAATAGCCTTCTCTAACAACTCGTCAAAAGGTCCTGCTGCTCCTGCAGTATAAAATTGATTTGGAAGTCCAGTTTGCATTCTATTATTAATACCTAATTGAAATTCAACATCTCTTAAATCAAATCTATCAACTCCACCACATAAACTCTCAACAGTTCTTTTTCCATCTAAATGACGATGCATCTCAGATTCTACTTTGGGATACTCAGTAGCCAATAATCTTAGATTTTTAGCATAATCACTTCCCTTAAATAATAATCTCCCAAGCAATTCTCCTTGTTTTCTATCTAACCAAATCTCATTAGGGTGCTGTTGAAGAAAACCAGCAGAGACATTCCTCCCTATCTCTTCATTCATAATTCTCTCCTGCCTTCCAGGATAAACAAGAGGAACAACAATAGGCAATCTTCGTAATCCCTTTTTTTCTCTAACATTATTAACTTCAATAGCCCACTCAACACATCTTGCATAAGGTCCGTTTCCATGTGCAAAGGTGGTATTTATATAACCCATAAATCTCCAATAAAAACCCACTTTAAAAAGGTTTATAATCGTGAATCCCCAAATTAAAACAACCCTACTCAAAAAACTTATAAACCTTCGAAGTTTTTATTGGATATGAATAAAAACTATCTTTTACTAATTATTTCTGTTTTAATTTTCAGTAGCATGGGACTCTTTGTAAGAATGATTAGTGTTTCCGGACTTGTAATTTATTTTTTCGCAGCTTTAATCTCAACACTGATTTTTGGCTTTCTACTTTTTAGAGAAGGAAAATTAAAAATTTTTTTCACAAAAAGATCTCTCCTAATCCCAATCCTTATAGGTCTTTTTGCAGCAATCAATAACTCAACATATTTTTATGCTTTTCAATTAACAACAATTGCAAATGCAACCTTCGCCCACTTTCTCTTTCCTATTTTTATTTTAATTTTTTCCCCATTAATTTTGGGGGAAGCAACCCACAAAAAAATGTGGTTCTCGTTCATAATCGCTATGACTGGTTTACTAATTCTTATCAATATAAATAATTTAGATTTTTCAAGTTTATTTGCATTAGGAATTTTCTTAGCTTTTATTTCTGCGATAGCAAATGCCTTCGGAATTATATTCTTAAAAAAAGCATCAAGGAATTACAGTAATAAAGAAACCCTCTTTGCTCATATGCTATTCTCAGTAATTATTTTACTTCCTTTTGTAATATATTTAAAACCTCAAATAATAGTCTCAGATATATTTCCTTTAATCACCTTAGGTGTTATTCATCAGGGTTTTAATGTTTTATTATTTATCTCAGCATTAAGAAATATAAAAACCCAAACAGTCTCAATCATTGCATATCTCGAACCAGTTGGTGCAGTAATTCTCGCATTAATTTTCTTAAGTGAAATCCCAACCTTATACACATTAATCGGAGGAGCATTAATACTTGTTTCTTGTTATATGATTATGAAAAGTTCTGGGAATAAAAAAGAATAGGAGAAACAATCTAAGACCTTTCGAAAACCATCTTAAAAAAGATTATATAATAAACAACACATATCTTTTTAAGTATTCTTCTATGAAATTAAATATCAAAAGATGGCAGATGAAATAGATTTAAATCAGGGGATTAAGGGAAAATATTCCAAACTTAAATTAGCTCATCATCCAGAGAAACTTAGGTCTTTTATCGAGGGAAAAATAACTCCTCCAATTTATGTAAGAATTAAGCCAACAAATATCTGCAATCACAAGTGCTTTTATTGTGTTTATGAAGAAGATTTTTCAGGTATGCATGATACAATGGACAGAATAAGCGAAATTCCAAAGCCAAAAATGGATGAAATTCTTGAAGATTTAAAAGAGATGGGTGTCAAAGCAGTAACTTATTCAGGAGGTGGAGAACCTCTGGTTTACCCACATATTGCAGAAACACTTCAAAAAACTTTAGATAATAATCTTAAACTTTCAATTATAACAAATGGCCAGCTTCTCCTTGGAAAATCTGCAGAACTCTTGGCAAAAGCTCATTGGGTGAGAGTTTCTATTGATAGTTGCGATGGAGAAACATTTTCTAAAATAAGAGGAAAACCTCCCTCATGGTTTGACCAGATAAAAGAAAACATGACAAAATTTGCACAAATAAAAGATTCTAAATGCGCTCTTCAAATAAACTTTGTTGTTCATGAACATAATTTTGATAAAATTTATCAGAGTGCTAAACTCTTTAAGGAAATAGGTGTTGAAAATATAAGATTTTCTCCTTTATGGAACCCAAATATGCATAAATATCACGCGCCATTTAAACAACAGGCAATTGAACAAATAAATAAATCTAAAGAAGAATTAACAGAGAGTGATTTTGAAATTGGGAGTTCTTATGAAAGAGACTTTGAAATAAGCGGAGGATTTAAGAGAAGATTTCCTAAATGTTATTTTATGCAGATAGTCCCTGCAATTGGCGCTGACCAGAAAGTTTATTTTTGCCATAACAAAGCATATGACAACAGCGGAGTTCTTGGTTCTATAAAAGACAAGTCTTTCAAAGAATTATGGTTTAGTGAAGAAGCTAAAGAAAAATTCAGAAATTTTGACCCACGAAAAAGCTGTTACCACCAGTGTTCAAATGATGAGAAAAACAGAATAATTAATGAAATGATTGCAGCAGGAGACCCCAGAGTTGTAGACTTTGTCTAATTAAAACAAAAACAAATAAAAACCCAATTAACCGAATAATTCTATGGAAGAGGCAGAAAATGAAATTAAAGAAAGAAAATCAAATCTTAAAAAAATCTGCACTAGTTGGATTAAAGACAACTATGACAAAGTTTTTATTGTAATTTTAATTTTAGCTTTTATAATAAGATTTTGGATATTCTTAAAAACAATGAATCAGCCCCTTTGGTGGGATACTGCAAGTTACTTAGCAACTGCAAAACAATGGGGCCTTGGATTAAATGTAAATAGTGTTTGGTATTTTAGAAGAGGTTTTTTGTGGGCATTAATTCCTGCAATTTTTTTTAAATTAGGTTTAGGAGAAACAGGAATAAGATTTGCAACAGTTTTATTCTCAACAGGCATTGTAGCAGTCTCATATTTTTTAATTAGAGATATGTTCAGTAAGAAAATAGCTTTATTTACCAGTTTAATAATGACCTTTTCATGGGTTTATTTGTTTTTTGCAGGAAGACCAATGACCTCTACCCCTGCATCTTTCTTTATCCTTCTCTCACTCTTCTTTTTCTGGAAAGGTTATGTTCAAAAAAAAGGAAATAAGTTTATCTATCTTTTCGGATTATTTTTTGCTCTCTCAGTTCTTACTAGAATGCAATATCTAATGTTTGCTCCTGTCTTTGCAATATATGTCTTCACAAAAGAAAAATTCAAACTTTTCAAAAATAAACACCTGTGGATTGCCGTTATAATCTTCTCTTTAACATTTTTACCCCATGCAATTTTATATTCCCAGCATTTTGGAAATTTCCTTTTAGATATGCTAACTTATTATGTAAGAATACCAGGATTGACACAACCAGGAAGCATAAGTCCAATTGCAAAAGCAGATATTCATTTATTTAAATTTATAACAGACCTTCCTTATGCTCTTTCAAAACCAATTTTTGCATTATTTTTTATTGGGTTATTTTGTTATTTTATTGATATGTTTTTAGGGATTGATAAAATTTTCAAAAACCCAGAAGTTCAAAAGAAAATCTTTATATTTTTCTGGCTCTTAATTCCACTATTGGTTTTAGGTTATATGAGTCCCTATCCCCAGCAGAGATATTTAATGCCACTTTATCCATTTCTATTTGCAATAGCAGTTATTCCATTGTTTAAAGTAGGGGATTTATTTAAATCAAAAAGTAAAGCAAAAGATATTATAATTTTTGCACTAGTTTTACTCTTAGTTACCTACCCAACATTTTCTTTAGTCCAAAATTCCCAATCAAATCTTGCATGGGCAAACTCACTAATAGATAACAAGATAAACTCTTATGGAGAAGTAATGCAAGCAGGAATATGGATGAAAGAAAATTCAGAGACAGGGGATATTGTAATAAGTGAATCATACCCACAAACAGCATATTATTCAGAACGCTCAACTTTTGCATTTTCAGGAAAAGGAAATCCAGAACTTCATGTAGAACAAAATGAGGAAGAGTTTAATGAGTTTATTAAATTAAATAAACCAAAATATATGATGATTTCAATATTTCAAGTCCATCCTGAATGGGTTTATACTTATCCTGAAAAACACCAAGAACTTTTAGTTCCTGTCCAAGTTTATTCACAAGGAGAACAACCAGTTCTGGTTATTTATACATTTAATTATTCTTTGGAGGAGGTTAGTCTTGTTTAATTCAAATGGTAAGTAAATTAGGAGAGTATGGTAATTTTTCAGTGTCTGAGATTTATAAATTAATTAAAGCTAAAATAAATAAACAAGTTATTTTGCACTGTGCATTTTGTTTACTTGCTAAAAGGTTAGTAGGAAAACCTATTAAAACTATTATTGATGTTGGAGCTCATAATGGTGGTTTTAGTAGGGGAGCAGAATTTATATTTCCAAACGCCAAAATATATGCTTTTGAACCAACAAAACTTTGTAGTAAAATTAAAGGAAAAAACATAAAAGCCTACAACATAGGTTTGTGGGGTGAAAGTGGTTTTGGTACATTTTATGGTTCTTATAATCTAGATGGAACTATTGATTATGATGGTTCATTCTTTAAAAATATACAAGCCAACAAAAAGTATAAAAAATTGAATATCCCCAGAAAAAGATTTGATGAATTAGATATAAAAATTGAAAAACCATGCTTTGTTAAAATTGATACTGAAGGAGCTGAACTCGAAGTTTTAAAAGGGTTTGGTAATAAATTAAAAGAAGTAGATGTAATTCAATTAGAAATTCTCTATAATGATACAAATAACTTAGATAAAATTGTTAAATTATTAAGAAATTACGGATTTAATGGAATGATTCAGCCAATAACTACATGGAGAAATAATATGCCTATGCCTCCTGATTTAATATTTTTCAGAGATAATTTAAAATGGAAACCAAAAGCATAACAATCAGAAAACTTAAATTCATGGAAATTCCTAGTGTAATTAAATTTGCTAAAACCTCTTTTAATGAAGAGGGTTTTGGTTATCATTTTGCTATGAAAAGTTCTTTCATATTTACTTTGGCTTACATTTTTAATAAAGTTAGAATTTTTATTGCTTTAGATAACAATAAGATTATAGGTTATGCCTTTATAGCTCATTTTAGAAAGAATAACCTAGGAATATTAGTTAAAAAAGAATATTGTGGAAAAGGTATTGGAGGAAGATTAATGAAGAATTTATTAGAAGGCCAGAAAGATGTTTGGTTATCAGTAGAAGAGAAAAATACAAAAGCACTTAATTTATATCTTAAAATGGGATTTAAATGTCATACAAAAGTTTGGAGGATGAAGAAACCTTAAATTTGAAGTGATTTACAATTTTAATTATTCTCAAACTTCCCAATCCAGCTAACACTCAAGAAATTAAACTTCTTAACCAATTTTAATTCAGAATTAAGAATCCTTAGAATCTCATCCAAAGGAGTAATATGGCTCTCAACTCTCTCTGTCTTTCCAAGAAACAAACGCACCCTCCGAGATAACCAATTCTCCGTAGGAATAATAACTATCAACTCAAACTTAGGATTCATTTTTTTGAAATTTTCTATAATCTCTCTAATTTCTTCTTTTGAAATATGCTCAAAAACATCAGAAGCAAATATCTTATTAGGAGCCAAAACCCTATAATCTCCCACATCACTTTGTCGAGCCACCACATCATACCCCACCACACTATATCCTTTCCTTATTAGATTATTTTTTATCCAACCAGCACCGCATCCAAAGTCAAGAATTTTATCACCTTTTTTTAAATTAGCCATCCTCAAGGCAATCCTAACCTTTGTTTTGAAATACAACCTAACAAGAGGGTTTTTGTGAAGATAAGTATCCCGAAGTTCATTAATCTCCCTCATTTTTCAGCCTACCTTTTTTAATATATTTTAGAGCGTAAGGAAGCAGTTTAAACAACCTAAAATATGCAAAGAACTTAGGCAGATTAAATTTCTTGATTTGAGAAAATACATATCCAAAACTAAAATAATAAGATTTATAGGTCTTGGCCACAGCAGTTCTCAGTTCTTCATAAGTAAGATTAGTATCATAAAATTTATTATAAGTTGTCTGGTCATACATAGCCCAATCCTTGGAGATTATCCCAGCTTTTTCATGCATCTTATATAACTCTGTTCCAGGTAACGGAGTCATTATAAATAACCAGATATAATCTGGGCGAATTATCTTCAAGAGTTTTTGTGTTTCATTAATAGTTTCCTCTGTTTCTTTTGGAGCTCCAAAAATAAAAGAAGCTTTTGTGTGCATTCCTGCTTTTTTACATATTTCAAATGTTTTTACAATATCTTTTATTTTAACATTTTTCTTCATCACATTAAGTATTGTCTGGCTTCCGCTCTCCACACCAAAACTTATCATGTGGCAACCAGACTTTTTCATCAGCTTAGCAATCTTAAGAGTCATACAATCAACCCTGGAAAGACAGCACCAAGTAAGATTATAATTTCTTTTTATTAATCCCTTGCAGATTTTAACTAGCCTTTCCTTATCTAATACAAAATGGTCATCATAAAAGAGAATTTCTTTAACTCTGTATTTTTTAACAAGAAAATCTATCTCTTCTAAGATATTTTCCGCAGACCTAAATCTCACCCTCTGCTTCCACATAATTTTGCTCGCGCAATAAATACAATTAAACGGGCAACCACGGCTGCTGAATATTGTTGCAGAAGGTTTTCTTCCTTCCCAGTCAAAACCAAGTTGATATTTGTTTATGTTAGCGAGAAGATGCCTCGCTGGAAAAGGCAACCCATCTAAATCTTTAATAAACTCACGAGGAGGATTAATCTGAACCTTCTTATTTTCAATATAAGCAATCCCATTAATTTTGCTCAATTTTATATTTTTCATTATTTCTAAAATAGTTTTCTCTCCCTCTCCTAAAACAAACAAATCTACATTTTCAAGCTCATTAATACTTTCATTAGGTAATGCAGTAATATGCGTCCCTCCAGCAATTAGAATAATCCTGTCAAATTTTTCTTTAATTTTCTTTGTAATTCTTTTGATAAAACTAACATGCACAGACATACAAGAAAAACCAATCTTTTTTGGGTTTGTTTTTTCGATATTGCTTAAAATTTCTTCATCAGTCATAGATTTTATAGAGAGGTCAAGTATTCGAACTGAAAAATTATTTTTTTCTAAAAATCCTGCAATATAAGCTAAACCAAAAGGAATAGGATTATTTTGAACAGTTGTGCTCGAAGGATTAATAAGCAAGATATCTGTCATCAGATTACAATAACCTCCGACTCTTATAATAATCCACTGTTTTTCTTACCCCTTCCTCAAGAGAGATTTTTGGATTGTATTTAAGTTCCTTTTTTGCTTTTGAAATATCTGCAATCCAAAATTTTTCAGTCATCCAGTTTACTGTGTCATGTTTAAATGGAGGATGAAAATTAAAAATTTTGCCTAAAAATTCAACCACATAACCAGTAAAGGTAAAAAAGAATTTAGGAAAATAAATTGGCAATATATTTTTCCTCTCTGCTACAGATATGGCCTCAACAAGTTCATTAATACTATACGCTTTGCCATTTGAAATATGATACCTCTCTCCATCTTTCCCATTTTTCATTGCTAACACACAAGCTTCAACCAAATTTTCTACATATAGAAAATCAATTCCCTTCTCATTTCCAGATAATGGGAAAAACCATGCATTAACAGCTTTAAATAATCTTAACATTTCAAAATCCCTCGGTCCAAAAACCATTGAAGGCCTTAGCAAAATTATCGGCAGCTTGTGTTCCTTAAAATAATTCATTGCAATATTCTCTTGTGCAAGTTTGCTCCAGCCATAAGTATCTACTGGCTGGCATTTTGTTTTTTCATTTACAGGATTTCCATCTCTTGTAGGACCAACAGCAGAGAGACTGCTCATAATCACTATTTTTTTTATCTTTTTATTTACACATACTTCAAGAAGATTTTTTGTTCCCTCTTCATTAACTTTAAAATATCTAGTCTTAGGAATTGCCAGTGGTCTTGCAATTGCTGCAAGATGAAAAACCACTTCCACGTTTTTCACAGCTTTTTCTAATGAATCTTTATCTAACAAATCTCCACGGAAAATTTCAACATTTAATTTTTTCAACAACTTATTTGTTTCATCTCTTGCCTCAAAGTTTTTCTCATTCCTAACCAGTGCCTTCACTCCATACCCCTCCTGGACAAGCCTCTCAACTAAATGACTTCCAATAAATCCCGTAGCTCCTGTAACTAATATTTTCATGGTAGCAAAGGAGAAAAAATCCAGGCAACATATGCAGAGATTTTTCTAACTAATTTATTTTTAACCAACAATTTTGCAAAGTTTTCTGTTAAAAAAAACGCAAATACCTTTTCAATTTTATAATAATCCTTGCGATATCTTGAGTTTCTACAACCCCACACATGCCCCAGTTGGGAAAGAAAAATCATCTCCTTAGCAGAATAATTCTTTGTGTACAGAGGAGCATTTCCTGTTTGAGGATTTATATAGTTCAACCACAAATTATCATTAATCAAGCCCTGCTCCTTAGCAATTTTAAAAACCTCAGTCCCAGGATAAATAGTTAGGGCATTAATTCCAATCCAATCAGGATTAGTTTGCTTTATCAATTCAAATGTTTCCCAAGTCTCATTCGGCCCTTCCTCTAATCCACCAATTATCAGAAAATACTTAACATCAATCCCAACCTTCCGAGTTATTCTCACTGCATTTTTTATTTTTTCAATAGTTATGTTCTTCCCCATAGCTTTCAAAACCTTATCAGAACCAGACTCAGCACCATACTCAATAAGGTCGCAACCTGCTTTTTTCAGTGCCCTTAACATTTCTTCATCAACACAATCAACTCTAGCTTGTATACGAAATTTAACCGGAAGTTTATTTTTAATCATTAGCTCACAAAAAGCCATGACCTTTTCTTTTTTCAATGTAAACAAATCATCTGCAAATCTAATATAATCTATTCCAAAGTTATCATAAAGGTATTTAACTTCTTCAAATAATTTTTTAGCAGAAGTGCTTCGTACTTTCTTGCCCCAAGCATGAGTAGTTTCGCAGAATTTGCACCCCATCGGACATCCACGCGAGGTAGTAATTAGAGAAGTTTGATTAACTTTTGTGCTGACATCAGGAGGAAGGGGATAATCTTTCATCGGGAAAAGGTCATAAGCTGGAAAAGGTAGTGTTTCAATGTCCTGGATAAAAGCCCGAGGGGGGTTTGAGATAATCTCCCCATCCTTTCTGTAAGAAATACCTAAAATCTTCCCAAGATTTTTCCCACTCTTAATTGCCTTGCTCAGTTCATACAAAGTTTCTTCACCTTCTCCACGAACAACAACATCAAGAAAAGGATAGTTCTTCAACAAAAGTTTATCAGAAAATGTAGCGTGAAGCCCCCCTATAACTGTAGTGATTGAGGAGTCAACCCTCTTGATTTCTTCAAGAGTTTTAAGCGCAGAATATCTATTCTCAGTTAAACAACTAACCCCGATTATTTTTGCACCAGACCCTACTGCAACTTGCGAGGTCTTTTTAAAATCCCACCCCATAATCGGAGCATCAATAACTTTAATTTCTATTTTTTTATCCCTTAAATAAGCAGCTAAACAAGCAATCCCTAACGGGACTCCAGACATTGGAAACTTACTCGTAGTCTTTTTGTCCAAAGGAGGATTAATCAAACATACTTCAGCCATTTAAAATTTCAAAAACCTCCTCTATTTTTAAATTCTTCTTTGATTTTGAAAAGTTCGTAATCAAAAATCCATCCAACTCATCATTAAGAGGATACCCATGCATTGAAACAAATTTCTCATTTTCATTTGCTTGATAAAAATTAGGAAATATATAGCTTCCCTTTTCCACAAAGAAAATTTCCTCCCCAATTTTATTTGAAAGCGGTATCTGGTATTTATCAGCAAGTTTATGGTCTAATCTATGCAAACCTTTAATTTTTCCGAGAACATTTAAAACTTCTTTCTTAGCTGTTTTATTCTTAAACCAAAGATTTATAGTTGTTCCCCCAATGAAAAAAAGAAAATCCTTCCTGGCGGGTAATTTCCCCCAAACATCTATACAATTTTTTATATCTGCAAAACCATGGTCAGACCAGAGGATAACCTTTCCATCCTTATTTTTTGATAGAAAAGATTGAACACAACTATCAAGTAACCTATCTATTTTTTTAAGCACAGCATTTGTTTCATCACTCTCCTTTCCAAATTTATGGATTACTTTATCAATCTCCATAAGCTGGCAATAATAAACTTCCAGATGTTCAATACTTAAAAGTCTCTCCAATCTCTCTCTATCAGGTTCATACCTAAAGATAATATCCTTATACCCCCCACCTTTCCCCTTAACCACAAAAAAAGGCCATTTGTAAAATGCAAAGCTTCTTTTTTGAAAAAAGTCTAGCTTCCATAATCCCTCATTAACACTTGAATCAAAAAATCTCAACTTATCAAAAGGAATATTATGCAATCCTACAATATAGGTTCTTTTTTTTAAGAGCTGGAGAAAAGCCCCGAAATAATTCCTTAATTTTTTGTTAAATGATAAAAATTCCAAAAAAATATTATTAAAAATAGAATTTCTACAGTATTGAAATTCCCACCATACCCTACTTTTTACAGGAGACTTACCAGTAAAAAAGCAATATTCAATTCCAAGAAATGCAAATAATGTTTTAAGTCTTGAGAAATTATTTTCTTTCCCAAACTCATATAAAAAAGGAGTGTTCTCTTTAGAAATCAAATCCCTTCCAAGTCCGTCAATACAAATTATTAATTTTGAAGCCATTTTTAAATCAAGTGCTTAGTTGAATTTGAGCATAAACTATATTCCTTTTTTTAAATATTCGCGTATAATTTTAGGTTTTAGTCCAAATAAGGCACTACCTTCGCAATAACACCCATAGTAACAAAACCTACACCTATTGCGGCGACACAGTTCTTTCATTAAGTCAGAAAAACTCCCTTTAAATTTGAAAATATTCAAAGGTTTCATTTCATCCTTAATCATATTACAAGGAAAAACATCCCCATTTGCTTCAATAGCAACAGAGAGCTCCCCAGAAAGACATTTAATAGGATTCTTAATGTTGCTCTTTTCCCCAGCATAGTATTTTTCTCTTGAAAAATCCGGCCAGTTTAATATATAATCATAAGTTAGCTGAGAATAAAGAATCGGCGCACCATCTCTTTTTGCTTTTGCAATTTTAATTAAAGCTCTTTTTAGTTCTTTTTCAGAAGGTTTTTCAATAACACTTCCTTCCCGAACATCACCATACATTGCAACAAAATTACAATTAATTTTGTTCTCTCTGGCAATATTAATCATTTCCTCAATATAATCTAATTTCTGGCAAATTTCCTTTGTTAAAACTGTATTAATATAAACACTCTTAATTTTATTTTCTCTTGCTACTTTTATTGCCTTTATCACTTGTTCAAACTGGCCCTCCCCCCGAAGATAATCATGGATATGTTTAGGCCCGTCTAAAGACAACCCCAAAACATCAATGTCTTTAAGTTCTTTTATTTTTTTTGGAACAAATGCCCCATTACTAGTAATTCCAACCCCCAGCCCTAATTTTTTAGCATATTTTATAATTTTTCCAATATCCTCTCTGATTAAGGGTTCTCCACCATTTATTGAAAGATGAACAGCCCCTGCTTCAGCAACTCTATCCAGCATTTGTTTCACTTTTTCAAATGAAAGTTCTTTTTCTTGAAATTTATATTCAAGACAATGCTTACATCTTAAATTGCATCTTTTTGTAATTTTTAATACAACCCTCAGTGGAGTTTTCTTACCAAAAAGTTTATTTTCAGCAATAGCAGACAAAATCTTAATTTTATTCTTCAATTTTACCATTAGATTTTTTGAAGAAAAAAAGCTATATAAGCATTTGTATAATCAATAGTTACTTCATCCCAATTTTTATTTTTAGTGGGATAAACCTTCTTTAATAGCTCTGCCCCGCGCATTAACAAACTATTATCTACCCCCGCCGGTTTAATAGAATCTGCAATAAATGGGAGCGAACTAAAAATAATTAAATCAGGAGATTTTTCCAGGAAAACAGAGAGTTTTTGAATACCAAGTATTTTCAACCTAAAATAATAATTCTTTTTTAGGATAAATGAAACACCTAGCAAAAAAACAAAATTCAGAAAACCAAAATCAAAACCTAGTGTGGTTCTAAAAAGATGTTTTAGATAGGGAAGATAAAATTCCTTACTCATTTGAGATATTCCCAATGAAAGTTCATTAATATTTTTTATATCCTTATTCAAAAACTTACTAAAAAAATATTTACATACTTCTAAAACATTCTCTTTAGCAATAAACCACTCTTCCCTTACATCTTTATCTATTTTAGTTGGATTTGTTTTCCATTTAATAAACTCTTCTACTTTTGCACTAAGATTTGGAATTTTTTTATAAAGCTCTGGAAAATCTTTCTCATAAGTTTTTTTCAAAATTTCCATAGATTTTCTATATCCAATTTTATACTCCCCACTTAATAATAATAATGAAGTACAACAAGCAGCATATGCTTGTTGAATAACATAGTATAGAAATTCATTTTCATAATTCCCATTTTTAGAATAGTAAGAAATTAACTGGCTTAATCTATCCAGCAAAAGTTTAGCTCCCTCCGCAAGGGGAATATCCTTCAGTTTATAATCTGGAATTAAAAATCTTATATCTTTCCCATATAAAACTCTTGAATGATTTCTTAATTCATAATATCTAATTCTTGGCAAAAATCTTTTCAATTCAGAAGGAGTATTGCACTTTAAATCAACATAAAAATTTTTCTTCATTCTTTGCTCGCTTTTTTTAAAACAATAAAAATATTCTATTCCTCGATAACCTAACTTTTTTGAAATTTCATTGGAAATCTTGTCTATTTTATCTTTGTCCAGTTTTGTATCAGAGATTACCTGGATATCATAATCATTATACGGATAAAACTTGCCTTTTTCTCTTTTAACCGGCCCCTCTCCACGAGAAAATCCCCCGGTAAGAATTATCGAGATAACCCTTGGAATTTTTCTCCGAATCTCCTCGCAGATTAGTTTCATATCCCCCTCAATTTTTTTATCAGCTTCCTTAAAGAGAGTATAGTTCATTTTTCTTTCCATATTAAAAATAAAGCAATTAAACAAGGGAGAACTCCGCTTAAAAATATTCCTAAAATAGACATTGAGAAAACTTTTGTAGCACTAACTCCAAACAATCCAAACAAACCCATAAGAGTTACTTCTCTTGTGCCAAGACCATTTATTGTAATTGGAATCTGAGCAACCAATGTAGCAATTGGCATTATTGCAAGAAAATAATAAAACGGCACATTTATTCCAAGGGATAATCCAATAAAATAACTAACAAGATATATCAAAATCCAAGTGAAAATGTTTACAATGAACACACCGATAAGGAAAGTTTTGTCAGGCATATCTTCATAAAACGACTTAGAAACAAGTCTTAGCTTTTCAGTTAGTTTCTTTGGTATGGCCCACTTAAACCTTCTTGAAATTGCTCGGAGCCACTTTTCCTTCACTAAAATAAGGCTGAACAAAAGGAAAACCAAAAAGAGTATTATAACCACCTGCAACGGAATAAAGTCAAATTTTTCCCCAAGCATAAACGAAAACCCAATCGCTAAAATAAACAAAGAACTTAAATCCAGAATTTTGTCAATTACAAAATTACTAATACCCTTTCCAATATTACCCGAATATTTCTTTAAATACTCTGCTCTCAAAATACTCCCAATTTTCGAAGGTGTAACAAATCCGTAAAAATGAGTAATAAAGTTTATCCGAAGAGCTTCTAAAAAATCCAAATTCATCCTTTGTTTTACCGCGATAATATACCACTTAAATGTCTGAAACAGAAAATAAATAATCAAAATTAAAAACGCTACTACTATATAAAAAAACCTTAAGTGTGCAATCTCCCCAAAGACCTTTCTAACATCTAATCTTATAAGTAAGTAAACAAACAAGCAAACACCTAAGATAGGAAACCAAGTTTTAATTTTACTCCAATTCATAGATATTTCCAGTAATCACGAATTAAAAGCTTTTCCAAAGCACTATCCTTTTATCACAACTAATTTTATATACCCTATATAATACCACCTTTCATGAGGTCTTTGTCGCTGATAGTCCCAGCATATAACGCTGAAAAATTCATAGAAAACTCCTTAAAAGAGTATAACCGATTTTTCTCAAAAAAATTTAATCCTTTTGAAATAATTGTTGTTTGTAATGCTTGTAAGGACAAAACAACTGAAAAGGTAATCTCTCTTAAAGGAGAATTACCCTTAGAAATAATAGATACTCCAAGAGCAGGAAAAGGAAACGCAATTAGATTAGGATTTAAACAAGCAAAACACGAAATCATCGGTTTTATAGATGCAGATAATCCATATAGTTTAGACGAAATCATAAAAATGATTTTCTACCTAGATTCTTTTGACATGGTAATAGTAACAAAATTCAAAAAAGCACTAAAGTATCAAACATCCATAACCCGAAGATTCTTCTCAATTGCCGGTTCAATTATCTTCCAGTTTCTTTTTGGGTTTCATTTCAAAGACACCCAGGCAGGAGCAAAATTCATGAATAAGAATCTCTTAGAAAAATTCAAAAAAGAATTTATGTGCACAGGCTTTGAATTTGACATGGAACTTTTGTATGAAGCAAGCAAGACAAATGCAAGAATAAAAGAATACTATATCCCCCCAAATGAAAATGATTTCAGTTCAGTTAAAATGAGAATTTTACCTGGATTAGTCTATCGCCTTGTAAAAATGCGCCTATTAAAATGAAATCAATCCTACTAACTTTTGATGTTGAAGAGTTTGACCTCCCAAGAGAATATGGGATTTACCTAGAAGAAACCCAAGAATTTGAAATCTCAAAACAAGGTTTAAATAAAATAATTCAACTTCTAGAAAAACACAAAATTCCAGCAACATTTTTCACAACAACAGAATTTGCAAAAAAATACCCAGAACTGATAAAACAAATTTCAAAAAACCATGAAATTGCATGCCATAGTTATTGCCACTCAGAATCTTGTGAATCCCTCCAGAGATTGCAACAAGCAAAACAAGAAAAAGAAAAAATAATCAACAAAAAAATAAATGGCTTCAGAGCACCAAGGTTTCAAATAAAAAAAATCCAAGAACTTGCAAACATAGGTTTTGAATATGATTCCTCTACTCACCCGCTTTGGCTTCCTGGAAAATATTTTAATTTTTTTCAAAAAAGAAAACCACACAAAATAGGAAATATAATTGAAATTCCAATTTCAACACTTCCAGTTAATCTCTCTCTTTTCTGGCTCGCATTTAAGAATTTCCCAAACTGGTACGCCAAACTTTTCACAAAACTAAACTTCCTACTTTCAAATTATACAATGACTATAATGCACCCCTGGGAATTTTCAAGCATCTCAAATCTTAAACTTCCGTGGCATATAAACTCTACCGAAGGGAAAAAGCTCCTTAACAAACTAGAAAACTACATAATCTTCTGCAAAAAACAAGGTTACAAGTTTCAGACTGTTGATAATTATTTAAAGCATAACTTGCAAAGATGAATATGAAGAAAGGCATATTTGTTAAATTAGCAGGTTTTGATGAAAATTGTTGGTCTTCAGAATTTGAATTTGCCAAGGAATTAAAATGCGACCATGTTGAATTTGTTTTAGACTATCCGCTATTAGGACCTTCAATATACAAAAAAGAAACTTTAGAAAAAATCAAAAAAATGACAGGAAATTTAAAATTAATTGTTCACCTTATGCCCCATAGATATAATCAAATTCCCGAGCTTAAAGATAAATTTTTTGATTTGGCTTCACTGGACCAAGATATTAGAAAATTTAGTATGGAAGAAGTTAAAAAAAGTTTTGAAATGGCAAGAGAATTAGGGGCAGAGATTGTTACTGTACACGGAGGGTTTTCTGAGAACAAAAAGTTTTATAATGAAAACCTTCAGATTCTCAAAAAGTCTTTAGAGGAATTAAATAATTTTGCAGGAGGAATAAAACTTTGTATAGAAAATATGCCTACAAGAGATCACTTAGGAAATTATATAAAAGAAATTCCTTCAAGCCCAGAGGATTTATTATTTTTAATAAAAGATTTAGAAAATATTGGGATAACATTAGATATAGGGCATGCAAATACAATTATGTCTCCAAAAGAATTTTTTAATAAATCAAAAAAAGTTTGGAATATTCATGTTCATGATAATTGCGGGAAAGATGATCATTTGCCGCTTGGAAAAGGGTGCATAGATTTTAAAGGATTTCTTAAAGAATTAAAAAACAAAAATTATCAAGGTTATTTTTCTTTAGAGTTGGACATAAATTGGGACGAATCAAAATTAAAAACCCCTTCAAAAACACAAAGAAGAATGTCCTGGGAATTTCTTAAAAATTTTAATCTCTAATTACTTCCCAGCCTTAAAAAAATCCATCAAATGTCCAAAAACAGCTTTAACACCCCGAAGATTAAATTTTACATCTCCCCAACTTCGAACACTTCTCAAACGAGCAAAAACATACTGAGGAGTTAGAAAAATAGTATAAATTTTACCGCAAATGCTTGCAACACCCTTTGCATCATTATCCGCAGTTTTCAAAACAGGTTCTCTCTGGTCAAATCTTTCATAATCATTAGCATCAAACAAAAACCAGTTCTTCTCTCTTGCCTCTTTCCAAAGAGGAGTTCCAGGATAAGGAATTAAAATAGTGGATTGCAAAACATCTGCATTACCAGATTGCATTAATTTCTTAGCTAATCTAAAAGTCTTCAGAGCATCTTGTTTAGTCTCCCAAGCATAGCCAACAATCATTGTCAAATGCACAGTCAACCCTGCTTTGTGCGCCATCCCTACACCATTAATAATATCTTCAACCTTAATTCCCTTATTTAAATAATCAAGAGTTTTCTGATTCGCACTTTCAAGCCCAAACTTCAGCAGTCTAAAACCTGCCTTTACCATTAAGTTATATTCCCCTTGAGTCAGAGCACCAAAACGCATATTACAAGAATATTTAATCTTTTTATTATATCCCCTTTTAATCAGCCCATTACACAATTCCCTAAGCCACTTTCCAGTAGACAAAGTCCCAGAATCATCAAAAATCTCTTTAATATTATACTTCTTAATTAAAATTCCAATTTCATCTAAAACATTTTCAACACTTCTATTCCGAAAAC
>CAZWNN010000007.1:0-24478 GCA_964635935.1 Candidatus Woesearchaeota archaeon
AAAATTAGGAAAATTATCAAAAGGATCATCTAATAAATACTTCTGAGCTAAATAACCTCTTAATACTCGAGGAGAAATCCATATTAAAGCTCCGAGATCATCTTTTTGTAAACTCTGCCCGCTTTGATAAACTCTCGGAATAACATAAACGCAACCTTCTAACCCAGAACCAAAATCATAAAATTGATTATTAACATAAATATATCTCAATGGAATTCTATACTGTTGATTATTATATGAAAAAACAACTGTTGGCTGTTTAAATGTAATAGAATCATCATTTCGTTTCGTTTCGATGATAATTCCCGCAACACCAGCGACTCCTGCTGGTAAAAATATTTTGGTTGTATTTTCTTCATAAAATATATCTTCATCAGTTGCATACCCCCCTAGATAAACAATCTCCATTCCATCTGCAGTTTCTCTACTTTGTTGTGGGTTAGAAACCATTACAGGAATTTGTGAATATCTATCATAATTTTCATCAGAACCAATTACTGAAAAAGCACCATATTTTCCAATATCAGAAGAATCAATTAACAAATGAGTTGAATTATGATTATATAAAAATTCAAGAGCATCCTCCTGGTTATCCCCAGTTAAAACATACCGCCCCATTAAATAATTCCAATAAGTAATAACATTTCCCCCATCTAAAACCGTCGCTCTTTCACCAATAGACTGCACCCAATAACCATAATCCCACCAGTGTGCAAAAACAGCATTAGTTGGAGTTGAAGACCTCACCCACCCCATTGCTTTTTGCCACTGTTGATTATACATAGAGGGAATCATCATAGAAGCCTGCGCCTTTGCAGAATTAAAAAATCCCCAGAAAATAAAAATCCCTAATATAATAACTAAGATAGCGCAAATTACAAAAATAATTCTTCCAATATTTTCATCAGATTTTCTAAACTTCTCAATACAAAAGATAATCAAATACGCAGCAAAAATCACAGAAACTGGAGCAAGCACCATAATCAACCTAACCGCACCCCTCGCAGTAAACAGCGTCAGCATAAATAAAGAAAATAAAAACAAATATTCATAAGAAATTTTCTCAAAACTTTTGTCACCTTCTTTATTATATTTATTATAAATATAAACTGCAAAACCAATTAAAAGAAGTGCAGAACCATAATAAATAAACTTGCTTATAAAATTCTCTCCGTCAAAAATATGTGGGTGTGGTGCATATCTAGAAAAAACCAAACCAAAAAATAACAAAATATAAAATCCTGTTAAAATCCAAGAATCTTTCTGCTTCAATTTACTAAGCATTTTTTTAAACAAAACAACAGAGCCAATAAAAAACATCCAAAACAAAACAGGAATATTTCTTATATGTGGGCCAAAACTAGCCCCCCATTCTGTAAAATAAGGCTGCCTATTCTCAGCAACAGTAGTATTCCATCGTCCAGTAATTGGTCGAAACATCATCTGATTAATAGCCTTTATTTTTTCAATGATAAAACCAGGCCCAAATAAAATTAAAACACCAAAAAACCCCAAAACAATAGCAACAATAAACGAAATAATATTTTTAGGAAGCTTTATTTTTTGTAAAAATTTTATTTTGGATAATTGTGTGTTCCATAAAACAAAATGAACAACAGTTATAAAAAAAACTAAAAAAGCCAATCCAGTATCTAAGGAAGTTATAAGACCTTTTAATGAAAACATGTCTGAAAGCAAAATCATCAAAACCCATGAAACACCAAGCCATAGACCATAAACTAAAAATTCTTTTTTATGAATTTTATTCAGAATAAAAGCAATTAAACTTGCAATTGCAATTGTAACAAAAACATAAGAAACCCCTCCCCAAATCAAACCCATCAAAGCTGTAGAAACTCCAGCCAACCCCCCAAAAATCAAACTCTTTTTTAAACCATCAGATTTCCAAGCCCTCAAAAATAACCAAAAAGCAAGAAACATAAAAAAGAAACCTGCAGATTCTTTCTCAGGAATTCCCGCAATAGTTCTTGATACAAATATAGGAATAACAATCATGAAAAAAGTAGATATCAATGCAATAATATTTGCTCTTGTCTTCGCCTTTTTACTCTTCCTTGTAAAAATTTCTCTCACAAATAAGAAAAACGAAATAATTGTAAAAGCAAACATAATTACTGGAAAAAGAGCTGCAGAATATTCCACAGGCACATCACTAAAAACACTTACAAATTTATGAGTATAAGAAATCATATAAGGAAGTAATATCGTTCCCCTTGAAGGCTCAAAACCAAGTGGAACATTCCTCATCATATCAACATCAGGCAACCCTCCATCCTCTACAATTGTCTTAGCATATCTTGTAAAAAACCATGGATCTAAATCTGGACCAAGAGTCCAATCATCCCTTGTAATATCCCACAATCCAGGTTTGCCTGTATCTGCACGAACATTCATAGGCATACTTCGTATGTAAACCCCAAGAATTATAGCAATCAACAAAATACCAACAACCCAAATCTTCGGACTTTTCAAAAACCTAATTAACTTTTCTTTCCTCTCTTTTAGTACAGTTTCATCACCCATAATATAACTCAAAACTCTTTACTTAAAAACTTATTGCTTGAAGTTTTTAAGTAACTCTTCTTTATTCGATTAAACTTACTATAAAGCTATTGCAGAAATTTAGTTTAGCTTAATTATTATTACTAAATTTCTGAAGATTCTTCAGAACATATCCTCTTATATCTCAAAAACTTATTGTATCTTTACTAAAATAAGTGGAGGGGAATCAAGCCTCACTAACAAGCTCATCAGCCACAGGCTCCTCAACCAGAGCATCTGTCTTATTGCAATAAGGACACTTTCCATTCAAAGGTTTGCGCCCAGTTTTAAAACCGCAAAATCTACAATATAAACCCATTGAATTTCCAAGAAAGCTAGGTTTAAATATTTTGTCTAAAACGGGGCTCTGTTGAAATCCTAATTAAATTTGATTTTTTCTAAAAAATCCCACCCACCCACCCGTCGCTACGCGACATAAATTAGTTTAGAAAAAATCAAAAAATAAGATGGTTTCACCAGAGCCTCTAAAACAAAACAGGAGTAATATAAACCTCAACAATCGCAGCTAAAAATAAAACAACAACAGAAATAATTATCAAAACCAGAGCATCTTGCAAAATTCTCCACATCCTCTCCCCTTGCAAATCTCTTCTAATTATTGCCACAGAAATAATTCCCCCTGCCAGCGCCCCAATAAAATAAGCACCAATTTCAGGAATTCCATGAATCATATACCTTGCCAACCCAAGCGGCAGTCTAAGCAAACTGCTCTTAGAAAACATTCCTACAGCTGCCGCTATAACAGACGCATTCCAAATCAGAATAAAAATAGCTCCAGCCCCAAAAGCCAGAGAAAACAGCAACGTGAAAATCAAAACATAAATATTATTTGAAAAAATATTCATAATCAATTTCGGCTTTGCAATATTACCTGTCAAAGGTGAAAGCCCGTTTTGCTCCAAACAATAATCATAATTAGCAGGATTATTAATCGCACAAAAAACCTTAATCTGTGCATTAAAATTCACATGATTATAATTAGGCATGGCAATATACCAAAAAGAAAGTGCAACAACAAACCCGAGAAAAAGCCACATCAAACCTTTCAAGGCAACTGAGTGCGCTTTAATCAACTTACCAGAATCAGAAATCTCCACATCTTTCTGCTCCTCATTTTTAATAAGATAGTACATAAATGGCAAAGAAAACATAACAGTAAAAGTTACAATCAAAATCCCCCCATAATTACTAAGAACAGAATCTTTTGAAAAAATAAAAGTCACAAGAAGCAGAGATACAGAAGCATAAAGCAACCCAACAAAAAACAACGACCACGACCGCCTCTCAGCAGCTTTCGGATACATCAGCATTTCTATCATCTTTTTCTTTTCACCTAAGTAGAAAAAACAAACCATGTATTTAAAGATTTAGATAATTGCGAATATTTTTATACCTCTTTCCACTAATAAAAACATGAAAACCTTCGACCAAATTCTCAAAAGCATAAAAGAGGTAAAAACCCAAGGAGCGCAAAACATAGCACTTGCAGGAATGCAGGCTTTTCTTCTTCAGCACGACAAAACATCTGTTGACCAAATTCTAAAGACCCGCCCAACAGAACCAATGATGCAAAATCTTCTTAAATTCTTGCAAAAATCCAAAAACCCAAAACAAACAGCACAAAAACTCAAAAAATATATAAAACAAGCAGATGAGCAAATTGCAATAAAAAGTTCTCCTCTTATAGAAAAAAATCTCAACATATTCTCCCACTGCCATTCAACAACAGTCATGAGAATCCTTAAATACGCTTACAAAAAACACAAAAAGAAATTTGTAGTTTACACAACAGAAGTCGAACCTCTACTCCAAGGAAGAAAAACCGCAAAAGAACTTGCAGACGCAGGAATAAATGTAATTGTCTTTCCAGACCTAGCAGCAGAGCAGGCAATAAAAAAATGCGACATCTTTCTCTTTGGAGTAGACGCTTTTTCAAAAAAAGGACTTGCAAATAAAATCGGAACACCAATCTTTTGCAAACTTGCAAAAGAATTCAACATCCCAAGAGTTGCCTGCACAATCTCTTTAAAATACACAGATAAAATAACCCTCGAACAACGCCCCTCCAAAGAAGTATGGGACGAACGCAACAAAAAAATAGAAGTAATTAATCCAGCTTTTGATTTTGTTCCGAAAGAGCTCATCACAGCAGTTGTAAGTGAGTTCGGAATTCTCCCCTACAACGAGTTTGTTAAACAAGCAATAGAAAATTTAGAGAAGTTGGAATAAAACCAACCCCATAATTTAACAAAAGAATAAGTAAATAACTATCAGCTTATAAATTACAATAATTTATCTATCTTTAAGCTATTGCGGAAATTTAGCCCATTTTAATTATTCTTGTGCTAAATTTCTGTTTGCCCTACAGAGCATTATCCCCTCTTGATTACAAATATTTGTCATGATTCATAAAAATAATTTTTATTTGATGTAAGATTAAAAACCACTTTCCTAAGCCAACCTAACCCCTCACCCCCTAACAAACTCAACCCCCTCCAACTCTTTATCAACCTCTCTCATTAATTTTTCTGTAGATTTTTTGAATTTAAACATTCCAAACATTTCTTCTAAAATACTATCATCCTTTTCTATCATGTATAAACAATATAATATACTATATAATTTTTTCTATATTAATACATTGTTGTATAAACAGGACTTTCACGAAAGATATAAATGAAATTGAATTAATACTACTAATATGAAGAGAAAATTTGATTGGTTAGGTTTCTTAGGGTTTTTAGGATTTGAAAATCCACCACAATCTTACTGGTTGTTCTTCCTATTTTTTCTGTTCTTCTTGTTTATCCCAAGAAAATCTAAAAGTTTTAGTTAAGACCCTTTAACGCAACAATACACTATAGTAACCTCTAAGCCAACCTAAACAACTTTCTAAAACCCATACCAAAAACAATCGAAGCACCTAAATACCACCAAAACCAGCTAAACCCCATTATAGGCGTGTAAATAGACCGAAGCCAAGTAAACAATAAAATAAACGGAATAAACGTAATAAACATCGGCTTAAACTGCGACTTCATCATCGAACCAGTTATCTTTAAAATCTCCATCTGCATCTCTTCCATCAACTTAGGATTATCTTTATGTTTTTTCATCTCAGCACTTAACTCTTTCTGCCTCTCTTTCAAACTCTTCAAATGCTCCTGGTCAGTCAGCCACTTAGTAACCAAAGTAGAAATCAGAGTCACAACCACCCCCCAAAAAATAATCGAAACATGAAGATGCGCAATCATTAATTCAGTAATTCCCATAAAACCAAGTGCCAAAGATAGTTTTTAAAACTAACCTAATTAAACCAAAATCTAAAAGATTAATAAATAATTCTTAATAGATAAGTCAAAGTAAATTAAGCTATATCTTACTTATAGCTATTGCGGAAATTTAGCAAGTATCTTAATTATTCTTGTGCTAAATTTCTGTTGGCTTTGAAAAGTCTTACTTTCGTTTAAATAATTATCCTCCTCTTGCAATAATTACTAACAATCTCACATAGAACCAAAACCTATAATCTCATTACATAAAACCTTAAAAACCAAAATCCTGTTAATCATTCTAATGGTAGAGGTGATAGGACTTGATAAAGTAGAAGAATTACTACATCAAAGAGCAAGCAAACTAATTCAAATTACAAAAGACGAAATCTCTGGCATCCACATCAACGGCATTTCTTTTCCAAACGGATTTACAATTCATTTCAGCGACGGAGATTCAATAAGAATTTATCTCCAAAGTTCAGACGGAAACAAAATCATCCTTGATACCCCAGCCCACTTTGAAGAAGCCCTGCTTCTTGCCCAAGCTTTTGAACAAGCAGGAGAGCACGAATTCACAATCAAAAAAAGATATGAGGATGTTTGATTATTTCTTTTATAATACCTATTAAACAAAAATAACAATATCCTGCAGAGCCAACATAAATTTAGTTTATTTGATATGATTGCTAAATTTCTGAAGACCTGCAAAGCTTCCAAGCCATCAACTCAAAAATCTTTTTCAAATTCCTAAACTTTTCCTAATCTAAACTCAGCCACCAAAAAATCCCCTTAAAGCAGGATTCATATCCATTGCATGCTGCTGAGCAATATTCTGGTAAAACTGATACATAATCATAATCGCTAATAAAATCGCAGTCCCACCAACCAACGCCCCAAGCAAATTCGCAGCCGAAGCAAGCAGCCCAATTGCCGCACCACCCATAACAGTCAAAGGCCCAACATATCTTTTCAAAATTGTTTCTAAAACCCTCTCATCTCTTCTAAACCCAGGAATTCTTAAACCAGACTTTAAAATATTTTGAGCTTGCGAAGAAGCATCCTGCCCAGAAGTATTTACCCAAAAATAAGCAAACAAAATTGAAAACACAACATAAAATAAAATATGTCCGATACCTTGTAAAAGATAAATCATTCTAAAACTCCCAGTAATCAGCGTCTCAAGCAAAGGAGTAGAGTGAATCCAAAAAGCCAGTCCTGAAGTCGGCACACCATTTGAAAAACTACCTAAAATAGTTGCATACCCAAGCCAATTTTCAATCAACGAAGCAAACAATTGCAAATTAGCAGCAAGAGCACTAACCAAAATAACAGGAATCACACCAGCATAAAAAAATTGCAACGGCCACTTAATCCCGTAACCTCTAACCCTGTCAAACGACAACGGAATTTCAACTTTCAAACTCTGAGCCCAAACAACAACTAAAAACAATGCAACTGTAACTAAGATTGGAAACAAAGCTCGCGTAACCCCTGTAGGGTCCCCCCCAATTAAACTAACAACTAAAACTAAAACTTTTCCAACAGGCTCAAAACCACCCTGAGTTCCAAGAAACTGAAACAACTGAGCAAACAATCTCCAACCAATTCCAGCTGCAATAAACAAACTAACACCACTGCCAAAACCCCACTTCTGCACAACCTCATCCATAAAAATAATTAAAAATCCACCAACACATAATTGCAAGATAACAATTCCAGCAAATCCAGGCATAGCAGCAAGTCCTCTCATTAAAACATAAACCATCGCCTCAAAAATAACAAACGCAAAAGCCAGTAACTTCTGCAAACCCTGAAAAAATTTCTTACCCTCCTCAGTGTGCGTATCAATATCTAAAATCTGCGCACCAACTAACAACTGCAAAATAATAGAAGCCATTACAATCGGCCCAATACCCAGACTAATAATAGAACCAAAATTAGTTCCAAGCAAAATAGCTAAATATTCAAAACGAGACAAAGCACTTTCAGCAAGCCCGTAAAGCGGAACATTAGAAAGAATAAAAAAACCAACTAAGATAATAAGAGTCCATTTAATTTTAGTATTAAAATCCAGTTTCTTCTGAGTAGGAGAAGTTACTTCCGGCAAGTTATGCAATATATCTCTTAGTGCCATGTTTATTATTAAGGAAACCAACTTTTAAGCTTTTTCAGTATCACCCTTTGGAGTTTCTTCCTTAGCCTTAACATCTTTTTTATTTTTCTCTTCCTTCTTCAAAACCTCAATACTTCCACCCATCTTCTCCATCTTCTCCACCGCAGATTTTGAAGCCTCCTTCGCAACAATCACTGCTTTAAACCCATCTCCCTTACCTAAAATTTTATAATCTTTCAACTCAATCCTCTCTCCAGAAAAATTCTCTCTAACCTGCTCCAAGTTTATAACCTTATTAACTTTCTTTGCAGACCCCCGAGAAGTAAAGCCCTTCTTACCAAAATAGGTTTTAGCCCCTGCTTTATTAGCAATCATCAGAGATTTTTGAGCCTTATGATCCGCCCTCTTTCCACTCCCAGCCATCCCCCGCCCACCACTATTTCCAGGACCTTTTCTCTTCTGCCTAAACCCGCCAAAAGCTGTCTGACTTCCTCTTAATCTTGATCTTTTTTTTCGCTTTTTTAGTTTCATATTGTAGTACCCTCCAACATTTTTAGTTGAGCATCATCTTCCCTAAAAAGAAATTTAGGAGGTCTTGATTCAGCAATAAAATATCCCCCCACAGCATTAAGATCTATATGAAGAGGTCCTGTTCTTACATAATCAGTACTTTGTATTCCAACCACCCCACTTCTTGTAGTCTTTTTTTTTGTAGTTAAATGCGTACCTTGCACACAAGTAACGAGTTCTACCTTTCCTCTCCTAATTAGGCGATCCCCTTTTTGAATTGGTTCCTCTGGATCTCTGATAAAATCCAAATCAGTGACAATAATAGTCCTCATAACATCCTCACTAACAATTTATCAATATCTTTATTCTTTCCAAGAACCCCCTTAGGAAAAGCCCTCTTAGTACCCTTCTTAAAACCACCAATAGGCGGGTGAAGTCTGCAAAATCCCCGATATTTTTTATCCTTATCTTTCTGTCCGCGCTTGTCAATAACTTTCTTCATCAGTTCATCACTCACAGTCCCATAAGCAACATAAAACCTGACTTTTTCAAGCATTCCCATTTTCACAGCATCTTTTTCATCAATAAAAGTGCAGTTTAATTTCTGCCGAAGTCTCAATCTGTACAAAGTCTCAACTATCTCTCTCTTTAAATTTACTTGTCCGGTAATTCTAATAACTGCTATCATTTTGCACTCCCCCCAAAAATACTAAACATAGCTTTTGAAAATCTCTGCTGAAAATCTTTTTTATAAGAAAATATAATAAATACCTTTTTATCTCCAATAATAAAATCAATCTCAGAATTTTTATCAATTTCAAAACCATCTCTTTCATCACTTAGTTTTTCAATCTTTTTTTCCTGACCCTCCAGAGTGTTATCTAAAGTGCCAAACATATCTGCAAGAATTTCTCTAACTCCTATCTTTTTTAATAATGCTCTCGCCCTTTTCCAAAAATCTTGCGTCTTCTTTACAGAATAAATACTTCTATTTTCTGATTTAGACATACTTAAAATTTTCATATCACAACCTCACTTAATTTATTCAAAGCATCAACACAAGCACTAACAGTATTGATTGTTGTCTTTGTCGGACCAATTGTCTTTGTATAAATATCTTTAATACCTGCTAATTTTAATATTTTTTTTATTTCATCACTTGCAACTAACCCAGTTCCCTGAGGCGCAGGCATTAGTTTAATAGTAACTCCAGAACACTTGCCCACTACCCTTAGAGGAATACTATGCAGCTCATCACAAGAACAATCATAACTCCCACACCCTCTCCTAATCTTCTGAATATTCAACTTAGCTTTTCTTATAGCTTTTTCTTTAGCAGGCAAAGTTTCCTTTGCCTTTCCAATTCCTACACCAAGATGACCTGCTCCATCACCAACACAAGCCATTACAGAAAACTTAATAACATTTCCCTCTTTTGTTTTTTTCTGAGTCTGCCTCCACGCCCGCCTCTGCCCCCCCCCAAACTTTCCTTTTGCCTGACCAATATCCAACAACTCAGACCTAACATTAAGAAGCTTGTCAACAACCTCTGACTCTAAAATCTTTTTATTTTCATCAAAAATCTCCTGAATATCAGAAATCTTTCCAGCTTTCACATCCTTGCCAAGTTGCGTCTTAGGAACCCAGCTTTCCAAAACCCTCTCCCTCTCAACCTCAGCCCGGTCCCTCTCCTCCAACCTCTTCCACCTCATCTTATCAACCTCTTTATCAGCCTTCTCCTCCAACTCCCTTTCCATCTCCCTAAGTCTCTCTTCATGTTTTTCTTTGCTCTCGCCATCACGCCTTAATTTTTCAACTACCTTCTTATCTACTTTCTTAATCTTCTCTCTAGAACTCTCTGACACTTCTGAACTAGTTTTCATATTATCTTCAGGAGTGTCCGCAGAAGCATTATCTACCTTAGTAATATTGTTTTCTTTAACACCCTTATCAGCATTACTAACTTTATTTTCTTCCATTTTTTCTTGTTTAATTTTTTCTTCAGCCATTTTAATCTCTAACAAATCCAGATTTAATTGGAAAAGGTACAGCTACTCCAGAATTTGTACCCTTAGGAATACAATACTCTGCTTGATATGTTTCTCCACCTATTATTCGTTCTGTTGTAATTCTTACATCTCCTTTACAATCTTCTCTTTCTGTAATCATTTCTAATGTTCCTCCCCCAGTAGGTCCTCTAAAGAATCTATTTTCTATTAACTCAAGATAATTTATAATTCCACCATCATCTGCAATCACTATTTCTCTTCCACGATTGTCTTTAACTATCATCCCAGCTTCCCCCTAACAACTTTAATTAAACTCTGAACTTCAGACTTTAAATGCTTCCCCTCAATCCTTTCAGCAGAAGGATAAATTTTTTCATCAACCTTTAAATTAACCCCCCCATCCACCAACCCCTTAACAACTGCAAAAAGTCTTCCTCCGGCAGTTGTCCTTTGCATTCCTAAATCTAAAATTACTTTTTCCTTTCCAACCTTTTTAGCAAAAGCCAAACCAGTCAAATAACCAGCAGGAACAGACTTCAAACTACCTGCAAATTTCTCATCCCAGCCATTCTTAATTAAATCTTTAGAACTCACACCAGCAAGAACTTTATCCTTAGCCTCAGAACTTTCAACCAACTGAACAATGATATATTTATTTGTTTTCCTAACAACAACCCTCGGCAGCCCGCTTTTCAAAAGCCCAAGTCTAAGTTTATAATCAGTTTTTCCCTGCGCTCTTCGTTTTTTTAAAGTCCGTCTCATATTTCAACCTCTAGATTTTCTTTATTTAATATTTTAATTTCACATTCACCACCGCAATATTTTTCAATTAATTCTTTTAACTCTTCTAAAGCACTCTTTAATTTATCTTCCTGTCCAGGAAGAGGATTTTCAATTACAACCACAGCGTTTTTAGTATTTTTTGTTAACTTAGTTCTTTCTGCCTCTCTCCAATTCCAGCATCTACAAATTACCCCCTTATTATCTTTGTAAACCACCTCCCCTTCCCAAGGAGAATCATTTTCTTTAGAACCAAGCGGAATAAATTCTTCATTACCTTTTGCAAAATCTAAAATCAAATCACCTTCGATTTTTTCTAAATCCTCTCCACCAACAGTCATCACATGTTTAACAGAAATTAAATTGTAAATATCCACAAGAGCATTAATTTTATAAATTTCATCACCGCGAACAACTCTTTTCACTAGAGCTTCAACAGAATTTCGAAATTTGCCTGGTTTTGCTCCAAAAGATTTGTAAATTTCTCTCCATCTTGCAATTACAGGAATTTCAACAATCTCTTCAGGAGTAATCTCCTCACGAGTCTTTGCCTCAATCTCCCTCACCCTTTTTTGTATCTCTTCACTTTTCTTACTATTATCAATACCCCTAGCTACAACCACCCCAATCTTCAATTCAGGATATTTCTCTAATATTCTATCTGCTATTTTCACTTTCATCAAATCTCCCCCACCTGCTCCTGCAGATGCCGTTTACTTCTAAACTTCTTAGCTCGTATCATCCTCTTAATCTTGTTCTTCTTTTCAATATCAATTTTCTTCTGGCTCAACAAAACCTGCGTAGTTTTTCTTAACTTCCGAGTCAACTTAGCATAATCTCTCTTTTGTGTATTCACTTTTTTCTTAATCTTCCCAGCTCTCCTCCGATGCTTTCTTCTCACAACTTTCTTCCGACCCTTCATCGCTCTAATTTGAATCGCACCAGCCCCAACCAAATCTAAAATATCCTGCCGAGTAATTGCCTCCTTAATTTCCTCCTCATGCCCAGCTGCAAAAACCACCCTACCCAAACCAACTTTCAAAACCCTAACAGCAAGTGCTTTTTTCTTAGCTAGTTGCATCTTTATCTTCCTTAGATTTAGTTTTTCTATTTCTATTCAAAACCTTAATTCCCTTTTCTTTAGCTTTCTTTATGATTTCCTCGCGCTTCTTCTTTCCAATCCGCCCAATGATAATCTCCTTTCTTTTTATAGTATCTAATTGACCAACACTCTCAACTCTAACAACGTCTTTCCTATCTTTTTTACAAGCCCCCCACCCAATCTTAACCCGTCTTCCATAAGCCTTCTCCCCAAGCCGCATTTTACTATCTCTTCCTTTCGGATGCTTCCAATTTTGCTTCTTTTTCCTTCTCTTTCCAAGTTTGCTCATCTTATTCCAATTCTGTCTTTTGAAATGCGGCTTTTTTCTTTTCTCTGATTTCATATTATAACAATCCCCCCTTAAGTAATCTAAACTTTTTATTAGTCTCCCAAATCTTCTGCAATTCGTTAAAATTTTTATCTGGGTCTAACATGAGTGTTGCAAGTTCATCAATTTCTTTCAATTCTTTTTCTGTTAGTTTAGGAAAGAGATTATATCGGACTATCTCCGGTAAATGGAGATAGATTATTTCGCTATTCATTAAACAATGAAAATCATAAAACAAAGACCAACCAACAACTATCTGGCCACTTTCCGGCATAGAATTCCAAAATCTTTTTTCATCCTCTTTTTTAGATCTAATATCAAGCCAGGCTTTTGCAGGAAAATCAAACTTTCCTTCAGGAATATCATAAGGATCAATATTCTCAATTAAACTCCAACTTCCATCAACATCTATTGTAATCCATCTTTTTTCTTTATCATTCCAATACTGATTTATCCAGTGGTCCCAGCTCTTACCTTTTTCAAAATAAGGTGCATGTCCCGCCCTTACCCTGCAAGGAATGCCTTTTGATTTTAAAATAGAAGCCATTAATATCCCAGTAAATCTGCAAGTAAGAACTAATTTATCTTTTTCCTTTCTATCCTCAACAAAACCTCTTTTATCTCTTCTATGCAATTCAGCTATCATTGCTGCAGCAGTTACTAAATAATCATCTTCTGGTTGCCGATACCAAGGAACCTTTGCCATATCCCCAAATTTTTTATCAGCATTAGTCCCAGTATTTCCTGCAGCCAACGTGGTTCTGTGTATAATTTGTTTTCTTACTAAATCCCCTATCTTTCTTATGTCCTCCGGTAAATCCTTTTTTAATTTATCCTTATATACTCCTGGATTTGTCATCATGCTGAATTTTAAATAATCATTCAAATTTTCTTCTACCATTACAAATCCCTCCCAGGTTTTTCAGTTATAAAAATTCCATCCTGGTAAATCCTTCTATCTCTACCTTTCACCTTCGTTGCTTTCTCAATATTCGCCGCAGTCTGGCCTGCAGCCTCTCTATCCGGAGATGAAACTGTTATTTCATTTCCTTTAATTTCAACTTTCACACCAGAAACAATCTTCGCTTTTCTATCAACAGTCTCCCCTAAAAATGATTTAATCACAACTATCTCACCTTCAACCTTTACATTCATAGGAAAGTGCACATTGCAAATCTCAAGTTTGTAAACAAAATCCTCTTTAATTCCACTAAACAAATTATAAAGATGCGCAGCAACAGTCCCAGCCATCTTCCCCTCTCTCTTAGTCCCACCCTTACAAACAACCTTAATATCTTTATCACCCTTCACAAGTTTTAAACGACCAAGATTAAACTCTCTCTCAAGCACCTTCCCATCTTTACTAACTTTCACACCATCTCCAGTTATCTCAATAATAACCCCCTCAGGAATTTCTACAACTTTCTCAATATCTAATTTCATCAGTAAAAATACGCAATCAGCGCCCCCCCTAAATTTTGCTCTTCAGCTTCAGCATGAGTCTTAAGCCCCTTGTTTGTAGAAACTACTAAAACTCCAAATTTTCTCGAAGGTAAAAATCTCCTAAGATATTTCTCAATATCCCCCACCCCAACAAAGTAACGCGGTTTAATTGCCCGGCAAATATTTAACTTAATAATTTTCACAACAACCTCTGGCTTTTTCTCACTTCCGGCAATCTCAAAATCAATATGCCCCTTTTTCTTCATCATCTCCAGCAAACTAACTAACAACTTAGAACTTCTTGTAATCACAACCTCTTCTTTTCCAACTGCCTTAAGATTCATAATCTGATTCAGTGCATCTGCTACTATATCTTGTGCCATTAGCTATACTTAACAAACCCCAGTTCAACTGCAAGCTCCCGAAAACAATGCCTGCATAAATTTAATTGATATTGATTCAAATGCGCCCCAAACCTCCCACACCTCTCACACTTCTTCGCAGCCACCCCAAACTTCCGCTCCTTCGGCTTGTTGTGCTTCAAAAACTTCTTCATCTTTGCCGGCTTATTCTTTAACTGCTTTAATATCTTATGCCAATCACTCGCTGTCATCTTACACTCCCAACACCCGTAGTCAGTGCTGCTTCATATTTTTTTATTTCTTTTGTTAATTGAGCACAACATAAATAATATTTCGGTGTTCCTTGTTCAAATATTTTACTTGAACTTAAAACTAAGACACGAGGAGTATTCGGATTTTTAGGACGAGTGTATACTTTTCTAATAATTAAGCCCTTTCCTGCCCTTTCTCCTTCAGCTAAAGTTACTACAAATCCAAAATCTGTGCTTACTATGGTTTCTATATCACCCAAATGATTTGTTATTTCACCTCCAATAAATGGCTCTACAATTAATTCTACCTGGCCCCTTAATCTTTTCTTTCTTCCACATTTTTTCCCTTGATAGTCTGCAGTCATTCTTCCTTCCTCCGCTTCCTCAAAATTTTAGTTCCAAATTTTTCTTCCATAATCTTAATAATCTCCTCAGCTCGCACAACTTGCTTCCTAGCACTTCCCCTCTTCATCTTTTTCTTCTCAACCCTCTTTCCAGGACGAACAAAAACAACAGTAACCTCAAAACCCATAATTCCAACCTCTCGAATATACTCTATGTCTGGAATCTCAATATACTCTGCAATTCCAAATGAAAAGAAATTATCTTTAATCTGCTTCTCTTTCAAAGTATTTTCAATTACAGGCAGCAATCTTTTCAGCAAAACCTCTGCATCTTTTCCACGAACAGTAACTTTTGTTCCAACCTCCAACCCCGGCCGAACCCCCCAAGTAGGAATTCTCTTTGTAGCCTTAATCTTAATCGGAGTTTTTCCACTTATTTCTTTTAAAAGTAAAACTCCCTTGTCAAGCTTCTCTCCAACCCCCCCAATATTCAAAACCACTTTCTCTATCTCTATATTTCTCATCTTATTCAATTCCACCTTAGGCTGCTCTAATTCCTGTTCCATTTTAATTTCCTGCAATAGCAGATATACATTTATTTTCTCCTTGTTGATATCTTTGGATAACATATCTTCTAACAACATTTAAATCTGGTTCAGTATACATTCTATCCATACACTCTATTGTTCCAGGACCAGTAGCAACTTCAAGTGTTCTTCCATTTTGCAATTCCATGCTTTGTGTTGGTGTTCCAAGAGCTTTAGTAAATTGCCCCCATACACCATCTTTTTTAAATCTCGCTTCTGTCAATGATTCTGCAACGAAATCAAAATTTTTACTAAATCGTGCTAATAATAAGGTCTCTTCTAAAATAAGAACCATATCTGTTAGTGCTGAAATTGCCCCTGAAAAGTATTGAGGTTCTAACTTTTTCTCAACAGCAGCCATATTATATCCATTTACTGCCAGAAGATTAGCTAATGCTTCTTTTTCTCTTCTTAATCTTTTCATAAATTCATTTTCTTCCATCTTATCCAATCACAATCAGAGTTTTCAAAGGAACTCCAACTTCTTTCTCCTTTAATTTAACAATATAATCTTTACTCCTCGCCAAATTCCTAATCTCTATCAAATCTCCTTTTTCACCAGCATGCTTTCCAGAAATAACTTCAACCTTTGCTCCAGCCTTCAACTCCAACACCTTAACAATTTTATTTCCTTTTGTATCTAAAACAACAGAATCCCCCACCTTAAATTTCTCCTTTGCTAAAAAATTTCCACCATCTTGCAAATTCATCTGAACTTTATCTTTACTAATAATTTTCTTCCCAACAATTTTAACAATCTTCTCATCTTTCTCTTTCCCAGAAACCTCTTTCAATCTAAACTTCTTATTTACAATTTCCAGTCTATAAGCTTTCCCAAGTTTTTCAAACTCAACAACATCAAAAAACTGCAACGGGAACTTTTCATCCTTCCTTACCTTATTATTTACTTTAACATCTCCAGCCAGCAAAATCTGCCGAGCCTCTTTTCTTGTTCTTGCTAACCCAAGCAATTCCCTCATAACAACCAGCAAAGGCACAGCATTTCTTCTCTCATGACTAGCTACAACTAAGAATGTTGAGCCCTTTCTTGGCAAGGGCAGTTCTTTTTCAAAACTAGTTCTTTTTAGATGCATTTTTCTTCTCCTTAGGTTTACTTTCAGTCTTCTTTTCTTCTTCCTTCTCCTCAACATTCTTCTTCCTCTTCATCCTCATTTTATCATCCAAATCAATTAAAATAATCTTAATATTTGAAGTATCAAACCAAATAGCCACCTTACTTCCTTCTAACTTTGTCGCCTGAATCCCATCAATACTAATCTTCTGCTTAACCAAATCACAAGCTAAAACCTTCCCTTGTTTTCCTTTAAACTTCCCCCGCATAATCTTAACAGTATCCCCCTTCCGCACTTCAATATTTCTACAACCATGTTTCTTCCTCAACTCCTTGCTCAAAGTCGCAGCCAGCTTCTTATGCCTCAAATGCAACGGAGCATTATAACTATACTTCCTCTGCTTCCGAGGTTGCTTACTTGCTGTCCACTTTGTGCTGAATGTTTGTTTCATTTTATATTTGCAAAACTTCAGATTTAATTTCTAAATAAATTTCATTTAATTCTGATAGAGCAGGATATTCTTTTGGCAATCTATCTATACCCTCTTTAGCATGTAATAAAACCCTATCCCTTCCTTTTAATAATAAAGCTTCACGTACCCACCCTCTTACATCGTCATCTATCACACTCATTCCTGGCCCATGAAAATAATAATTAATTTTCCAATCTATTCTTTTTGCAAGTTCTAAGTATTTCCTTGTTCTGCCTTCAATCTCTTCAAAATTTTCTACCATCTCAATAAACCACACTAGCTATTTTAGCGACCTCCTTCCATCTTTCCTGAATCTCCCGGGCAACAGCCCCTTTGATTTGTGTTCCTTTAGGATTCCCTTTTTCATCTTTTAACAAAGCAACAGCATTATCAGAAAAAGCCACCCTCTCCCCACTAGCCCTCCTCCACGGCTTTTTCAGCCTAACAATAACAGCATCAAAAACCTCCCCCTTCATCTCAGGCTTTCCCTTTCTAACAGAAACCTTAACCCAGTCCGCCACCTTAGCAGGAACCTGTCGTCCCTTTTTAGAACCCGCCCTCTTAACACTAACAATCTTCACAATCTGCGCCCCACTATTATCTGCAGCCACAACTATGCTTCCTAAGTTCAATCCACGTGTTACCTTGCTAGTTATTGCTTTCATGCTGAACCTTCCTCAGATTTACTTCGAATCTTCCCAACAACAACAAAATGAATAATCTTACTCAACGGTCTGCACTCTGCAATTTCAATTAAATCCCCAACATTAATCTTTTCTTCCATACAGTCCGGAAGACGAGCATGCAACTTAGTCCACCTCTTCTCGTATCTCTCATACTTTCTAATCTTCAAAATTCTTTCAAATCTAATCACAACCCTTCCCTTAAACTTCTTAATCACAACCCCTTGAAAAACTCGCCCCCGCAACTTCAACTTTTCAACACCGTGCAAAGGACAAAACTTATCTTCGCAGTTCACACTAGTTTTTTCAACTTTCTTCTTTTCCTTTTTCTGTTTTTCTTCTGCCATTTTATTATTTGACTTTTACCTGCAACTCATCAAAACCCTCTTCAACTAAGAGAGCTTTTACTTTTGCTTTGTGGTCTCCCTGCAACTCAATTGTGCGGTCCTTCACAGTCCCACCACAAGCAAGCACATTCTTCAACTTCTTCGCCAGCTCCTTAGTATCCACACCCTCAAACCCAGTTATAATTGTTTGGATTTTACCAAACCGCCTTTTCTCAGTCTTTACAACAATCTGCTGGTCAGACTTGGCAATCTCCTGACAAACACAAGCTGCAACAGGCAAACCACATTTCGGACATATATCCATTTATTTCTTCACCTCTTTTTGTTTTTCATTTAGTTGAGTAAACAACCGCGCAATCTCTCTTCTAATCCCCTTTCTCTTTGCATCCTGTCTTAACAAACCCACCTTTAATTCCTTAACCTTCTCTTCAATCTCCTTAACAGTCATATCTTTATTTTTCTTTTGCATCTTGTTTTTCCTCTTTCACAACACTCTTCTTCCTTACTTTCTTAACCTTCTCCTCAATCACCTCATCCTCAAAAGCAGCATTATTTTTAACAGCCTTAATCATCTCCTCATCAACCTCAAATTTATCATGAACTTTTGCATCTTTCGCCAAAATTGAAACTTTAATTCCAACCACCCCTTTTTTATCATGTGCAACAGCCTCAGCCCTTGCAACAACTTTTGAATCATTCCCTGTCTTTTTCAAAAATCCAAATGCAAATCTCGCACTTCGTGCTCGGTCACTCGGAATCTTTCCAGAAATTCTAATCTCAGCCCCCAAAGCCCCAGCCCTCTTTATTCTCTCCAGCATCTTATAACCAACAGCCTTATAACGACCAGCCCCAAATCTTTCCAAAGACATTGCAATCTCATCAGCAACAATCTGTGCATCAAAATCCGGCTGAGTAATCTCATCAATATCAACATGCGGATTCTCCATCTTAAATTTCTTTTTCAAAACCTCAGTCAACTCAGCAATTCTCTCCCCCCTCTTCCCAATAACCAACCCAGGCCGATGCGTCGAAACAATAATACTCTCCCCCACTGGAGTATACTCTATCCTAACATTACTAATCTTTCCCATTCCAAAACTCTTCTTAATAAATTCCTTCATAGCAAACTCATTCTTCCGAACCTCGACAAATTTTCTCTCTTCCATCTTATTTCTTTTCCCCCTTAAATTTCTTTTTAGCTCTAACCTCTAAATAAACATGACATCTTTTAGCCTTTCTCCTGTCTCTTCTCCAAGGTCTTGAAGCACTATCAGCTTTTGCAATAACAATCACCGGCTCTTCAATCTGATTAACATTTGCATTTGCCCCAAGCTGCTTAATCAGGTCAATCATTTCAAGTGCAGCTTTTTTCGGATATTTTCCACCAGAAACCCCTTTCCCCTTTTGATGAGCAACCTCTCTTCCTCGCATTGCCACAGCCCTCTTCCCGGTAGCAACCTCCTCCAGCATTTTAATAGCTTTCTCCGGACGTCTGCCTTTCAGCATCTTGCAAATCCCAATACAATGCTTTAAACTTAATCTCATCGATTGCCCGCGAACAACCGCACTTTCTTTAGGCTTAGCCTCTTCTTTCTTAACAACTGGTTTTTTCTTTTCTTCTTTTTTCTCAGGTTTGCTCTCTTTAGTTTTAGTTTCCATTTTTTCTTTCTCCTTATCTTCTTCCTTTTCTTCTTGTTTAGGTTTTTCTTCTTCTGCCATCTTACTTAACACTCAGCGCCGACGACGATTTAGTTGCCCCCACCCCAGCAGCCCCGTGCTTAACCACCTTTCTAGTTAGTGCAAACTCTCCTAATCTGTGCCCAAGCATTTCACTAGTAATTAAAACAGGCACAAAATTATTTCCATTATGAACCCCAATTTTCATTCCAACCATTGCAGGAACAATAACCATCTCTCTGTCATGAGTTTTAACTGATTTTTTATTTGCAATTTTCTTCTGAGATCTCTGAATAAAACTTTCAACAACTCCAAAGTTCCTCATAACACTTCTTCTCTCCCGCGCCGTTAGTAATTTAGCAAACTCCCGAGTATCTAACTTCTTCAGCTCTTCTAATTCCTTTCCTCGGAACAACCGAGTCTTTGATGATACATTTATTCTAGCCATTTTTATTTCTTCCTCCTCCCAGTCCTTCTCGGCCTTAACAATCCAACCTTTTGTCCAGGTGAAGCAAATCTCTGAGCAATCTTGCTTCCAACATTCTTACCTCGTCCAGAACCAAATGGATGGTCAATTGCATTCATTGCAACAGCCGACGTCCGAGGCCACAGTTTTGATTTAGCTTTCATAGCATAATACTTTCTCCCAGCTTTTAAAAAAGGTTTCTCAAGTCTTCCATGCCCAGCAATCTTCCCAATTGTAGCTCTGCAATTTGCATTAAAGTGCTTTGATTTTTTTGAAGGCATAAACACTTCAACATCATTTCCTTTTTTCCCACCAATAACTGCAAAATTTCCCCCGCTTCTTGCAAGTTTCCCTCCATCTTTTGGTTTGTTTTCAATATTAAAAACCTCTGTTCCATTTTTCAAATCACCAATTCTTGCCACATCCCCAACCTCGTGCCTATCAATCACAATCTTCTGCCCAACATGCAATCCAGCTGCAGCAATATTATGAAAAACCTCTGTTCCTCCAACTTTTCTTAACTTAGCAATCGGAGCACTATGTCCTGCAGAGTGAATCAAATTAACAACCTCCCACTCTTCTCCAGCATTCATCTTCGCAAGATAACCTGGCTTAATAACAAACGCCTTCTTCCTAACTCTATAAGTAGACGAACCCTTTCCACGCGCCTGCTGGATTATACGTTTTCCCATCACATCATCCCAAGTTTCGTAGCAACATCAATTGCAGGAAACTCTGGTTTTAATTTTACATATGCAACCTTCTTATTTTTCCTTGTGTGTGTTCGTATCTTTTCAACCTTTACATCAAAAACATCTTCAATCTCCTTCTTAATATTCCCCTTACTATACTTTCTATCAGTTTCAAATACCAAAGTATTTTCAATTTCGATTATCCTTACAATTTTCTCTGTTGATCTAACTTTTTGCAAAATCATTTGAAAACCTCCCCAATCTCTTTAACAGCATCTTCACTAAAACAAACCAACCTACCAATCTGCCCGCCTAAAGTCAAATCTCCTAAGGCAAGTTCATTTACCTTTACAACTTCAATTCCAGACCTTTTCATCTCTTCCTTGCTTGAAACAATAAACAACAAACCAGCATTTGATTTATATTTTCTACCTCGTGATTTACCCTTTCCAGCGCGAATTGACTTCTTTTTCAAAACTTTCTCATAATCCTCTCCAAAACTTTTTCTCAAAACAACAAGAAACTCTTTTGTCTTCAACTCAAGAACCGCACCATCAAAAACAATTTTTCCCTTAGCACCTGCAAAAGCAGAATCAAATGCAATCTTCCACTCTTTTTTATTTATTTTTTTAATTAAATTCTTAATCGCCTTAGGTGCAGTTGGATTTCTTCCCCCCCTTGTATTTGAAACAGTTGCCCCCTCCCAATTAAATGATGAGCCACTTCTTGAAAATATCTTTCTTGGAATTCTTGAAATGCCTTTCCCATAAGTTGTTTTCCAAGCATGTCTTCTGTGTTTTAAAATTCCGCTCGCACTATACTGAGCCCCCGCCCCAGGCTTAGCCCCCCACACAGCCATCAAAGATTTCTTTTCAACCTCATAAGCTTTCTGCAAAATATCCTGTCTAATTTCTCCTGAAAAATTCTTAGGCAGCTCTATCCCCCCCTTTTTCTTTCCTGTTTTGTCTAGTATGTTTGTTTTCATCTCAACCCAAGCACCTCAAACTTTTGTTTAGCTTTTTTCTTAGAACCTCTAAACGATTTAGTCAAAAGCAAAATCTTTTTCCGAGGCCCAGGAATACTTCCCTTCAAAATAACATAATCACTTTTTATTTTCCCATACTTATGAAATCCACTTTCTTTGTTAATATCTTTTTCAGAAATCTTTCCAACCTGCAAAATTATATTATTATAAGCAATCCTAGAAAACAACCCAACCTGTCCTGCTTGCGGAGCCCTAAAAGTAACTCGCGATGGATTCCACGGCGCTAAACTCCCCGGCCGCCTCTGACCTTTCTCAGACTTTTTAGCCTTAAGTGTAATTCCAAACCTCTTCACAGGGCCCTGCAAACCTTTTCCTTTTGTAACCCCGTGCACATCAACTAATCCCTCTCCCAAAACATCTGCAACAGAAATTCCTTTTTCAATTTTCTCTTTAATCAGCTTCAACTTATCATCTTTGCCCCCCGCCAAACCCAACTCAACCATATTCGGCTTTCTTCCTCTGCCAACAACATAAACAATTACACGAACATCATCAAACTCTTTTTTAAAATCTTCAACCTTTTTTAAAATCTTAGGTACCTTAACCCTCCTCTTCAAATCCCTTTCATTAGAAACAATAATCTCACCAATAACTTTTTTATCTTTATAAAATCGAACACAATAAATCTTCATAACAGGACACTCAACAATTGTCCCAGGAATCACAACCCTCTTGCCCTTCACCATCGAGTCCTCAGTATTATTCTTTACATAAACACTCACCATCCCAACCTTGTAGCAAACCACCCCAAGAAAACCAGAAGCATCCTTATTTCTCTCAACAATATTTCCCCAGTTCGCACTAGGTAATATCTTTGCAGCACGTTTTCGTGGGTAAAACTGCAAACTCCCACTTCTAACTGTTTTGTCAGCCATTTTTCAATCTTTGATTGGAAACATGAAAATCGCTTTGCGATTTACTTTTGTTCGCTTCTCCATGGTCTGGTAGCTTAGGCACTTACCAGTCAGTATGAGTTTAGCACAAACTCTTGCCCAACCCGAGCAAAACTCTCAACCTAAACATTTAAGTTTTAGGTTTATCCACAATTTTTATGAGAAAAATACCTTTAAAAAACTATCCTTCTACCCCAGGAACAACAAATTCATGACGTTCTCCCCCAACTTCTTGCATTGCTTGCCGAAACCTCATACAATTACAAAACCTTTCAGGATCCATGCAATAAAGTTGCAATTCAAAATGACCGACTTTTGCACGGTACTGCGAGCTTCTTAAACTAGGTTTTCTAGTCTCTTCATAACCAATTCTTTCTAATAAAGCTCTTTGAGCGTCACAATAATGAAAAAATTCTCCTTCTTGTCCTAAAAAAGCACAGCCTTCTTGTCTCTGTCTTCTAGCTCTAACTTCTTCGATAACTGCTTTTTCATGAGATGTTACTACATCGTCCCAAGTTTCTACTTCATCCCAAGACAACACAACCCGTCCAAATCGTTGCTCAATTCCTCTCGCTCTTTCAGGAGAAAAACCTACGATATCTAGTAAAACAACCTTTTCTTCATCTGTCATGTTTTTTATTTCAATTAAGACTATTTAAAAATTTATATACTAAACCTCATACCTCAAACCCCACCTCTTTCTCAATCCTTCGCCCATCAATCTCAATAGTTCTAACAACCCGCCCCTTCCTCTTCGACTTCTCCCGCATCTCCTCCGGAGGACAATCCTTAGGATAAATAATTTCATCAACAATCACAATATGATGAATCTTAATCTCCTTCCAATTAAGACCAACATCAAAAAACAATTCCCTAATTAAATTTTCATCAGTTGTTTTCAAGGAACAAAAATCCGGTTTAACATTCCCCCCTTCTTTTCCAGGCTTTGCACTTTTTGGAGGCTTTGCTTTTATCTTCAACTCAAAATCATAACCCCTAAACGAGAGAGCAAAAAAGATACGAGAGTATTTTTCCATAAAATTCAAAATTTCCTCAGGGGAAATTTCAGTATCCACAACCAACTGCCGGATTCCTTTAAAATTTTTCTTTTTAACAATTTCAAAATTAATCTCTTCAGAAAGATCCATTGTAGAAATAATCACACCTTTCATCCCAGTTTTTTCATCCCCAAGTTTCTCCAAACACTTTCGCACAAAAAAATTAGCAAACTCAGCACCAGTTTTAACAGCCCACTTACTCGCCTGCTTTTTTCCCACAATCAAAAACTTATCTTTAAACTCACCTTTACCAAACTTCAAAAAACCATCATGAACCTCTTCATCAAAAACACCTTCAAATATCTTTTTAATAATCATATCAGAAAAAGGAAAATCTGTTTTATAAGGTTTTCTTGAAATAAATTTTTTTAATAATCATGACAAA
>CAZWNN010000008.1:0-20961 GCA_964635935.1 Candidatus Woesearchaeota archaeon
GCCATAGGATTCCTAATCGTCTTGGTTGGGTTGAAACTAAGACTCCTGAGCAGACAGAGAAGGCTTTGGAGAGGATTTTGCCTAAAAAATATTGGGGTGAGTTTAATGGGATTTTTGTTTTGTTTGGAAAGACAATTTGTCAGCCGGTTTCTCCGTGGTGTAGTAAGTGTCCTGTTGGTTGGTTTTGTGAAAAGGTAGGGGTTGGGAGGAGTCGG
Organism: Candidatus Woesearchaeota archaeon; assembly: GCA_964635935.1. Lineage (GTDB taxonomy): Archaea > Nanobdellota > Nanobdellia > Pacearchaeales > GW2011-AR1 > CAZWNN01. The sequence goes on from CAZWNN010000008.1 coordinate 216, forward strand.
TGATTGGCAAGAATTAAAAGGAGTACTTAGTTCTTTTTTATTATAATATAAAAATGAAAACTAGAACTATCTTTGTATTGTTTTTTGTTGGAATCTTTTTAATTGGATTTTTTGTTTTTCTTGCATTAAATCCTGAACCTCACTTTAAAATTGTCAAAGATGGATTAGAGGTTGGGGGGGTTGGGGAGATTCAAGAATCAGATTTAACTGTGGACTGGCTTGAAGAGAATTGTGCATGTTCTGATGAGTCTATGTGTAAAACTTATTCTTGTGGAAATTATTTAGTAGAGGTTTGGTATCAAATTAAATAATTTATCTTTTGGAATTAAGCCTCTTCGCAATCTTCTGCTTTGACTTTCCAGAGATCTTCGTAGTCTTTTTTTCTTTGTTTGCTACACTTGTCGCAGTATTTTCTTGGAAATCTAGCTGTTGCTTTTTGGATGAATTCTGCTCCACAATCTTTGCATTTTAGTTTTTTTTCTTTTTTCTTTTTTGGGTCTATGATTATTACCATTTTCTTTGTTTTTATGTGGGGGAAGGGATTTTCCTCACGATTTACTCTTTGTGAATCCGAGAGTAGTCAAAGAGCAAATCGTTCGCCCTCGCGCTCGGGTTCATATGAATGTGGGGGAAGGGATTTGAACCCTCGCAAGCACTAAGCTACAGGATCTTAAGTCCTGCCCGTTTGACCAGACTCCGGCACCCCCACTTAAGATTATCACTGGGAGATTACTTATAAGTTTTGTTATTAGTTAATCTTAAAAACCAATTTTTCTATACCTCTTAATGGGAATGAGTGGATTTGATTTGAGGAAGTTTCAGTATGATGGAGTGGAGGAGGCAGAGGTAAAAAAGATTTTTGGAAAAATTATTTCTGGCAAGGAGGGGTATGAAACTGTGCTTGATAAAAACAAGCCTGTTCAAAAGTGCAAATGTGGGACTGTGGTGGAGGATTGCAAGTTTTGTCCTGAGTGTGGTTCTAAAGTAGGGGAAGATAAAGAATAACTTTATTAATTCTGTTTTTCTTTTTGATTTATGAAGGAGATAGTTATTGACTTGCTGGCTAGAGAGTTGAAAGGTAAGTTGAAGAGAGAGGATATTGAGAGATTAGTAGAGATTCCGCCAAATGATGAGATGGGGGATTATGCTTTTCCGTGTTTTGCTCTTGCTAAGATTGAGAAGAAGAGTCCTTTACTTATTGCAGAAGAATTGAAAGAGAGGCTGAAGTTGGGGAAAGAAATATCTAATACTAGTGCTGTTGCAGGGTATGTTAATTTTTTTGTTGATAAGAAGTTGTTGGCCGAGGGTGTGTTGAAAAATGCTGTTAAGTCTGATTATGGTTCTAGGAAAGTGAAGAAACGCGTGATGGTTGAGTTTCCTTCTCCAAATACAAACAAACCCCTGCATTTAGGTCATTTGAGAAATATGGCAATTGGAGAGTGTGTTTCTCGGATTTTGGAGCTAGCTGGAAATAAGGTTGTGAGAGCTAATTTGAATAATGATAGGGGAGTTCATATTTGTAAGTCAATGGTGGCTTATGAGAAGTTTGGGAAAGGAAAGAGTCCTGAAAAGATTAAGTCAGATCATTTTGTTGGAGGTTATTATGTTTTATTTAATAAGAAAGCAAAGGAAGAGGAGAGTTGGGAGGGTGAGGCACAGGATTGTCTGCAAAAGTGGGAGGCAGGGGATAAGAAAACTCTTGCTTTGTGGAAGAAGATGAATAAGTGGGCTTTAGATGGTTTTGAGCAGACTTATAAGAAATTTGGAATTAAACATGATGTTGTGTATAATGAGAGTGAGATTTATGCAAAAGGAAAGGAAATTATTACGACTGGTTTAGAAAAAGGTGTTTTTGATAAAAAGAAAGATGGGGCTATTTTTATTGATTTGGAGAAAGAGAAGCTTGGGGAGAAGATTGTTTTGAGAGCTGATGGAACTTCTGTTTATATTACTCAGGATTTGTATTTGGCAAAGAAAAAGGCAGATGATTTTAAGTTGGATGGTTCGATTTATGTTGTTGGTAATGAGCAGGATTATCATTTTAAGGTTTTGTTTGCTATTCTAAGAAAACTTGGTTTTAAGTTTGCAGATAATCTGCGTCATCTTTCTTATGGCATGGTGGAGTTACCTGAAGGAAAGATGAAATCAAGAGAGGGAACTGTTGTTGATGCTGATGATTTGATTGAGGAGGTTCAGGAACTTGCGAGAAGAGAACTGAAAAAAAGATATAATCTCTCTAAAAAAGAAATTGAAGGGAGAAGTTTGAAAATTGCTCTTGCTGCAATTAAATATACTTTGTTGAAAATTGATTATCAGAAAAATATGGTTTTTAATCCTAAAGAGGCGATTAGTTTTGAAGGGGACACTGGGCCTTATCTGCTTTATAGTTATGCTCGGGCTACTTCTATTTTGCGAAAGATTAAGGGCAAAAAAGGTGTGAAGCTTGTTGATTTGAAAAAGCAGGAAGTTGCCTTGTTAAAGAAGATTGGGGTTTTTCCAGAGGTTGTTGAAAAAGCTTATGAAGGATTTGCACCTAATTTAATTGCTAATTATTGTTATGAGCTTGCTTCTTTGTTTAATGAGTTTTATCATGCGTGTCCTGTTATTGGTTCTGAGGAGGAGGGGTTTAGGTTGAAGCTGGTGGGGGTTTTCAGGGATGTTATGAAGACTTCTCTTGGTTTACTTGGGATTGATGTTGTTGAGGAGATGTGAGGTTTGTGTGTGAGTGCCCCCACCGGACGCAGAGTTATCGAACGGGGTATAAATTATTTATTTCTTGTTTTTCTTCTTTTTATGATTCTTACCTCTTTTGCTAAAGATTAAAACAGGAATGATTGTTCCTATAATAACTGCTCCGATTCCAGCTCCAATTATTCTGCATATAACTTCTTGTCCAACCCATCCACCAATATAAGATCCAGCGACTCCTCCGACAAATGCAGAGACCACACCCACTATTACTTTTTTGTTATTCATTTTCACCTCCTTTTTTGCATCTTTGCTAATAGCGAATACAAGTTTAAATATTTAACTAACTACAATCCAAATAAAAACGTGCCCCCCGCCGGGATTTGAAGTCCCTTCTAATTCTTGAAGAAATCTACTTCACCGCCTTAAACTCTTTCCAGGCAATTTCAAACAATTGCTCAAGAGCTTGGGCAAAGAACTCTGTGTTTATCCAGACTCCGACATCGTAAGATGGGTGGACTTCTTTATCGTCAAGGAGCATGAACATGATTTGTTCGCTGTCAATTATGCAGAATCTTCCTGAGACTTTGTTATTTGAGAGGTCTCGGATTTCACCTACTTTTGTGAAATCTTTTGCAATTTTTTTGTTTGCTGCAGTTATGGGAGCTGCAATTCTAATTTTAACTCCTCTTTTTTTTGCTTTTTCAAAACTTGGCATAAGAATTTCTAATTTCCTATTTAATCCTTCTTCAGTTGTTACAAGGGTGATTGTTTTTTCTGCTTCTCTTATTAACATGTCTAGATGATTGTAGAGATTTTGTCTTCCTTTGAGTGAGCCAGATAAATCTGAAGATTCAACAAATTTTATTCCTTCTGTAAATAACCCAGATAGTTCTTCTAAGACCTCATCTCCTTTTAGTTGTTCTAATCTTTTTTGTTTGTCTTTTGCTGTTGTTAGTAAATTCTTTTTTACTCTTTCGATAACTTCTTCTGGTTTTAGAGCTACGAATTTTATTGGTTTTCCTAGCTTCATTACAATGAATCCTTTTTTCTCTAGTGATTCTAAGATGTCGTAAGTTCTAGAACGTGGGACATCAGAGATAGAAGAAAGTTCGCCTGCTGTTGAGTTTCCTCTTGACAGCAAAGCTGTCCAAACTTTTACCTCGTACAGGTTTAAGTCGAAGATTTTTCGCAGCCTGCTTAGGAACTCCTCTTTAACAATCATGTGAATAAAAAAGAAAGGTAGTATTTAAAGGTTTTGCTCAGAATTCACTCCTTAGTAGGTATTTTGTCGACGGTAACTAGGTTTTGCTGAATTTGATTTTTAAAGACTTGTCTTTGATTTGTGCTTCTTTATAGTGGCTATATTTTGTAGATGATTCTTTAGTGGTGAATTCGACGGTAGTTGCACGTCCAACAGATTTTTATATACTCAATATTTTGATTAACTATGAATATAAGACTCGGAAAAAAGAGCGATAAAAAGAATTATTTGAAAATCCAAAAAGAAACTTTTCCTAAGATAGATATTAAAAGAGACTCTAAGTTCTTTGATGAAAAAATTAAGGAAAAAGAAATTTTTGTTTTGGAAGATGGAAAATATTACATTGGACATATTTGCTTTGGGAAACATTTATTTAATCCTCCTTTTGCAGGTTCTGTTTTTATCGAGGAGTTAGTAGTTAAGGAAGAATTTCGTGGTAAGGGCTACGGAACTGCTTTAATTAATAAACTGATAGCCTATTGTAAAAAGAAAAAGATTATGGAGATTGTTTTGGGGACTGGAGACTTTAGTGGTAATAAAGTTATAAAGTGGTATAAAAAAATGGGGTTTAAGAAAGTAGGAAAACATTGGGGACTGGAGGATGAAAATTCTGAATATGATTATGGGCAGATATTTTATGCTATTAAGGTTAAAGATTGGAGGTATCTGGCAAAAGTTTTTAAATAGAAAACTATTCATTACATTATGATTAGGAAAAAGAGTGGTTTACAAACATCTGGTATGAGGCGGGCTATAGAAAGAGCTAAGAGGGGGGGGAATACTGAAGAAATGCTTGGAGGGGGGATTATTGAAGAGCGGGTTACAGAGGAAATCTCTAGGGCAAATAGTGAAATTAGGGGTGGAGAGTATGGTATTGCGATTAAAATTTTAGAGCGAGCATATAAACATTCTTCTCGATTACCTGATGAATTAAGAGAAAAATATGATCATGCAATTATTAAAAGACTTAAAAGGATTGAAGATAAGGTTGGAAATTCTAGTTCTTTATATAATCTTGCCTTTGATTTAGCAATGAAGATTCAGGGAGACCCCTTTATGCAAAGGAGTCTTCGTATGGACCTTCGTGATTATGTTAAAAGCTTTTTAGGTATTGTTGGGATTGTTGTTGGGTTATTTTTTCTTTCTTCTAATTTAACTGGAAATGTGATTGGAAACCTTACACAAAATAGCACTAATTGGGTTGGAGGAATATTGGCGGCTTTAGGTGTTATTTTAGTTTTATCTTGTTCCTTGAGAAAGTAGATCAGTTTTTATCAAACAAAACCCTAATTTCCTTATCTTTTATCTTACTTTCTGATTGGTGTTGGTATTTTTTCTCACTTTCTTTTTTTAGAAATAATAGTGATTTAGCTCCAACTCTTTCTTGGATAAATTGTTTTTGCTTCTGGAAGATCTTTGATAGGGTAGATATGACTTCGAGCTTGATCTTGTCAGTTTTAACTAGGCCGGCATCTTTTCTTGCTGCCTGGATTTTTCGAGTAAGTTCTCTTGCATAACCTTCTGCTTCTAGTTCTGGTGTGAGTGTTGTGTCTAGTTTTACTGCGAGTTTTCCTTTTTTTATTTCTATTTTTTTTACATTAAGTTGTCTTGCTATTATTTCTTGAAGTTCTTTGCTGATTTTGTGTTCTGTTGATATTGTTGCTTTTGCTAGTGGCCACTTGAGCCCAATTTGAGATTTGTCTCTTTCTGCTAATCCTAGTTCGATTATTTCTAGTGCTTGGGTAAATTGTGTTTCTAGATTTTTGTTGATTTCTTTGTCGTTGTGTTTTGGCCAGTCGTCTAGATGGATGCTTTCTTGTTTTTGTTTTAGTGATTGCCAAATGCGTTCGGTTGTGAAGGGGATGATTGGTGCTAGAAGTTTAAGGAGAGTTAGGTAAACTTCTTGTAAGGTGGATTTTACTTCTTTATCATCTTCTGAAATGCGGTCTCTTACAAACTGGATATATCCTCTGCTAAGATTATTTACCCAGAAATTTTGAAGTGCTCTTGTTGCCAGATGGGGGTGCAGATTTTCTAGTTCGTCTGTTGCTGTTTTGATTGTGGAGTTTAATTTTGAGACTATCCATTTATCTTCTATTTTGTTTGTTTTTTCTGGTTTTGATTTTTCAATAAGATTCTTCATGTTGCTTAGAATGATTAAGCTTCTTTTTGGTTCTTTTACTATATTGTATCCAAATCTTAGTTCTTGAGATGGGTCTTGGAGACAGTAGAGGAGACGCATTGGGTCTGCTCCTATTTTTTCAACTGCGTCGTCAAACCAGATAGCGTTTCCTTTGGATTTGTGCATTTCATCTCCTTTTTCATCTTTTAGTGTTTCATATCCAAAGAGTGCTTTGAATGGAGCTTTTCCTGTTATTGCTACGGCTGCCCAGAAGAGTGCGTTGAACCATCCACGATACTGGCCAGGCATGTTTTCAGAAATAAGGTCTGCTGGAAACCATTTTTCCCACTCTTTTTTATTTTCTAGATAAGGGCCTATTGTTGAGAGGGAGACTATTCCTGCGTCAAGCCAGGACATTCCTACATCTGGGATTCTTGAAACTTCTTTATTGCATTTTGAACATTTAATTTTAATTTCATCTATCCAAGGTTTGTGAATTTCTGGAAGATTGTCAACTTTCTTTTTATCAACTGCTTTTGTTCTTAATTCTTTTAAACTTCCAAAAACTTCAAAATGTCCGCACTGGCATTCCCAGATTGGGAGAGGCAGACCCCAGTATCTTTTTTGAGATATCATCCAGTCTCCCATGTTGTTGAACCAATCTTCCTGCCTTGTTTTTCCGTATTCTGGATACCAGACTATTTTTTTGTTTTCTTTGATTAGTTTTGGTTTTATTTCTTTGTGCTTTATGTACCATTCATCTACAAGTCTATAGACAAGTTCTTCACCACATCTCCAGCAGTGGGGGTATCTGTGTTTGTAAGGAACTACTTTGTACATGAATCTTCTTTGTTCGAGATCTTGAATTACTGCTTTGTTTACGTCGGTGTATTTTCTTAAGCTGAATTCTCCGAATCCTTCTTTGTATATTCCTTCTTCATTTAGAGGCGAGATTGATGGGATTTTTTCTTTTTTTCCTAATTCAAAATCTTCTGCACCGCATCCCGGGGCTATGTGGACTATTCCTGTTCCTTCTTCTTCTGAAGCAAGGTCCCATAGAACGATTTTGTGAGGAGAATTTTTTTGAGGTTCTAGATTGGAATAAGGCATTATGTATTCTAAATCTTCAAGTTGTTTGCCTTTCTTTTTTTCTATTATTTTATATTTTCCGTTTAGTTCTCCTAACCTTTTTTCAGCTAGCCAGTATTTTACTCCTTCATTTTCAACTTTGACATAGGTTACATCTTTGTTTACTGCTAGGGCTGCGTTTCCTGGGACTGTCCACGCGGTTGTTGTGAAAATTAGGAAGTAGGTGTTTGGGTCTTTTTTTAGTGGGAATTGCATGAAGAGGGCGGGGTGGGTTACTTCTTTGTAGCCTTCTGTTGCAATGTCGTGTTTTGACGAGGCTGTTCCGCATCTTGGGCACCACGGAACTACATCGTGGCCTTTATAGAGCCATTTGTTATCGTGATATTTTTTAATTAGAAACCAGTTATGTAATTGGTTTGTGTCAGACATTGTGTAGTAGGAGTTGTCCCAGTCCATCCACTGTCCGAGTCTTATTGATTGCTGTGTTTGTATTTTTGTGAATTTTTCAACTCTTTTTCTGCAGGCTTTTACAAAATTTAGAATTCCGAATTTTTCAATATCTTGTTTGCTATTTAATCCGAGATCTTTTTCTTCTTCTCTTTCTACCCAGAGACCTTGGCAGTCAAATCCGTTTTGAAATCTTTGGTCAAAACCTCGCATTGCTTTGAATCTTTGAAAGACATCCTTGTAAGTTCGACCCCAGGCGTGGTGGACCCCCATTGGATTGTTTGCAGTTATTGGTCCGTCTAGGAAGCTCCATCTTTTGTTACCTTTGATTTTCTTTCTAAGCTTTTCAAATATTTTGTTCTTTTTCCAAAATTCTAGTATGTTTTCTTCTGTTAGTTCTTTCATGTTGTAAATCTAAGATAACCTCTATTTAAATAAGTTTTTCTTTGTTCTTCTAATAAGGGAGCTAATTCGTCTTTTATTGATTGAATTAATTGTTCGTAGGCGATTTTGTCACTAATTCCTCCAAATGGTGTGAATTGTCTTACATGGAGTAGAAATTGACTAAAGTCGGAAATAGTGGGCGGTCTATGTTGTCTTATCATTGCTTTTTCTATGGGGTGTAGTGTTAAATAATAGTCCCATGCGTTTTCTAAATCTGAAAGTGTTCGTTCTTTCCATAGTTCTGCGAATGCTTTGCTAAACATATCTTGGTTCTCTTCATTTGTTGTAGCGTCAGCCAAGCTCATTTATAGTCCTGCGGATTAGAAAATCAATCCGCTGTTTTAAATAATAATTATTGAGATGCCTTCTTTCTTTTTAGAAAAAAGAAATTTGGCTAAAGTAGAAAAACTAATATGGTTCTCTGTTTGGATTGATGTTTTAGTCATTATTATTTTTAGGTGGGGTGGTTTTTAAGTTTTTTGTTTTAGGAGATTTCCAAATCCCGGGGTCCACTCATCAGTTATCATTAGGACAGTGTCGATTGTTCTAATTACTTGTGGGAATTCTTTTTTTAGATTTTCAATTATTTCATAGTATTCTTGGTAGCTACTTGCGACGAGCTCTGGTTCGATTTGCCAAATGTTTCTGATGAAGTACTGGATATTTGGAAGGTTGGACATGTGTTGAAGGAGCTTTTTTTCATCTTCTTTTGTGTATCTATCGAGCTTGATTATTGATTTGTAAAGTTCTAGGCCAAGTTTGTTTAGGTCAACTCCAATTCTGTATTGAATTATTATGCCTTTTTCTTCCAGTTTTTTTAAACGGTTTTTTATGATTATCTCTGTTGAATTTGTTTTTTTAGCTAATTCTACTAAAGAGATGCGGGCATTGTTTACAATTATTGCTAGAAGTTCATAGTCTATAGGATCTAATTTGTTTTCAACAATTTCTCCTGCAAACATTGTTGGTTCTTCTTTTTGATTTGTAAAGTACATTTTTGGATATTGTTTTACATCAACTAAGGTTCCTCCTGCTTCTTCAACTATTATTTTGTTGAATTTAGAAATTAGTTCGTTTTTCATTTCAAAGAAATCATAATCTCCTTTTGCAAAGAAGGAGAATATTAAATCCCAGGAACCAGAGCATTCGCCCATCCAGTAGACATTAGGATGTTTCTTTAGATAGAAGAATAATTTGGCTTTGTCTTCTGGAATGTTTCTTAGCTTAAGATAGATCTTATATGCTTTGTAGCCCATTTTGTGTGGATTTATTGCTGTATTGAAACTTGTTATTATTCCTTTTTCAACTAGCTGATTTATTCTATAGTTTACAGCCTGCCGTGATTTACTAACTTTTTTTGCTAGCTGTGTTGATGGGATTCTGCAGTTTTTGTCTAACTCTGTTAAAATCTTTCTATCTGTCTTGTCTAGTTTGAGCTTACTTATTTCTACCATTATTGGCATAACCGATGTATTACTTATAAATATTGTGGTTTGTGCTTAGTTTTTAGAGGGTGGTTTAATATAAGTAATTTACTATGTAATAGTAACAAAATGGGAAACAATAATAAGAAAAAGTTGGAAGAGAAATTTCCAGTGACTTTTCCTGGAAATGTAGGTAGCTGGGTAAATGGAGTTTTAGGTTGGCATATTCATGGCGCGACACCTGGTTTGTATACTTTAGATATAGAACATGTTCCAGAGGAGGTTGTTTTAGCTCACAATGATCCAGAGAGTCCTATTAGTATTGCTTCTGAATATCGGAGATCACTTTGTCCACATAAGTGTCCTACTTGCTTTAATGAAGAGAATATTGTTTATTCTAAAGAAAGGAGAATTATGACTCTTGCGGATACTTTTAAGATGATTGATGATGCAATTAGGATTGCTAAATTAGAAGGTCATGATTTTAGAAGTGTGAAATTTCTCGGACCTGGAGAACTTTTAATGAACCCACAACTTTTTGAGGTAGTTGAAAGATATGCTAGAAGAGGAATTCGTTTGAATATTTTTACTAAAGGTGCTTTGCTTGGAAGTGATGAGCTTGCTCAAAAAGTTTATGGTATGACTGCGAAGGCTTTGGTAGAAAAGCTAGCGGGATTTGACCATGTTGGTCTTTTACTTTCTTTCCAATCTTTTGATGAAAAACTACAAGATTCTTTAGTTACCAGCAGAGGAGATGATGGCGCTGTCTTAGGATTGCAAGGATATTCTAGAATAAGAGAGAAAGCATTGAAAAATCTTTTTGCATCTAGATTTTATGAAAATGGAAGGACAAATAGAGTTTGCGCAATTAATGCTCCGATAATTCCTGAAAATGTTGAAGAATCTTTTGATATATACAGATTTTTTGTTGAGAGAGGAACACCAGTAGTTATGACTCCATCAATGGTTAGTGGAAAAGGTTGTCAGCAGGTTAGAAAGCAAGAGCAACTTGCTGAGAAGGATTGGCATGAAAAATTAGTGGAATTGTATGCGAGAATTTATGCCTTTAATGTTCGGAAGGGAATTCAGACTGAGGAACAGATAGGGGAGGAAGGAATCGCGTCTTATGTTGGTGCAGAACCTTGTAATCAAGTGGCTACTGGGTTGTATGTTAGAGCAGATGGAACTGTGCAAATGTGTCCTGGTAGATTTGATAAAACCACCATTTTTGGCAATGTTCTTGAAAAAAGCTTGAAATCTATTTGGGATGCTTCTCCTAATAAGGCAAGAGGGAAAAAAGATCCTCAGTGTTTAGTGAATAATCTATGTCCTGCAAAGGATGGAATTGTTTTTCCTAGTGATTTTTATGAAAGAGTTATGGAGAGGTATAAGGGGTTAGTTGGAACTTAGTAATTCTAAAGCGTCTTCCTCGACAAAGTGCATTTCAGCTGGAACCACTATTGCAAAAGGTTGGGTGATTTTTTTATTTTTTAGTTTATCTAAAGAGTCATAGTAGATTTTTGGATTGTTTCCAAGATTTTCTGCGATGATGATCTTTTGTTTTATTCTTGTTTCTTGGAGTTGTTGAGTTGTTTGTTTGATATCTAGTTCTGGGTCAACTAATAATAGGGTATGGGCTTTTATTTTTTGATTATCTTTAATAATGTTTATGAAACTTTTAGGTTTGTAGCTTTGTTTCCATGCTGGTAAGGATGCTGTTTTTCCAAATTTATATAGTTGAAGTCCTGTTTCTGCAATTGCTTCAAATATTCCTGAGTTATGGATTATTTTATAGGGGATTTTGTTTTTTATGCATTCTGTTATTAGGGTGATGTGTGTGGTTGCTGAAAGACAGTTTCCGTAGACTAAGATGGAGATGTTTTGTTTTTTTGCTTGGTTGATTAGTTCCTGACTTTCTACTAATTCTCTTGGGGCGGGGGTTATTTTTAGAGAAGTTTTAAAATTTTGAGATCTGCTTTTGAAATCCCTCCCGCCCACCCCTTGTTGCGTAAATTTGTCAAAAGCAAATCGCGAGTTGCTATTTTCAAAACTTCTTATTGTTTTTTCTAATTGCTTGATTGTATATGGGAGTTTGACTGTGTAGGTTTCGAGGTAGATTTTCTTTGATGTCTTGATTGCTTCTAGTGCTTCAGCTGTGATTGATTTTAGATTTAGTCCGAGGGAGATTAGGTTGAAGGTCATGTTTTAGAAATGTGGGGTTGGTTTAAGAAGGTTTTGATTTTTATTATTTGAAGTTTGCGGTAAGGTGTGTATTATTCTGTTATTACTTAATAGTAATATTTATATAGGTTAAATTATCTTAAGAATTATGTTAGAATATCGAATTTCAAAACCGGTGAATGTGGCAGAAATAGCTAATGCTGTAGAGAAAAATAAGCGATTGCGAGGAGCTACGGAATGGTTTAAATCTCAAATGGCTGTTGGTGTTCCAGTTGATCGAATGGAACTTGAAATAAGAGCAGGAAAGTTATATGATCAGTATAGACATTTGCTTGTAGAAAGAAAGACAAGATTGGATCATTATCTAATTGGGCATCCTAAGGTTCAGGGAATCTTTAAAGACGCAGCAGATTTTTTTGGAGTTGATGTTCCTGAGAACATAACGGCCCATCTTCTTTTAAATCAACCTAAGAGTCCTAATTTTACCGGATTTCATACTCGAGGGAGTCATGGAGAGATAATTCTACCTTCTAATCTTGGAACAACTCTTGAAGATTCACAAACAATTTTACCTGACCTGCGTACAACAGCACATGAATCTTTGCATGGTTTAGTAGATATGATGCGGACATCGCAAATTCCTAGGAGAGTTGTGAAATATTTAGGCACTAAGGATCTTAGCCGGGAGGATTTATCTGTAATCTCCCACGGAGTTATATTTGCATTATGTCCAGGAGTTCTTTGTAGTAAATATGGTCTTGCAGTAGATGATAAACTTTTTTCAGATGCTAAAACTAAGCCAGTCCCTAAGCGAAGAACGAGGGATTTTGTTCATACAGTTCCTAAGATATTAGCTGAAAGAATTCTAGGAATCACACAGGCGCAATTAGATTCTGGAAAAAATATCTTTAGTGGAGAATATCCTATAAAAGTTATTGATGAATATTTAGGCTTGTGCTGATTAGGTTGAAGGTCATTTTGTCTTGTGCCAACTTAGAATTACTATGAATATAAATGTTAGGGTTAGTGCTGCTGTGATGTTTAAAGTGTAGAAAACCGCAGCTGCAATTGCAATTGTCCAGAGGAGAGGTGGGAAGTATTTTTTGTAGATTGGTTTTTCGTCTTTTGTAAGTTTTGCGAGGAGGATTCCAATTGGGATTGCTAGTGCTAGGATTATTATATATAGGGCTGTTTTTAGCATAATTTTAATTCGTGAAATAGGTTTTTATATTTTGGGTGAATGACCGGCTCTGTTGAAAAAGTAGTATCTGAGCAATTTTTGTGAGTAATTCCCGCCCACCCACCCTCAAGCACTTTTGGTGCTTGTAAAAATTAGTCTCACAAAAATTGCAAATCAGAAAGATTTTCAACAAAGCCTGCAAAACCAAAAACCTTAAATATGTGTTTACACATAAATATGTATGGTGAATATGACCTTGTCGATTCCTAATGAATTGCGGGAGAAGATGAAAAAGTTTTCAGAGATAAAGTGGAGTGAGATAGCTCGGCATGCTATTAAGCAGAGAATTGAGGATTTGGAAGTTATGAATAAGATTACTGCAAAAAGCAAGTTTACAGAGAAGGATATTCGAGAATTGAGTGAGAAAATAAAGAGGGGTGTAACTAAGAGACATGGATTAATATGAAATTAGTAGTTGATACTAATGTTTTGATTTCTGCTTTGGTTAAAAATGGTTTTACGAGAAATTTTCTTATTAATAGAAGTATTTTATTTGAATTGATTACTCCAGCTTATGTTTTTAGTGAGATTGAAAAATATAAAAGCTATATTTGTGAAAAATCTGAAATAACTGAAAAACAGTTTTATATTTTATTGGAAAAATTAATGAAGTATATAGTGGTTATAAATCCTATTCATTATTCTTCTTTTTTGAAACAAGCTGATGATGTTATAGGTCATATTCATAAAAGTGATGTTGTGTTTATTGCAACTGCTTTGGCTTTCAATTGTCCTGTTTGGTCTGATGATAAACATTTTAAAATGCAGAAAGAAGTTAAAGTGTTAACTAACTATGATATTGACAAGATTTTGAGATGAAACAACTAGTTGATTTGAAGAAAGAAATTTTAGCTGGGAAAGTTTTTATTTATCCAACAGATACTATTTACGGACTTGGGTGCAATGCTCTTGATATTGGGGCTGTTGAGAGGATTAAGGATATTAAAGGGGGGGATAGGGATAAACCGATGTCTGTGATTGCTCCTTCGATGGATTGGATTAAAGAGAATTGTGTTGTTCCTGATTTTGCTAATTCGCAATTTGGTTTTGAGGGACATAGGAATCGATTTACTTTTGATGATAATATGAAACCCACCCACCTACCTAAGATAGTCAAAAGTAAATCTCCGACAGATTCTGCAAGTGGAAACCCCTTTTTATCAAAGTATTTACCTGGTGCTTATACACTTATTTTGAAAAAGAAAAATAAGAATTTTCTGTCTCATGTTTCATCCAATGATGCTATAGGAGTTAGAATTCCTGATTGTGAGTTTACTGCTAAGGTTCAGGAAGCTGGTGTGCCTGTTATTACAACTTCTGTGAATTTAAGTGGGGAGAAACCTGCTAATAAAATTTTGGATATTTCAGAAGATATTTTAAATAGTGTTGATTTTGCATTTGATTATGGAGAGTTGAGTGGTAAGGCTTCGACTCTTATTATTGGGGATAAGGAGATTGAAAGATGAAGTTCGCAATAGTTGTTTCAAGGAAAGATGAGGCTGGGATGACAATAGCTGGGGAATTGAAGAAGCTTGATGTTGATTTTATTTTTTTAGAGGAAATTTCAATTTATGCTGATGAAGAGGTAAATAAAAAGTGCTCGGATGCTGATTTTGTGATTTTTGCAACAAAACATGAGTCTGAAAAGAAGATGCCTGCTTTGACTGTTCATGCTCCGGGGAATTGGGGGAAGGCTGAGCTTGGGGGGGAAGAAGGAAAAGTTTGCAAAACATCTGCGATGTTTTTGAAATTGCTATTTAATATTCTTAATGATGAGGTAGGAAAACAGAAATTAGAAGGATATGAAGTTACAATGGAGTGCACTCATCACGGGCCGTTGATTGATAAGCTTTGTTGTTTTATTGAAATTGGTTCTTCTGTTGAAGAGTGGAGAGATGAAAAAGCTGGGAAGGTGATTGCTAAAGCCATTATAAACTCAATTAATAAATTTAATAATTTAAAAAATAATTTAGAGGCAGTTATTTGTATTGGCGGACCTCATTATTGTCCGAATTTTAAAAAGATTCAGCTTAATAGTGAATATGCGGTGGGGCATGTTATTCCTCAATATTGTTTGCCGCTTACTTCTGGGATGATTAAAGATGCTGTTGCTAAGACTGTGGAGTCTGTGAAAAAAGCAATTATTGATTGGAAGGGGTGTGGGGTTAGTGCTGAGAGGGAAGGGGTTATTGAGATTTTGAAATCTGAAGGGCTTAAGATTTTGAGGAGTGATAGGGTTGAGTAGTGATTACTTGGGTTGAGTAGTGAAAAGAAATAGAGTCTCTATCACAATATTATTTAAAAAGGAATGTTCGTTTTTTTGAGTAGTAAACCCCAAGAGTGTGATTGGAGTTTAATGAAAACAAAGGAAAAAACAAAAAATAGATTATTAACATTTTTAGGTGCAACTGCTTGTGGAGTCGCTTCTTTTCTTTATACAGGATGTTGTCAGCCGTTGCAATTGAGATATTTAGCTGCTCCTAGTGAGGTGTCTGGTGCTACGCGGGCGGCAGGAAGATTTGCAAATTGTTTGGATGCTACTTCTCCAACGAATTATGAAGAATCTGGGAAAAAGATGGGGCAGAGTCTTGGGAAATTACCAGGGGATTTAGCAAGAGTAGTAGATAGTGTTACTGGAATTGTTGGGATGAGACCTTTTTACGGTCGTTTTCTTGGTAGGAACTTATATGAGGGTGTTAATTACGAGTTTGATAAACTTGAAAATACTGAAAAAAACTGGGCGAAGTATAGTTTGATTCATGTTCCTAACTCTCTTGTTAATGTTGGAGAGAGTTTTGGAAAAGTTACTAGTGATTTTATTGACAGCTTTGTTCAGGTTCCTAATATGCTTGTTGCACTGCCTTTGACTTGTAATACTAAGGTGAAAGAGAAATTTTTTGAAACTGGGGAGCTTGGGAAGGTTTCTCAGGCTGATAAAAGAAGAGTTGTTGCTGATGGTATTGGGGATGTTGTTAAGGTGCCTTTAAAAACAGGAATTTATTTAATAAGTAATTCAGAGGGTGTTCCAGATTCTTATAAATATTTGTGGGATAATGTTAGGCAGTGGGCAGGAATTAATGTTGATAATAAGTTAGAATCGAAATTTAAGGGTTTGAACGGAGAATTAAATAGGGGTAGAGTTTTTGTAAACTGTCTTCCTATTGTGGATAAACCATTAGATGTTATTCTTTGGGGGACAAGATATATGTATATGGAAGGAAAAAGTAGGCATAGATTAGTTGCAGATACAATTGAAGATTCGATTTCTGCTCCTGGGTTGAATGATTTGAAATGGTATGATGGAAAAAATAATCCTAAATTAATGCCTGGGGTTGTTAAAGATGGTTTGTTTAATCCTGCGAAGTCAGTTATTTTAGAAGCACTTGGTGCTGCGAAAGCTGCTGTTTCGTTAGGGGGTAGGGGGGGAGGGGATGGTGTAGCTGGCGGTGGAAGGGGCGTGGGTGGAAGAGGTGGGGGGTCTGGTGGAGGAAATTAAATGAAAAAAATAATGTTTATTTTGGTTTTAGGAATATTGCTAGCTGGGGCTGTAATTGCTGAAAGATATGAGGATAATAATTTTAAATATGGGGAGATTGATGTTTACGGGAGCTTGGTTGAAACTTCAACTCCGATTAGTGATGTTGATGTTTTAGGTTTGATTTGCTCATCTTCAGGTTGCAGCAGTGTTTCAGGAAGATTATGGCCAAATATTCTAAACACAAATACAGATTTTATTCAGCTGGTTTATCCGACGAATTTATTGTCAAGTTTTGGTTATGGTGTTTATATATTTAAGGATGGTTATATTCCTTATGAGGTGACTGTGGATTGGTGGGGAACAAGTTCATCTGACCCTGTTGGACCTTATGATAATTATTTATCTAAAAAAGAAATGTGTGTTTCTGAAGTTGGTGATTTGGATATTGGGTTGGATGATGATGAGGTGAGTGTTAGTGTTAATGTTGAATCTCCAATTGAGCATGCCGGGCCTTTGAATTATGTTCCGCCTGAACTTGAGGAGCATTATAGTGTTGATGTGGGGGTTGAATTAGAAGTTAAAAAAAATGGTGTTAGTTATTATAGTGATGTAAAAAATGTGAATATTCCTTTTTCAGGTGTTGAAAATGTTGGATTTAGTTTTTTAGCAGACCCTGGAAATTATGATTTAATTGTTTCTACTTTTGTTGAAGATGAAAAATGCCTGGATTATGAAGAAAGAACAAGAACAGGTAGTTTGAATGTTCCTGGAGTAATTTTTTGTTATAGTAATTTGGATTGTGGAGAGGATGGATTTATAGGAGAGCAATTTTGTCAAGATGAAACATTTTATCAGAATTTTAAAAGTTTTACATGTTTGAATCCTGGAACAGAGGCAAGCGGTTGTGCGAGTGAGATTTCAGATCTTTTAATTGGGGGGGATTGTAGTTCTCCTGATAATGACCAAGATGATGATGGAATTATTGATGATGAAGACAATTGCGTTTTTGTTTGGAATCCTTTGCAAGAGGATGCTGATGGCGATGGGATTGGTGATGCTTGTGATGATGTAAATGATGATGATTGGGATGAAGATGGGATTTTGAATGATGATGATAACTGTCCTGTTGTTTGGAATCCTTTTCAAGAAGATATAGATAGTGATGGAATTGGTGATGCTTGTGATTCACAGGATGATACAGATACAGATGAAGACGGAATAATTGATGAGGAAGACAATTGCGTTTTTGTTTGGAATCCTGACCAATCTGATGTTGATGATGATGGAATAGGGGATGTATGTGATGAAGTGGAGCCACAACCAGATACTGAAGCTCCGATAATTGTTTTGCTTGGTCCTGCAGATGGCTCTGAGTTTGAAGAAGGAGAGGATGTTGAGTTTAGATTTATTATTAGTGATGAGAGTGAGGTAGATTTTTATCTTATTGTGAGTGATGTTGTTGAGATGACTTATTTAAATATTGAGAAAGATGTTGAGCAGAGTTTGAGTATTGAGTTTGATGAGGGTGATTATGATTGGTTTATTAGATCTGTGGACTCTTCTGGGAATGTTGGGGAGAGTGAGGTAAGAGGTTTTGAAGTAAAGGTTGAAGAGGATGACGACGACGGTGATGATGAAAGCGGTGGGGGAAATCCTTATGAAGAAGAGCTTGATATGAAATATTTGAGTGCTATTAAGAATTTGAATGGTGGGATTAGTATTGATTTGTCTGAAATTCAAGATGATGGTATTGCTGAGGCTGATAAGGGGGTTGCTATTAATTGTGCTTTTGTTATTGGTTTGTTTATTGTTTTGCTTTTTATTTTAATTGGGGTGGTTTGGGTTTTGCGGTAATCGTGTTTTTTAGTAATTTCTGAAGAGATTAGAATAGACTTGTATTGATTAATTCTTTAGTGACTTTGCGGAAATCTAGCCTTATCTTATTTATTCTTGGGCTAGATTTCTTTTGGTTTTGTAGGGCGTTGTTGGTTTTGATTATGAAATGTTGTTAGGTTATTTATTTTGTTCTAATTGTTTCTTAACAATTTCTTCATCACATGTGTTTGTGATTCCGAACCATTTATCTGTTGCTGTGTATATTTTCATTTTTATTTGGTTGGTTTGAAGCAGTTTAGAGATTTCGGTTGGAAGAAGGCATTCTGCTTTTCTGTCGCCTTGGTGTTGCTGTTTGAAGTTTTCTAATTGTGTGTTGAGAAGGTGGATTGTTTTTGGGTGGAGGGCAAAGATGTTCATACTGCAGAGGTCTTCGGGTTTTGTGTTTGTTGCTTGGAGATTTGATTTTTCAATATTGAAAGTTTCTTTTAGGTTTGTGACATAATTGTCTTGAGTTGTTTCATAGATTCCTCTGTTTACACCACCTGTTTCAGGAAGTACATCTATTAGTTTGTAGCCAATTGTTGCTTCTTCGTCGTTGTTTTGTAGATGGTTGTGAAGGATTTGAAATGTGTTTTCTCCGTAGATGTCGTCGCCATTGCAGACAACAAAAGGGCAGTTGACTATATCTTTGATTGAACAGATGGCGTCGCATGTTCCCCAGGGTTTGTCTCTTATGTTTGGGTCGTAATATTGGGTTGCATATTGAATTGGAATTTCGTTGTAGGAGTTTCCAAATTTTTCTTTAAAGGGTTGTTCTGTTTTGTTTCCTACAATGAAAATTATTTTGTTAAATCCTGCTTTGAGTGCTTGGTCAAGAGAGTATTCAATTAGAGTTTGGGTTTCTGTGATTTTTGCAAATTGTTTTATTTTTCCGCCGAATCTGCTTGAGATTCCTGCGACCATGTAGATAATTGCTGTTTCTTTTTCCATCTTAAATGCCTCGTACTCACAATTCATTCTCATAATCTTTATTTAATTTGTCGAGAGCAAATTGCTCGGCAGGAATGCGAACTATGTTCTATTCGTATCCTATAAGGGGATTTGTAATCCTCTATACGCCTCGAGCAGGAATCGAACCTGCGTGCCCCGAAGGGCCGCGGTTAGCAACCACGTGCAATACCATTATGCGATCGAGGCATGATTATAGAATAAATTTTAGAGATTTAAAGGTTTGTGTTTTGCAAAATAAATCAAAAGAATCAAAGAAAGGGAGATGTCCGAAGTCAAGTTAAGATCCGAAGATCAAAACTAAATTCTCCCACCTCCTTTCCTAATCCAGCTGACATCCGAAGTCAAGTTAAGATCCGAAGATCAAAACTAAATTCTCCTGTCAGCTTATTTTTTAAAGGTTTCAGATGTATTTAAATGTTCTGATAGGGGGTTTAGGTTTAGTAGGAATGTGGTTTGTTTTTAAAATATAAAATTAGGATGATTAATATTACTACTCCTGCTATTATGCTGATAACTATGAGCAATATTTTATTAATTAGAGAAGAATCTTTTTTGTCAGAGCTGTATGTTATGTTTTGTATTTGGTTATTTGTGTTGGTTGAGGGGGTGTTAATCAGGGGTTCTGTAGTGTTGGTTGTGTTTGTTGATGTTGTGTTAACTGGAGGAGTTTCTGCAATTTCAACTAAATTTCCACTATCACATTTTTTGACAACCATTATTGCATAATTACTAGATGATGAAAAAAATTCAAATAAGTATTCAATTCCACCAATAGTTTTTAATTCAGTAAGCTTATCATCATGAAGAAATAAATTGTCTATTCCAACAATTAACTTAACAAAAGTATTGTTTCCAGGATATGTCCCACTTACATCGGTTACATAAACTTGTAAATCATCAACTTTTTTTATTTCTTCCTTATTAATTTCTTCCTTATCTCCTTCAATTTTTATTTCAACAGTATTTTCTGTGATGCTGATTAAATCCACATCATAATTTCCACTAAGAAGTTTAACTTCTATAGAAGGGGTTTCATTAGTTAATGTAATAGATTTTGCATCAATTAAGATATCAGTTGCATGTCCACTGTTTGTGTTAATTACACCAATTCCTATTTTATTGATAAATTCTACTTTCTTAATATTAATTTTGCCTTGGTCCTCTTCGATAGTTCCATTAGAAGAACATGTGTAAGCTGCAGAAGTTATTGTAATTGTAAAAATAAATATTAGAATTAATAGGGCCTCTTTTTTCATGTTATTTATAGGATGGTAAGACTTATAAATCTTATTTTCTCTCCAATTATGCAGACAAGTTGGCAGGTTAGCCCTCTGCTGTTCACTCGCGGGCTTTAAGTGGACTCAAGGGGAGGCGTGACATGAACCTGTAAATGTCGTTGGTTTGACGTTGAGGTTTTGTCCTTCTTGACCTTGCTGTAATGAATCGGGTCAGACCTTGATTGGAGCAGCCCTAAGTTGTAGCTTAGGTGCTTGAGGGGTTGCAGAACTGAGGATTATCAGTG
>CAZWNN010000009.1:0-3836 GCA_964635935.1 Candidatus Woesearchaeota archaeon
CCTGTTGTTAGTTTGATTGCACCTGCAGATGCAACATCTTCGACAACAACGGAATATAATTTTACATTTAATGTTGGTGATGATTCGAGTGTTGATAATTGTTCGTTAGTGCTTGATGGGGCTGTTGTTGGGAGTTTGACTGCTGTTACTAAGGATGTTGAGCAGGGGATTTATTATTCTGGAATTTCTGTGGCTGTTCATACTTGGAGTGTGAATTGTACTGATGCTTTGAATAATATTGGGAATTCTTCTGTGAGAAGTTTGACTGTTAGTGCAGTACCTGTGGCTCCAGGAGGTGGCGGAGGTGGGGGAGGTGGCGGCGGTGGTGCTGGTCCGAGTGCAATATTAAGTGCAAATAGAGAGCTAATTGAGATTTACGGGATTGTTGGTGAGAAATTCCAGGAGACAGTTGTTATTCGAAATACTGGGCGTGCGAGTGCTACAAATATGGTGAAGGTGACTAATTTAGATAATATTGTTAAGGCGGATGCAGAGGAGGTTACTGTTGATGTAGGTGGAAGTGTAAATATTATACTGGATATTACTTGTCCGCTTGAGCCTGGAATTTATACTGGAAAGATGAATGTAGATGGGGTTGATGTTTTAATTATTGTGAATGTTCGTTCTGAAAAAAGCTTGTTTGACATCTCATTAGATATTCCTAATAATTTTAAGATTATTGAAGCAGGGAAGGCTGTTTTGTCTAAGATTAGTCTTCTTCAGGCTGGATTTAAGCAGAAGATGGATGTTACTATGAATTATATAATAAAGGATTTTGAAGGCAAGACTTATTTGAAGGAGAGCGAGACAATTGCTGTATTTGACCAGATGTCATATGATAAAGAGTTCCAGACAGAGAATTTGCCTGCTGGGGAGTATGTGGTTGGGGCAGAGGTTGTGTATCCAGGGGGAGTTGCAACTGCGAGCTCGCACTTTACAATTTCAGAGGTAGAGGTTACAAATACTGTTTTGATTACTGTTTTAGTGGCTGCACTTTTAGTTGCAGTTCTTGTTGGGGTTGCGATAACAAAGTATAAAAAAGGAGCTCGCAATATAGGTAAAAGAGGAAGATGAGAAAGAAAAAAGAGAAAGTTTATAAAGAAAGGAAACCTGATATTAATGTGATACTCCCCGGTGATCTTTCGAGGTCGCCGGATGATTTTTTTAAGGCTGTTGTGTTTATTGATAATGCTTATTTAATGAGAGTTAAAAAGTATTTCTTTAGTGAGGGCTTAATATATGGTGTGAAGGATTTTGTTGAAGCACTTGCTAAAAAAAATAAATATGTTGCTGAGAGGATTTATCTTTATGATGCTCCTCCGTTTCAGAGTGAGAACCCCACTATTAAAGAAAAAAAGAAAAAGAAATTATATGATAAATTTATTTCCAGATTTGAGAATGAGGGAATTATTGTTAAAGGGGGGAGGACCCAGAGATTAAAAATTGATGATGCTTTTGTTTATAAGCAAAAAGCAGTTGATATGTATTTGGGAGTAGATTTAGTAAGTGTCCCTCTTGAATTTCCTAAAATTAAAAATGTTATTTTGATTTCCGGCGATTCTGATTTTGTTCCAGTTATTGAAAAATTAAAGAATCAAGATGTTAAGACTATTTTGTGGACTTATTTTGAAAGAAAAAGAAACAGCCCTTTTTCAAGATGCAATGAATTGATTAAAGCAGTTGATGTGTATGTTAAATTAACTAAAGAAGATTTTGAAGAGGTTGGGAAATGAAAAAAAAAGTTCTTTGGGTTGTAGTGATAATTGTCCTAGTTCTTGCTGTGGCTGGTTATTTTGTTTATGATGGTTTTTATTCGAGAAATAACCCTGAGACTGTTGCGCGCAGTTTTAAGATTAATACTATTTTGTTAAAGTCATCTCTTTCCCAAGGAGACTTTGTGAGTTCTAATTTAAAACTTACTAACTTTGAAGATGAACAGAATTTTAAACTGCGTTTTGATGGGTTGGGGGGAATTGTTACTGTTGATGAATATGAATTTGCTCTTGAGGCTTGGGAAGAGAAATTGATTGAGGTTAAATTTAAAGGTTTTCATACTGATGTGGAGGGAATTTATTCTGGGTTTTTAGTTGTTGAAACTGATATTGAACTTAAGCATATACCTGTAATTGTTGATGTTCAGAGTCGAAAACCGGTGTTTGCAGTTAATTTGTTTGTTACTCCAGATTACAAAGAATTAATTCCTGGGGAGGATCTTTTTACAGAGATTCGGATTTTTAATTTAAATGATTCTAAGAGGCATCAAATTAAGGTTACCTCTCTGATTAAGAATTTTAATGGAGAGTTGATTTTTTCAGATACTGAACAGAGGGTTGTTGCGCCTGGAACTCATGGTTCGAGTGTTTCTAAGACAGTTGCTCTTCCAGAAGATTTGCCTTTTGGAAGTTATGTTTTTGGAGTTTTGGTTGAGTTTGAGGGAAAAGTAAGTTCTTCTAGTTTTTTATTTGATGTTGTTGCACAAAAAGAGGGTAGTGGATTTTTGAATAAGTTTGAGGGTACAGACTCTTTGACTTATATTTTTGCAGGAGCTATTTTCTTAATTTTGATTCTTATAATTATTCTTGTTTTTTATTTAATGCAGGAGAGAGATAAGTTGTTTTTGGAGTTGAGAAGACAGCATAATAATGAGATACAGGTTCTTATGTCTGAGTTGAATCGTCGTCGTGGAAGGAGGTTGGCGCAGGTTAAGGAGCCAGAGGAAAAGGAATTTGTTGAAAAGGAATATAAGGAAATTAAAAAAGTTGCTGTTAAAAAAGTAAAGGAGAAGCAGAGTGAGCAGAAAAAGATTTTTAAGAAGCTGAAGAAGGAGAAAAAGAGCGGTTTGATTAAGAGGAAGCTGGCTCAGTGGAAGTCGCAGGGGATTAATGTTAGTGAGTTGGATATGATTGCTAGGAAGGTGGAGAAGAGCTTGGGGGAAAGGATGAGAGATTATAAAAAACAAGGATATAAAGTGTAAAGTTTAAATATCTTGAATATTAATTAATATAGAATGGTGACAAAAAAGAGTGTCAAGAGGGCTGGTAAGAAAAAGAGTTTGAAGAGTGTTAAATCTGTTCATACTGCTCTTTCTCATAAACCTGTTGAAAAAACTCCGACCCAGGTTAAGTCTGATTTTAATGTTTTTGCAAAAGGAGTTGAGAGGTTGAAAGAGCTGGAGGTTGAATTAAATGGGTTGGATACTCGGGGGTTTGCTAAGGAGGAAGCTGATATTCGTTCTCGGTTGAAAAATGTTTCTGAGATTCCTGCGCTTGAGATTAAGATTAAGGAGTTGAAGGCGAAGATTCAAGGGAAGGTTAGGCCGCGCCGTCAGCGGAAGAGTGTTGTTAAAAAACATTTGAGAGAGATTAAAGAGGAGATGCCGAAGGTTCATGCTGATTTGAAAAGGATTGCGCATGAGATTGAAGATATGCGGAAGGAGAAGAAGGGGAGTGTGGATGCTGAGGTGGGGGTTTTGGTTGATGAAGATTTTAATGATTTTTTGAAAAATATTAAGGTGGGTTTGTCTGGGAGATTTAGAAAGAGGAAGAAGGAGATGGAGGATAGTTTGAGCTCTGAGCTGCATCAGAAGCAGAGAGAGCATAAGGAAAAACATGCGCAGTTGCTGAGGGAGTTTGAAGATAGAAGGAAGGAGTTAGAGGTTTTGTGGAGAGAGAGGAAGAAGCAGTTGGAAATTGAGATGAGAGCTAAGAAGCAGAGGGTGGAGAAGAAAATTAAGGAGAAGGAGAAGAAAATTAAGGAGAATTTGAAAGGGGAGAAGGTTACTTTAGAAAGCGGAATTAAAAGTGAGAAAGAAAGATTAGAAAGCGGAATTAAAAGTG
>CAZWNN010000009.1:3936-20486 GCA_964635935.1 Candidatus Woesearchaeota archaeon
TTAGAAAGCGGAATTAAAAGTGAGAAAGAAAGATTAGAAAGCGGAATTAAAAGTGAGAAAGAAAGATTAGAAAAAGAGATAAGAACTAAGAAACGTGAGTTAGAAAAATCCTTGAAAGGGGATTATGCTAAGAAGTTGGAGGCAGATTTGAAGAGGGATGTTTCTAAGAATTTTAATAAAAAGTTGGATAGGAAGTTTGCTTCTGAGAGGTCAAGAGTTAGAAAAAAATATTTAGATGTTATTAAAAAACACTCTGAAAGTGAATTGAAAAAACAAGAGGGAAAACTTAAAAATCAGTTGAAAGAGGAATTAAGTAGAAGGGTTGAGATTTTGAGGGGAGTGGAGCAGAAAGAGAAAAAAGAATTTGATAGAAATCTTGCTAAAAAACGAGATGAGCTTGAGGGTGAGAGAAGAGGATTGATTCACAGAGCACAGGAATTAAGAGTTGAAAGAAAAAAACTGGGGTTACTTGAGAGAGCTAAGAAAAAACTAAAAGATGCTTTGGTTGGAGAGAGAAAGGATTTTATTAGTTTGAGGAAAAAAGAACTTGAAGAGATTGCTGACAAGAAGAGGAAGATTGGAGAGAGTTTGAATGATGTTGAAGCTGGGCAGAGGGCTTTGGAGGAAGAGGAGAAGATTGCGAAGGCAGAGCTTGAGCAAAAGAGAAAACAGCTTTTGAGTCAGATTGATGGGAAGTTAAGGATTCTGCAGCAGCATCAGAGACAGCAACTTGTGAGAATTAAACAGAAGCAGAAAGAGATTTTATTGAGGCAGAAGCAGAGATTAACAAAACAGGAGCAAGAGCAGAAAGAATCTTTTATTAATAAGAGGAATAAATTTTATGAAAATCAGAAAAGAGAGATGAATGAGCTTATTTCTAGGAAGTTGGAATATGACAAGGCAGTCCAGGAGTTGGAGACTAAAAAAAGAAAAGTTGATTCGGTACATGAAAGAGAGATAGCTGTTTTTAATCAGAGAAGGTTGCAGAGTGAGCAGGAGAAAAATATGTCTCTGAACTCTATGAAGGCGAAGTTGGGAAGATTAAGACACGAGCATGAGAAAGAGTTGGCAGAGTTAAGAAAGCAGGAGCAGCAAAAGGCAAAGGAGATTATTTCTGCTGAGAGGGCTGAGATTCAGAAGCATTTGGAAAAGACAAAGCAGAGTTTGATAGGAGAAAGGCAGGCTTTGAGAAATGCGAAGATAAGGTTTGAGCAGGAAAAAGTAGAGGAGAAGAAGAGGTTGCATGATCGGTTGGCTGAGCAGGCGCATGATGAAGTGATGAGTGAGGTGATGAAGAGGGAGAGAGCAATTAGGCAGGAGCTGCAAAATGAGTTTGAGCTTAATTTAAAGAAGAAGGTGCAGGAGCATGAGGATGCGTTGAATAGGCGGAAGCTGGATTTGGAGCTGGAAATTCAGAAGAGGATGAAGCAGGTTTTGAGTTAGTTCTTGAAGTAAATTTGGTTTTTAGAAATTATGCAATAATAATTTATAAGCCCGCCCGTTGCAAGAAAACTTCCCTGCTTTAGCTCGGAGATGTTTGCAACTAACCTACCGACGGGCTTCGAAAAGTATTTCTTTGTAAAAAAATAATGAGTTGGTTGTAACTCATTGAATGACTAAAATAGTTAGAGCTTTCTCATAATTAAATGTTTCGGAGGGAAAATGAAAAGCAAAATTCGTAGCTATAGCCATGCAGTTGGAGAATTTAATTACCACATTCAGTTGACTCCTGCTTATCGTAGGAATGTTTTTGTAAATGAGCAGACGCTGAAATTAGCAAAAGCTTACATTGTCGCGAAGGCCGAGGTTTTGAAAATTGAAATTTTTTCAATTGGGTTCGGGCCAAATCATGTTCACATTTTTGTTGTGAACTGCAAGAACTATGCTCCTTGCAAAATGGTTCAGTTTTTTAAGGGCTTCTCGTCGAGGATGATGAGGAAAAATCATTGGGCCCTTTTCAGAGGTGATTTGTGGGGCAAGAAATTCTGGAGCGAAGGTTATTTTTGCAGGACGGTCGGTTCTGTAACAGCTGAAACTGTTAGGCATTACATAGAAGAAAGCCAACAGAAGCATTGGAATTAATCACGCTCCGCCCTTTAGGGCGTGGGTAGTTGACAATTAGAGATGTTAATGCTCTGCAGAACCAACAGAAATTTGCGCAATAATTTATAGTGGATTAATAAATTTTTTATTGCAGCTTTCCCCCATAATTTACTCTTGGATTATATTTTAAATAGTCAAGAGTAAATCATTCTCCGTCGACAAACTAAAGCAAAACTTTATAAACTAATTATCTGGTAAATACTTATGGTGAATGGAATTGAGAGGCCGCTTGATTTGCTTAATGCAAGTCGCGGTAAGGAGATTTTAGTGCAGCTTAAGAACGGCAGACAGTTTGTCGGAACTTTGCTTGCGTTTGACATCCACATCAACGTGGTTTTGGATAATGCAAAAGAAGTTGAAAACGGCGAACAGACAAAGAACTACGGTCTGGTTTTCTTAAAAGGCGATTCAGTTATTTTTGTATCTCCGTCTCCAGCTGGTAAGTAAGCGTTTATTGGTTAATTGTCGCTACCCACGAGTTCTGGGCTTTTGACTATTTTAGTTATGACTCTAAAAGTGCAGGACGTGAATATTTCTGTGTGGTTTATGTTAGTGGGAACTGTGAGGTTTATTATACATATCTTTAAAAGTTTAGTATAGATTTTTTGTTGATGAGATTGCCTGAAGAAAAAGATTATGAAAGGTTTATTCAAGGTTTTGCTGTAGATCTTTCAAGAGAGCATCCAGATGTTTGTTTTTATATGTTTGGTTCTTTAGTAGATGGAAGGCCTGATTGGGGGAGAAGTGATATTGATGGGGGTTTAATTTTAGGGAAGGGTATTATAACAGATAAAAGAAAGCTGGGTAATATTTCGCAATACTTCGCTCATCATGTAAGTAGGACCGGGGTGCCTATTCAGTTTAATTTACAAGATAGGGTTACTGATGCTGATGGGAGATTGCTCTCTTTTACAACAGATTATACTGCTTGGTTTTGTGATCCTATTCATGCATCTGTTGTTTGTGGTCCTGATTTTGTTACTGAAATGAATGGATTGGATTATAAGTCTGGCGGATTATATGCCGCGGCCTTTAATTTTAGAAAGGTTAGAAATGGTGTTTTAACTTCTTGGCTTGATTATACTTGTAATCACCAAAGATTTAGAAAAAATGTTCAAAGCGCGGTTTCTAATGCAGCGAAACTTCCAAAAAAACTTTTGTTTTTAAGGGGCGGTGCTTTGATTACAGATCCGGGGCAGGCTGCTAACGGCTTGCAAGGAATGTTGGATGGCGTTGATTTTGACTTTCTTGGAAAAGCTACGGCATTGTTAAGAGATCCTGAAAGATTTCTTAGAGAGACTGCAGATCCGAGCACAGCTTTTGATTGGCTTTATGGTTCTTTAGATTTAATAGAACAGATGGTTGGTGCTTATATTAGAAAATTTCCTGAGCATTGTGATGCAGAACATAGATAAATGACCTCTTCTGGAATTAGTTTTAATTCTAAGGTATTTGCTTTACAAGCTATTGCGGAAATTCAAACAATTATATAAGATGAGTTTGAATTTCTGTTGGTCTTGCAGAGCATCTTTTCGCTGAGATATACAAGCTATCTGTAAAATTTTAAAAAATTTAAGGTTGTTTCTAGATTAAATCTCCAAACTATCTAAATCCTCAGCAATACTAGTGTTCTTAAAAATTTTCTTAGCTTCTTGAAGAAGTTGTTTTTGTGCGTGTTTTGTTTCGTTTCTCTGGCTTAGATGAGTCAAGATTAATTTTTTAGAATTTGAGCTTTTTGCAATTTCTGCTGCTTGTTTTGCTGTGAGGTGTTTGTGTTTTTTAGCAAGTTCTTTTCCTTGTTCATTATGAGTTGATTCGCAAATAAGCAGGTCAGAATCTTTTGCAATTTTGATTGTGTTTGGGTTTGGGCATGTGTCCATGACATAGGTGATTTTTCTTTGTGGTTCTCCATAAATTAGTTTTTTACCGTCTATTGTTTTACCTTTGTATTTTATTTTCTTGCCTTGTGCAAGTTCGCCAATTAGCTTTCCGTGTGGAAGTTTTAGTTTTGCTAGTTTGGATTTGTTTATTCTTGATTTTGATTTTATTGTGAAGCTGTAAGCTAGGCTCGGGGTGTCGTGCTGCATTGGTTCTGCTTGGATTGTGAATTCTTTTGTGTCTAGTATAGTGCTTTCTTTCAAGTGCCCGCCCTTTTTAGTGACCCACCCACCCACCCTAGTTGAGTCTTTAGCATTATGACTAGAACTTTTTTCTGAAGAATTTATTTCATGAATTTGGATGGGGAATTTTTGTCCTTTGTGTGCAAAAAGTCCTATATAGAGTCTAGCCATTTTTTCTGTTCCACTTGGTCCGTAGATGTGGAGGGTTTTTCTGTATCCATTTAGCATTAGAGTTTGGAGGAGGCCTGGGATTCCTAGGACATGGTCTGCGTGCCAGTGAGTTATAAAGATGCGTGTTAGTTTACATGGGTTTAGATGGGCTTTTCTAAACTGTCTCTGAGTTCCTTCGCCGCAATCAAAAAGCAGGTTTTCATCTTTGTACTGGATGAGCACAGCTGGGTGGTTTCTTCGCGGGGTGGGGATTGCGCTTCCTGTTCCTAGGAAGGTTATTTTTATTTTTTCCATTTTGTTTTTTTGCAAATTTATTTTGTGGGTGCCCACCCTCCTACCCTTTGCGAGTAGGAGTTAATAATAATTAAAATCATTTTGCTTTTATCTTGTTTGATAAAAAGAAAAGAAGTTTTTAAATTGTGTTATTTTAGTAATCTGCTGAAAGGAGTTTTAGATAGGGTATTGATTAATTCTTTATAGCTATTGCGGAAATCTTGCCTTGTTTTATTTTACTATTGGGCAAGATTTCTGTTGGTTTTGCAGAGCGTCTTTAGATAATTTTATATAGCATTTTACCACAATATTATTAAAGCCCTCATAGCTCAGCCTGGATAGAGCACTTGCCTTCTAAGCAAGGGGTCGAAGGTTCAAATCCTTCTGAGGGCGTTTAGCAAATGCAGAGGTAGCCAAGTAGTAAGGCAAGCGGCTGCAACCCGCTGACCCTGGGTGCAAATCCCGGCCTCTGCTTAACTATAATTTAATATATACTTTCTAAGATATAAATCTTTTAAAAGGGTAAAAATATAAAGAGAGTATGGGAGCGAGAGAGACTTACCAAAATGTTTATACAGCAACACATAAAGGGCTTTGGGCAGATTCACCAACCCAGTTTGATCTTGATGCTCAAGACGATATTTTAGATAGGTTGCGTAAAAAATCTATGCCTCTTGGACCAGCTAAATTTTTGTGGGTTGATAATGCCACGTCCTATGTTATTAATGTCGAGGCTACTGATCCTGAATTTAGGCATTTAATTAAAGGAAAAGATTCTGATTTGAGTTTAAATAGAACAGCATCGTATCATCGTGTTGTTGAAGTAGAGAGAATGCCGGATGATCCAGGAATTCCACAAGGGTTGCATAAGTTATTAGTAGATGGGATGGGTTTTGTAAAATTATCCTAGTACTTTCTGTAGTGCCCAACAAAACATTTAAATAGGAAGTTGTAGTTAGTAAGGTATGAGAATTATTAAAAAGAAATCTTGGCCTGAAATTTTTGAAAAAGTTTTAAGTGGTGAGAAAAAATTTGACTTGAGGTTGGGGGATTTTGAAATTAGCGAAGGTGATATTTTGATTTTAGAAGAGTGGGATCCTGAGAAAGAGGAATATACTGGGAGAAAATTAGAAAAAAAAGTTGGTTTTGTTTTGAAAACAAAAGATGTTGAGTTTTGGCCTGAAGAAGATGTAAATAAATTTGGGTTTGTTATTGTTTCTCTGGATTAAGATGTATATTGTAAAACAGATGATTAATGGTCGGCCTTATTATTATCTTCGTCGAGCTGTGCGAGAGGGAAAGAAGGTGAGGTCTCTTAATGTTGCTTATCTTGGCAAGAGCTTGGAGGATGCGGAGAGACGGAAGGCTGAGATTGAGGGGGGGGATGTAGGAAAAGATAAGATTAATAAAGTTGAGAAGAAGGAAAAGGTGATGGATGAGAGTGAGGTTAAAAAAGAAATGGGGTATGATTATAACCGGACAATTGAGTTAGCTTCGAGGAAAAGTATTTTTTATCCCGCTGCGGAGATTTACCAGAATTCGCCTGCGGGTTTTTGGGATTTTGGTCCGGTTGGGCAGGTTATTCGTAGAAAGATTGTTGAGTTTTGGAGAAAGGAGTTTGTGCAAAGAGATGGAATGTTAGAGATTCATGGTTCTCAGATTTTGCCTGCCAGTGTTTTTGAAGGTTCTGGGCATTTGAAAAATTTTGCAGACCCAATTGTTTATTGTTTAAAATGCAAGAAGTTTGAAAGAGCTGACCAACTGATTTCTGAAAAAACCGGAAAGCATATCCCAGAGTCAACGCCAACTGAGGAACTTGATAAGATGATTAGGGAAAATAAAATTAAGTGTCCAAAATGTGGGGGGGCTTTAGGAAAGGTTACAAAGTTTAATATGATGGTTGAGACAATTGTTGGAAAAGAAGGTGATGTTAAAACTTTTTTGAGACCAGAGGCGTGTCAGTCAATTTTTTTGAATTTTGCGCGGATGGTTAAAACTTCCAGATTAAAACTTCCGCAAGGAATTGCACAGGTTGGGGGTGCTTTTAGAAATGAGATTTCTCCTCGACAGAGTGTTACGCGTTCTATTGAGTTTTCTCAAATGGAGGCAGAGGTTTTTTTTGATGCTGAAAAAATTAATGAGCTTGAGGGTTTTGATAAGCTTAAAGATTATAGGGTGAGGGTTTTGCTTTTAGGAAAAGAAAAAGTGGAGGAGTTTTCTGCAGATGAACTTGTTAAGAATAAAATTGTTCCTGGAAAACTGATTGCTTATTTTTTAGCGAGGGCACAGCAGACTTGGAATGGTTTTGGAATTCCTCTTGAGAAGATGAGGTTTAGGGAGGTTGATAAAGATGAGAGGGCTTTTTATTCTCTTTCTACTTTTGATTTTGAGGTTGAGACAAGTATTGGTTGGCTTGAGTTAATTGCTAATAATTATCGGACGGATTATGATTTGAAAGGGCATATGAAGAATTCAGGTTCTGATTTAAATTATACAACTGAAGAAGGTAAGAAGATTATTCCGCATATTTGGGAAATTTCTGCTGGAGTTGATCGGACAATGTTTGCAATAATTGAAAATTCTTTTAAGCAGGGGAAGGATGGATTGTATTTGGCTTTGAATCCTAAGATTGCTCCTTATGATTGTGCTGTTTTTCCTTTAGTAAATAGGGAGGATATTTTGGAGCTTTCAAGAGATGTTAGAAAAATTTTACAAGATTCTTGGTTTGATGTTTTTTATGATAAGGGTGGAAGTATTGGTCGTCGTTATGCGCGGAATGATGAGATTGGGACGCCTTTTTGCATAACTGTGGATGGTGATAGTTTGAAAGACAAGGCGGTTACAATTAGATTAAGGGACACAACAGAGCAGGTGAGAGTTAAGATTAACGAGGTTGTTGGTGTTATTAGAAAGGGAATTGCTGGTGAGGATGTTATGAAGATGGGGAAGAAGGTTAGTACTCGGGCTAAGTAAAGTTTTTTAAACATTGAAGATATTTTAATTAAAAGAAAGGAGTGAAAAATCGGACATATAATTGGTTTTGTTTCTGTAAAAGGTGGTGTTGGAAAGACCACTGTGGCTTTGGAGGTGGCGAGTGCTCTTGTGAAATATTATGATAAGCATGTGCTTGTTGTGGATTGTAATTTTTCTGCTCCGAATATTCATCTTTATCTTGGGATTGAGCCTGGTTTGACTTTGCATGATGTGCTTGCTGAAGATACTGGTTATGGAATGCACAAGGCAATTTATGAGAAGTATGGGTTTGATGTTGTGCCTGCGTCGCTTTATTATAAAGATAAGGTTGATATTTTGAAGTTGAAGCGTTCTCTTAGTAGATTGAAAAATCGTTATGATTTTATTATTTTAGATTCTTCTCCTAACTACGATGAGATGATTCCTGTTGTGGCTGCTGCTGAGAAGATTTTTATTGTGACTACTCCTGATGAGCAGACTTTTGCAACTAGTTTGAAATCTGCGATTTTGGCTAGGAAAGAGGAGACACCGATTCATGGTTTGATTGTTAATAAGATTCGGAATCCTCGTTATGAACTTAATTTGAGAGATATTGAAGAACTTGGAGGGATTCCTGTTGTTGCTAAGATTAAAGATAGTAAGAGGATGGGGAAGGCTTTGTATAATCGAGAGCCAATGTGTGTTCATTCTGATACTGATTGTATTACTCGCGAGGTGAAGAAGTTAGCTTCTGCTTTGGTTGGAGAACCTTCTCAACCTGTTGGTTTTTTTGGGAAGCTTTTTGGGTGGACTGGTTTAGCTAGAAAGGAAGAAGTTAATAGGGAGTTGATGAGGAGTGAGTTTTATTGATGAAAATTATTTTTAGGAATTGTGTAACAGATGTCTGAAATATATTGAGGTAGATGCTTTGTAAAACCAACAGAAATTTAGCACAATAATAATTAAGATAGGCTAAATTTCCGCAATAGCTAAAAGATAGATTTTTCACTTAATATATTTAGATTGGTATTTTTACTTAACTAAATTTATAAATTCAAATTACTTCTTTAGGAGATGTATATAGAGCCGATAGTGTTGATAACTCAGTGGACTTATATTGGAATATTTATTGTTAGTTTGCTTGGGCAGGTTGGGTTTCCAATTCCTGAGGAAGTTGTTTACATCATGGCGGGGTATTTGGCGTCGGCAGGGGTGGTTAATTTTTGGTGGGTGCTTTTGTTTTGTATTTTTGTTATTGTTTTTACAAATAATCTTAGTTATTGGGCTGGTTATTTTTTTGGAAATAGATTGTTAAAATTTTTGTCTAGATATAATGTGTTTGGGATTATTATTGGGAAGATGGAGATTTTTTTTAAGATTCACGGGACAAGGGCGGTTTTTTTTGCGCGGTTTATTTGGAATGTTCGAAATTGGATTCCTCTTTTAGCTGGAGCGCACAGGATGAGATGGTGGGCTTTTCAGAAGTATGATTTACTGGCTGCTGTGATTTACACTCCAATTTTAGTTAGTGTTGGTTATTTCTTTGCTGAGATTTTGCAGGTTGCAATTGGTAGGGTTCTTGAAATAAGGTTTTTGATTTTTATGCTTTTTCTTGTGATTGTTGTTGTGATTGTTTTGAGAAAGTTTTATGTTAGGTTTTTTGTTGGAAATAATTTTAATAAGAGTATTTTGAAAAAGAAATGATTTTAAATAAACAAGTATTTATTTTTATATGAAAACAAAGAATAAAATTTTTTTTGCTGTGCTGTTGTTGATTGTTGCAGTTGTTTTTGCGCTTGTTTATATGAATTATGATTATATTAAATTTGAAGTAGCAGATTATATTAATGTTTATGGGTATCCTGTTTTGTTTGTTCTTGCTCTTGTTTTGGAAGCTGTTGAGCAGCCGATTGGTGCAGAGGTTCCAGGGATTGTCGGGGTTTTGTTTGGTTTGAATTATTATTTTGTTATTTTATTTGTTTTGCTTGGGACTTATATTTCTAGTTTTGTTAATTTTTATATTGGCAGGAGGTATTTTTCAAAAAAAGTGGAGGGCTCGTGTTCTTTTAAAGAGTATGGAGGTTATTGTAATCTGTTTCGTAAATATGGTAAATTGGGCTTGGCTGTTTCTGCTTTGTCGCCATTGCCTTATGTTGTTTTTGTTTGGCTTTCTGGAGCTTTTCATATGAAGACAAGGGATTTTGTTTTGTATGCGCTTTTGCCCAAAACAATTAGATTGATTTTTTTGATTAGTATTGCTGGCCTTGCTGCGACTTGGTTCTAGTTGAATATATGCTTTTGATTGCAATAATCCTTATAAGGAGGATTTTTGTTTAGTGATTATGGCAGAGGGAAATCAAGAATCTGGTAGGCTTTTAGAAAGTGACTTAATTTCATTAGTTCAAACTGGTCCTGGACAGGTTCCGGTTAGAATTGGGGTTGGCTTAGAGGTGTTTTCGCGTCCGGAAGTAGTGCGAGCTATAAGAGAAAGATATGGCGGAGGTCCTTTCTTTCCCCACTATTTGAATGAAGTAATAAGTGTTAGGACTGATTGGAAGAAGTTTATGAAGGTGGAGGTTCTTCCTCATCGAGATGAAGGATATGAGGATGTAATGGTGGTTAAACGCATTAGTATAGAGGGGGATGTTGCTTATTTCGATTGTGTGCTTAGTGGACCTGTAAAATCCGCGGGGGACTAAAGAGGGGTTATGACAAAAATAAGGTGCATTATGTTTCTGCAACTGCGATTCTTGTAAAAGATGGAAAGTATCTAATTTGCAAGAGGGCTGATTGGGAAAAGGAGTTTCCTGGGCGGTGGACTGTGCCTGGTGGGAAGTTGGAGGTTTTGGATTATGCTTTAAGAGGTAAAGACACACCTCATCACTGGTATAATGTTGTTGAGGATTTGTTGAAGAGGGAGGTGGGTGAGGAGGTTGGGCTTGGAATTAAAAATTTTGGATATGTTACGAGCATGGTTTATGTTAGGGATGATAACATTCCTTGTTTGATTTTAAGTTTGTATGGAGATGCTGTTGGAAATGATGTAAAGCTTTGCAGTGCTTTGACAGAGTATGCTTGGGTGAGTTTAGAAGAAGCTAAGAATTATGATTTAATTGAAGGGATTTATGAGGAGCTTGTGATTTTAGATGGGTATTTGAAGGGTGGGGGGTAGATGAGGTGGGGGAAGAGTGCTGAGAAATCAGAGACAGGTTTTTAAAGTTTGAATTTTTGTGATTATTATGGAAGAAGAAAAAGATTGTATTTTTTGTAAGATTGTTAGTGGGGAGATTCCTTGTGTGAAGATTTGGGAGGATGATGAATTTTTATGCTTTCCAGATGCGAACCCTAAAGTTAAGGGGCATTGTTTAATTATTCCTAAAACCCACTTTACAAATATCATGGATTTGCCTGCTTCTCTTGGTGGAGAGTTAGTTGATGCTATTAAAAAGATTGCAGAAATAAACTTAGGAAAAGGAGCAGAGGGTTTTAATCTGGTTATGAATAATTTTGAATCTGCTGGCCAGGTTGTTTCTCATGCGCATATACATTTATTACCTAGAAAAAAGGGGGACGGGTTTAAGGCTATAGGATGAAATCATTTTTAGAACCGCGGAGTGTGGCGGTGATTGGTGCTAGTCGTGATGAGCATAAGGTTGGACATGCTATTTTTGCAAATGTTTTAAAATCTTCTGTAAAGGCTTTTCCTGTTAATCCTAAGGCAGACGAGGTGCTAGGGGTTCGAGCCTATAGATCTGTTTTAGAGATTCCGATTGTTCTTGATATGGCGGTTATTGTTGTTCCTGCTAAGATTGTTCCCCAGGTTTTGAAAGAGTGTGGTGAGAAAAGGGTAGGGGCGGTGATAATTGTAAGTGCTGGTTTTTCAGAAGCTGGAAATTCAGAGTTGCAACAGCAAGTTTTGAAAATTGCGCAGCATTATAAAATAGATGTTTTAGGCCCTAATGTGTTGGGGGTGGTGGCTCCTTATTCAAATTTAAATGCTAGTTTTTTTAAGGGCATGCCTCAGAAGGGAAATGTTGGATTTGTTTCTCAATCAGGTGCAGTAGGAACTTCAATTTTAGATGAGGCTTTGGAAAATGGATTGGGTGTTTCAGGTTTTATTCCGCTTGGAAATATGATGCAGAAAGATTTTATTTCTGCTCTTAGATATTTTGGAGAGGATAGGAGAACTTCTGTTATTTGTGTTTATATGGAATCTTTGAAACCTGGGACTGGGAGGGAGTTTGTTGAGCTTTGTTCTGAGATTTCTAAGAAAAAGAAAATTATTATTCTTAAATCTGGGAAAAGCGAGGAGGGGAAGGAGGCTGCTCAGACACATACTGCTTCAATGTCTTCGAGTGCTGAGATTTATTCTGGGGCGTTTAAGCAGGTAGGGGTGATTGAGGTGAATAAACTAGAGGAGATGATGAGGTTGGCAGAGGTTTTTGAGAGGCACGGGAGGTTAGGGAAAAAAGTGGGGGTTATTTCAAATGCTGGGGGGTTGGGGGTTTTGGCTGTTGATGCTTTAAGTAAGGCCGGTTTTGAAGTTTCTGAAATTCCTGAAAAAGTTTTACAACAGCTTGATGGGCATATTCCTTTTGGTTATAGTAGGAGAAATCCTCTTGATATTTTGGGGGATGCTCTTGCTGAGAGATATGAGAAAGCTTTGAGGATTTTGAAGATGCATAATTTATTTGATTTTTATGTTGTGATTGTCTCTCCTCAGCAGATGACGCAAGCAATTGAAACTGCAGAAATGCTTTCTGGTTATAAGGATGTAATCGCGTGTTTTATTGGTGGGAGGAGTTTTCACTCTGCGAAAGATTTTTTTAAAGATAAGAGTGTTGTTAGTTTTGATGATGTTGGGGATCTTTCTGTGTTAGGTAAAGCGATTGGTTGAAATACTATTACTAAGCCATGTGGCGATTATTACCGCACCGAAGGTGCGCGGACGCTGTTAAGCGTTCTTATAATAAATGAGCGGAGTTCAACTATAGGCGCGAGCTCTGCTCGCGCTAATCATATACCAATTAAAATTTGAAATCATCTCCATTCCGCCTATCGCTCGAAATCTAAAATTTCTCGCTTCCTAGAGACTTGTTAGTAGTTTGCTATTTTCTAATATATATGTTTTAGTATAGATTTGTTTTTAAAGTCTATAGATTATAAATATCTATTTAAGATGAGTGCTAATCTAGGTTACTGCGATAATACGTTAGTTGAAGGAGACAAGGGTAATAGAAATTCCGGATCTGAAGGGCATGTTGAGTATAAGTGTAAGCTAACTGGGAATTTATGTGTGGCGAGATCTCTTTTAGTAACTGCTGACGGGCCAACTCATTTTTTGGAATATGATTCTGAAATTGCAGAGAGATGTCCTTCTAGTGTATTTGGGGGGAAACCTAGAGCTGAGATTATGTCCGAAAGAAAAGCAGCAAGAAGAGAAGAGATTGGGGGTCAAATTTCTGAATTACATAAGGAGTTAAGCGCTTTGGATTAATTTTAACCTTCCAACCTCACCCTAGCATCCACAACCCACACACCTTTTTCATTTACAATCACAGGATTAAAGTCAGCTTCTTCAATGTCGAGATTTGAGAGTTGTTTGATGATTTTTACTAGTTTTTTTATGTTGACTTGGTTTTTTTCTAGAATTGGATAGATTTTCAGCTGTTGTAGGGTTTTTGTGATTTCTTTTTCATCTATAGGAAGAACTCTAAACTCAACATCATGAAGAAGTTCTGTGAAATGTCCGCCTGCTCCGAGTGCGAGGACTTTGTTAAAAGTTGGGTCTGACTTAATTCCTACTAGTATTTTTCCCCCTTTTATATCTTGCTGAATTAGAAAGGTTTTTTGTTTGAATTTTTTCTTGAACTGATTGTGGGTTTTTATTAGTTCTTCGAGGTTATTGCACTTTGCAACACCGCCGAGGTCTGCTTTGTGTTCTGATGTGTTAAGTTTGAGCCAGACAGGGAATTTTAATTTTTTTATTTTTGACTGGAAATTGGGGTGAGTTAGGTCGGCATTTATTGGTATGAGAACATAGGGGGCTATTGGGATTTTGCCAAGTTCTTGAAAAGATGTTTCGAGGTCTAGTAGTTCTGCCATAAGAATAGAAGAAACATATAATTTATAAACATTCGGCTTTTTCTTAGAATATGGGGTTGAAATTTGTTCAGAGAAAAAAGATAGATTCTAAGAAACTTCTTGATTTGTACAGTTCTGTTAGATGGTCTACAAAAAGGGATCGGATGGATAAGGGGAAGGGGATTTCTAGAACTTACCAGAATTCACAAATTGTTATTTCTGTTTGGGATAAAGATTTATTGATTGGGGTAATAAGGGCATTAACAGATAAAAACTGGGATGGAGTTATTTTTGGGCTGGTAATTAGGCCGCAATATCAAGATCAAGGTATTGGTACCGCGCTGGTTCAAAAATGCATTAAACATTATCCTAAAATAAGATGGTATCTTGCAGCGGTAAATCCAAGATTGGATAGATTTTATAAAAAACTAGGATTTAAAAAAGAGAAAGACAATTGGTTTTATAAGGGGGAAAAATGAGATTAAACATTTTAATAGGGGGAAAAGCAGGCCAGGGTATTAATAAGGTATCTGAGATTGTGTCGCGGGTTTTGGCTGATGAAGGTTATTTTACTTTTAATTATCGGGATTATCCTTCGTTGATCAGAGGGGGGCATAATTTTAATGTGCTTTGTGTTTCCGATAAAAGAGTAGGAAGTGTGGATTCTGTTGTTGATGTTATTGTTGCTCTTGATGAAAATACTTTGAAGGTTCATGAGAAGGATTTGAAAAAAGGCGGGCTTGTTATTAGTTTTGATATTTTTAAAGAAGATTTAGGAAGAAACCTTAATATTGCTCTTGCAGGTGCTTTGTGCTCTGTTTTAGGGATTGAGGAAAAGGTTTTAGGGGAGGTTGTGAAGCAAGAGCTTGGTGATGCTGCTGTTGGTGCGGTTAATATTGGTTATAAAAGTCAGAGCAAAGATAAATGTATTGCTTGTTTAGAAAAGTTGAATAATAAGATTAAGATTAAAAGTGGGAGTGTTGCTGTTGCAGAGGGTGCTGTTAATAGTGGAATTGATTTGTATGTGGCTTATCCTATGACTCCTGCAACTGGGGTTATGAATTCTCTAGCTGGAACTTTAGAGCATGGAAAAGTTTTTCAAGCTGAAAATGAGATTGCTGTTGTTAATATTGGGCTTGGTGCTAGTTTTGCAGGAAAGAGGGTTGTGGTTGGTTCGAGTGGGGGGGGTTTTGATTTAATGACCGAGGGAATGAGTTTTCAGGGGATTTCAGAAATTCCACTTGTTGTTTATTTAGCTGCAAGACCTGGGCCTGGGACTGGTGTTCCTACTTATACTACGCAAGGTGATTTAGATATTGCCTTACGGGCTGGGCATGGGGAGTTTCCTCGTGTTGTTATTGCGCCTGGAGACCCTGTGGAGTGTGTGGAGAAAACTAATGAAGCATTTTATTTAGCTGAGAAGTTTAGGACTTTGTCAATTATTTTATCTGATAAACATTTGGCTGAGTCTGAGTTTAGTTTTGATAATAGTTCTCATAAGCCCATTAGGGTTGAGATTAAGAGAGATTTGCCTGGAAAAAAGATTGTGAAGGCAAGTTCTTATGAACATGATAAGTTCGGGAATACAACTGAGGATGCTGAAATTACAAAGAAGAGTGCTGATGCGCGTATGAAAAAATACGAGGATATTAAGAAAGAGTGTAAAAAATTAGAAATGATTAAGATTTTTGGAAAGGGCAAGAACCTTATTATTGGTTGGGGTTCGACAAAAGGTGTTATTTTAGATGCTATGGAGGGAATGGATGTAAGATTTTTGCAGGTTTTGTATATGAAGCCTTTGAGTGATGAAATTAAAAAGGAGATTATTAGCACAGGAAAGTGTGGAGGGAAGGTTGTGATTGTTGAGAATAATGTTACAGGGCAGTTGGGAAGGTTGATTCGGGAGAAGACTGGAATTAAGATTGAGAATAGAATTTTGAAATATGATGGAAGGCCTTTTTGGTGTGATGAGTTGCGAGAGAGGTTGCGGGGGGTTTTGGGATGACAAAAGAAATAAAAAAATGGTGGGAAGGATCTTCTAAGGATTATCAAGAAGAGTGCAAAATTCCGGTAGATATTCATTATGGGCCTGGAGCTCCTAATGAGAAGAGATTAAGGTTTCTTGGAAAGCTTAAAGGAAAAAAGGTTCTTGAGATTGGGTGTGGTGGTGCTCAGTGTGGAATTGCAATGGCTAAGCAAGGAGCAAAAGTAACTGGCATAGATCTCTCAAAAGAACAACTTAAATTTGCTAGAGGGCTTGCTGAAAAAAATAAAGTAAAAATTAATTTTATCCAAGGAAGTTATCAAAATTTGAAGAGATTTAAATTAGGTAAATATGATATTGTTTTTTCTGCATATGCTCTTCATTATTCACCTAATTTAAAGCAGGTGTTTAAGCAGGTTTACAATGTTTTAAAGAAAAATGGAATTTTTGTTTTTAGTTTGGATCACCCATTTTTCAAAATAGTTGATCCTAAGACATTAAAAGTAAGGGCGAGTTATTTTAAGACGGGCAAACATATTGAAAAATATACTAAAGCAACTTTTATTATGTATGATCATAAGATTAGTGATTTATTTAATTCTCTTGTTGAAGTAGGTTTTGTCGTGGAGAAAATGTTAGAACCAGATTCGAGAAGGAGATATAAGGAAGATCCTTGGTATGGCTTATGGGATTTGTACTTGCCCAAGATACAGAGTAAAATTCCTCCAACTATAATTTTTAAAGTGAGGAAATTAAAATGACAAACCTAAACACAAAAAATCCAGTAACATGGTGTCTAGGGTGTGATAGCAAAATTTATAAACTAATGAATATTAATAATTATAACATGCTCCCCGGTGATT
>CAZWNN010000010.1:0-19883 GCA_964635935.1 Candidatus Woesearchaeota archaeon
TACCCCTCCGACCCCCTCACAAAAGAATTCCTCCGCAACCACGGCGAACATTTTGTAGATAAAAATATAATCAGAACTCAGTGGGCTACTTGGAAAAACATTATAAAAGGAAAGAGCCAGAAGAGGTTATTCTAATTTTTCTAAATCAGTAATTTCTCCTCTTCTTTGTCTGTCCCCCCTATCAAAATCACCCTCTCTAAGTGGGGGAACTTTGGAGAAAGCATCCCCTAAACTAGGATTTTCTTCTAAAAATCTTCGTAATTCTGAGGGCCTTAACAAAGTAAGATGCACATTAGGAATATCTCGAAAATATGCCTCTTCATAATTTTCTTCAACCACCAATGGGAGATTATTAGAAAGCCCTAAAATCCAAGGATTAGATTCCGCCATACTTTTTCTTATTTGTAAAACATCATAAACCGGTAAATGTGTTCCTTGTT
Organism: Candidatus Woesearchaeota archaeon; assembly: GCA_964635935.1. GTDB lineage: Archaea > Nanobdellota > Nanobdellia > Pacearchaeales > GW2011-AR1 > CAZWNN01. The sequence continues at coordinate 441 of CAZWNN010000010.1, forward strand.
CAATTCCAGCATCTCTCATGAAAAGATAAAGAGCTCTTTTCCCATCAAACTCGAAGACAGTATCTGCCAAGGGTAATCTTTTAACAACAAGACCTTGCCCCCCACATCTTTCAGCTTCTTGCCAAGAATTCTCTCCGGTGTAATCCATATCACAAATTTCACATCTATGTATTGTTTTTACCATCCTATCTAAATCACCAGAGCTCTCTCCCCATAAGGTAATTAAACCAATAATAGTCTATTTAAAAAACTTTTGCCAACCTCCAAAGCCATGTAGCGATTTCAAATGCGCCGTAGGCGCACTGCATAGCGCCACCAGGCGCGTCCTAAAATAAGCGAACTCCAATTTTGCCTATATCATCTCCGATACCCCGGCAAAAATCCGCTCGCAAAGGCTCGCTTTCCCATTTTTGCACCGCCAGAGCTTATTATCTCAACCATCCCTCCATCCTTAACACTCTGTCCAACATTTTCCAACTATCTCACAAATCTTTAAATACATAAATCATTTTTACAAATCATGCCCCACATAAAAAAATTGGTGATACACGGGTTCAAATCCTTTGCAACCAAAACAGAAATTGAATTTGAAGATGCAATGAACATCATAGTCGGACCTAACGGCTCTGGAAAGTCCAACATAACAGATGCATTATGTTTTGCACTAGGAAGACGAAGCATAAAATCAATTAGAGCAGCAAAAGCTGCGAACCTCTTATTCTCAGGAACAAAAACAAAAAAACCAGCACAAGAAGCTATAGTTGAATTAGTCTTTGATAATGAAGACCAAGGATTCACGACAGAAAGCAAAGAAGTAACAATAAAAAGAATCGTCAGAAGAAGTGGCCAATCTGCCTACAAAATCAACAACGAAACAAAAACAAGACAGGAAATGCTCGAACTCTTAGCCCAAGCAGGGATAGACCCTCACGGTTTCAACATTGTCCTCCAAGGTGAAATAGCATCATTTGTAAAAATGTCTGCAGAAGACAGAAGAAAAGTAATTGAAGAAGTAGCAGGAATCTCAATCTATGAAACAAGAAAACACAAATCTCTCAGAGAGTTAGAAAAAACAGACGAACGACTCAAAGAAGTAGCTGCAGTGCTAAAAGAACGAAACGCCTATCTAAGAAATCTAGAAAAAGAAAAACAAGAAGCAGAAAATTTCAAAAAACTAGAAACAACAATCAAAAGATGCAAAGCCACAATTCTAAACAAAAACATAACAAATAAACAAAAACAAATTGACCAAGTCAACAGCCAAATAAAAGAACAGCAAAAAGAGATTGAAAAACTAAAATCTCAAATAATTCAAAAAAACAAAGACATTGAAAAAATAAATAAAACAATATCAGAGATAAATAAAACCATCGATGCCTCAACATCTGGCGAACAAGAAACATTGCACAGAGAACTCTCAGACTTAAGAGCAAAACAAGCAGGACTTAATGTAAAAAAAGAAAATTTAGAAACTCATCTTGAAAACCAAAATCAAAAAATACAAAATCTCAAAATCAAGCTGGAAGAATTAAACCAGGAAATAACAAAAAATAAATCTGTCTCTCCAAGAATAAAAAAGCGCCAAGAAGAACTTCAGGAACATCAAAAAAAATTCGATATTCTAGAGAAGAACAGAAGAAAGTTTTATCAAATAAAGTCGGAATTAGCAACGTTAGACAATAAAAAACAAGATAAACAAGAAACTTTAACAGAAATAAAAAAAGAACTAGAATTAATTCAAAAAAACATCACAGAACTCGCAGACCAGATAAGATATGAAAAATCAAAAGAAAAAGCCCAAGAACTTAAACAAAAAACAACCGAAGAACTAACTCAAACCAAATCAAAAATTCACACATTGGAAAAGAAAAATCTTGAAATAGAAAAACAAAATGCAATTTCTGAAACAGAAATTTCTGCAAATGAAAAGCTCAAGCAGGACATTGTAAAAATGACCACCTGTCCTCTTTGCAAAAACAAAATAACCCAGACCCATATAAGAGAGGTAATTGAAAATGCAAATCAAAAAATCCAATCCTGGAAGAAAAAACGAGAGAGCAATACTGAACAAAGCAAAAAAATACAAGAGCAAGCAGAATCCCTAATCCAAACACAGGAAAAACTTGAAACAAAACTCGATGAAATTGACAACGATCTAATAGCCTTAAATAGTGCAGAAGATAGAAAAAATCAAATCAAAAAACTAACAAAAGAACAAGAGCAAACAACAGAAGAATTAAAAGAAATAAACCAACGACTCTCCGTATTCAAACAGCAATTTGAAAAAATAAAAAATATTGAAGAACAATACGACGACGCACACATCAGACTCCAAGAACTCTCTTTTGCAGATATTGATGTAGATACAGAAATGCAAATTAAAAAAAGAGAACTCGAAAGAATCAGGATAGAATTAAAAGCAACAACACGAGATGCAGAAGAATCAAGTCAAGAACTTAAAAAAATAATTAAACAACTTGACCAGACCGAAGACAATTTAAGAGCAAAAGAAAAACAAGAACAAGAACTTTATGAAAAATTTCAGCAATTATTTAATCAAAGAAATTCTCTGCAAGATCAACAAAAAGCCGTTGAAACAGACATAATCGGATTTCAACATACAATTAGAAACCACGAAGATAAAACCAACAACTTCAAAATAGATATAGCAAGAACTAGTGCCGAGCAAGAAGCACTTCAAACAGAATTTAAAGAGTTTGAATCTTTTGAAACCTATGCCCAGCCACTTGAAGAAGTTCAGGAAAAACTACAAAAATCTCAGCTAAGAATTTCCAACATTGGCTCTGTAAACCTGAGAGCACTAGAAGTTTACGACAAAGTAAAAGAACAGTGCCAGCTAATTGAAGTAAAAGTAGAAACAATTAACAAAGAAAAAGAAACAGTCTTGAAAATAATAGCACAAATTGACAAAAGTAAAAAAAAGACCTTCATCAAAACACTAACAGAAGTTAACGAACTCTTCACCAGAAACTTTTCTCAACTTTCAAAAAAAGGAACAGCATTTCTTGACCTTGAAAACAAACAAGAACCTTTTGAAGCAGGACTTAATATAATAATCAAGGTAGGAAAAGGAAAGTACTTTGACACCACCTCTCTCTCAGGTGGAGAAAAAACCCTAGTAGCCCTAGCACTAATCTTCGCAATCCAAGAATACAAACCCTACGCCTTCTACATCTTCGATGAAATCGACGCAGCTCTTGACAAACATAACTCCGAGCTTCTCGCAGCTTTGATTAAGAAGCATATGCAATCAGGCCAGTATATAATCATCACCCACAATGATACCCTGATTTCTGAAGCAACAACACTTTATGGGGTTAGTATGCAGGAGAATGTTAGTAAGATTATTAGTTTGAAGATATAATTAAAAATCAAAGTAACAAACAACTAATAAATCGAGCCGGCAGAGCCGGATTTGTCAGATCATAAACTCAGAGGGGGCAAAAATGTGAGAGCGAATGAAATGAGCGGATTTTTGCAGGGGTGGCACAATTATTCAAAAGAAGTTTTTGATAAAACTTTTTCCCAAACTTGAGAGGGAAACATGAAACATCTTCGATGTTACTTTTTTCAAAAAGTTTTCTTTTCATCTCCTTCCATCTTCACTTTCTCCTGACAATCTTAAGTCAATTCTATTAGTAAGATATTCCAAAACACCTTCTGGTTCAATTTCAGCAAAACCACAGAAAGTCTCAACAGCAACTGCTATATCCTCCGTCCTACACACATCACGAATATAACCACAAACATCTGCTATTACATCCTCCCTTCTTTCCCCCAATACTTCTCCAACCCCTTCTTCGCAAACTGCTTTATAATCTTGTGCATATCTTTCTAAGGCTTGCTTGACAGCCCTTCTTAATTCTCTTTGTTCTTTATCTTCTGTCATTTTCTTCTCCCAAAATCTCCTCAATAGTTCTTCCTCTTACAGCAAATTTCTTTAATTCTTCTATCTCTTTACTACCTAAAGGACTTTCTTCCTGAACAGCCCTAATCTGAGAAATATTAATTTCTCCATCTCTATCAACATCACCACACCATTCAAACTCATCTCCAACTTCTAAACCATAATGATCTAAAACAGCTCTTGGAAAATTTATCGGAAGTGGATGACCACAAAAATCAACTATCACTCTACAAGTATCTCCTATATCCCTTTCATAAAAACAATGTTGATAATTTCTTTCATATCCTGCCATTTTCATCCAACCCGAACAATCCTCTTAAATTTTCAACCTCATGCGATTCAAATCTCGCCAGCTCTCCCCCCTCCTGCTCTCTTTTAAGTTCTAAATATTCCTCCACAGTTTTCGGAATAGGAAACATCGGAGTAGCATATCTTAAATCAAATCTCCCCCTGCCCTCTGCTCTTTTTGCTAATTCCAATTCACTAAGATCTGAATCTACAACATGACCACTATGAATAATCACCCATCTCCCCCCATATATCTTAACAATTTCTGCAATATGATTATCCAAATATCTTTCTGCCTGCTCACATACTTCAAAACTTTTTGGTTTTTCTCCTTGTATTCTATCTCCTGCCATCTTCACTTTTTCCCTCTTCTCGCTTCCCTTCTCTCCCTATCAGTCTCTCTTCTTCGAACAATCTGCTGAGCATATCGGACTATCCCCTTAGTATCAGCCATCATCAAACGAGTATACCTTGACTCAGACATTTTTCTAGATTCAATAGCCTTACACCATTCATCAATAATCTCCTTTTCAGGAGGAGTGCCCCACCTAGATACTCTAGGAACACAATTACATGCTTCAATTAGTTTCTGATAAACATTATCATAAGTAAAAGAAGTTCTATAAGGATAAGAAAATATTTCATCGCTTAAATCATCAAAATTACTTGCCCCTAATTTCGGATAATTACTATTAAGAATCCTAAGCTCTGCATCACTAATTATCCTTAAACTTCTCCATCTTGGAGCGAAACCTTCAGCTCGATCAATAGAAACTAAGACCCTTCCTTTCTGTTGCTTCTTTCTCTCTAAAAACTCATCAATTCTATCTTCTGCCATCTTCATCTCCTCCTATAAACTTCAATAACACCCTCAGTCTCATCAGCAACAATAGCATAGGTACCATTTCTTTGAAGATGATTTCCAACAATATCCGCAAGCCTCTCTTGGAAAAGGTGTTTTCCAGCAGCTCCACAAACAGCACAATTTACAATTCTAAATCCTTCTGTTGGTCCAAGCTGTGTGATTTGCCAGTGTAAAACATTCTCTCTAGTAAAATCAACTTCTCTCAACCTTTCTCGTTCTTGATCTGTTATTTCCATTTCTGTTCTCCATCATCACACCCTCCAACCCCAAACCACCCCACCACACCGCCAAACCTCCCCCCCCACAATCCCCCCAATAAACTAACCCCTGCTCGGGCTCGGTTCAAATAAAAGAAACCCTCAAAAACATAAAAACATAGGGAATAAAAAATAATTAATTTAGTAGTAACTTGTTTCTACTTCTTCAATTGGCTTATCTTTTCTTGTAAGTAAAACAATCAAGACAATCAAAAGCACAACAAAGACAATAACCAAAACTACTGTAAGTGCAACAATAGAGGAGCTTGTAGAAGCTCTTCCACCTGTAACATTAGCACCAAATACAACCTGCTCTCCATTAACATTAACAGAGAAAGTGTAGGCACCAACATCAGCACCACTTGTAGCTGTAACCTGTACCGGAACTGTCGCACTTGATTCAGGGCCAACAGTAACTACTGAAGGAACTGAAACCTGCAATGCAGTACCAGAAACTGCCTGAATAGTGTAAACCTTAACTGAATCAGTTGGATTCACAATAATCAAGTCATAAGTTTTTGTCTCGCCAGCTTTCAAATCTTGATTCTTTACAGCTGCAAGAACAGCACCAGAAGCAGAACTATCAATCTTAATCAGACTTTCAGCACTTACAGATGTATCACTGTTGTAAACTCTAACACTAAGTGTATAAACACCAGCATCAGCTGAATCAGGGATTTTCAAATAAACAGTCTTTTGTAAAGAATCTGTTGAATCCTCATCATCCTTATCTACAGCAACTAAGTCTCCAAAATAACCTCTCTTGGAAACACCAAGCTCAGCAATAGATACAACAACATAACCATCTTCAAGTTCATTAAATCCTGTGTTTTCTACAACAACAGAAATAGGAACAATATCTCCTGCTGAAACAGATGGTTCATAATCAATAGACAAGATGTCAAACTCATAAGATTCTCTCTGCATTTTCACTACATAAGTCTGTTCTGCATCCCAAGTATCATGGTTTGCATCATAAACTCTTACTATAAGAGTCAAATCTTTTGTAATGTCTTTCAAGTCATCTGGAAGTTCTAAAGACAAGAGTTTTGTATATGTGTTGCCTGCAACAACATTAAATCTTCCAGTAGTTTCAATTACATCATCTCTACCACTGTAGATTTCAACTCTAATCTTAACATCTTCACTATCTGTGTTTGCTCTGAAAGTAACTCTAACCGGGACACTATCACCAGTAAAACCAGCAATATTTGTATTCCAGTCATTAAGTTCTACCCCATTGAATTCTACACTGTTTATCCAGGCTAGGTCAGTGCTATAAGCACTTACAGCACTAGCAACAAGAACAACAGCAAAAACTGCCATTAAAGAAATCAATAAAGCTTTCGCATTCATTTTTTAGATCTCATTTGATTTAGTTGTAAATACAACCAAAAAACCCTTTATAAACTTTACCATCTGTTATCATTTTATAATTACAAAACATTTAAAAAGTATACCAAGGTATACAATTTAGGACGAAATTCCAGGGACGAAAACATGAGAATACTAGAACACAGAGAAAAACCATTTCCAGAAGACCTCGAAAGAAGGTCAAGCGCCATTCTAAATGTGGTAAATACGGAATTTAAATCTCTTACTTTATTGCATCTAGATGGTGTCCCTACAGAAGAAGGCGAAATAAGAAGAAGAGTAAGAGAGACTGTTGGAAGAGGGACTTATCTACCATTAGGAGGAGCCTTTGGAGCTTACTGCCATCACACACTATTTCCAATAGGAGCAGTTGCTGAAGAAACAGTATGCCATGAAACTCTTGAGGGCTCAGTTGTAGGATATACACTAACAGATGCCGGCAGAAAATACGGTCAACCAATTGCTGCTTTTAGTTTAGATTGGGCAATAGACCATAACAGAAGTTTATTTGAAGTGCTTGGTGTTACAGCCTCTTCCGGGAATAGCAGATCTCCTTTAAATAGAATAAAGATATTAAAAAGACTTAAAAAAGGACCAGCTCGCGTTTCTGAATTAAGCCGCCTACTTTATGGAAGTGCTAAAGAAACTCCCAAAAAAACACCTAACAGATTTAGAAAAAATAAGATTGGATCCCCTCAGAGACACTTAGAAGAGTTAGAAAGAATAGGATTTATAGAAACAACCCATTGTGGTGAGGTGGTTGGACCAATGGTAGTTTATTCATGGATAGATGGGGGAAAGCCAGAAGAAACAAAGCCGGTAAAGACATATGCTCGATTACCTAAAAGAATTGCAGAGGAGTTAAGAAGATTAGGAACCACAAATCTGGAGGAATTAGAAGCAACTTTAAGAATAAGACGCTCTCTAATTTCTATGATCTTGTCAAACTTAGAAAGGAGAGGTTTAGTTGAGAAAGAAGGGGGAACATCGACAGCCCATTTATTAGGCCCTGGAAGAGAATTCTTAGATCTTTATTTAACAAGGGTAGAAAAAGCTCTATCTGATGGAATCTGTTTGAGAACAATGACTAAGAGATTAGAAGGAGATTTTAAAAGAGAAAATATTCAGAAGGCTATTGAACTTTACAAAAAAGTATCGCCTCAAATAAATCGTAGACCTTCAGAAAAAACTCAAGAGGAAATTATAGATCTTTTAAGGGGAAACCCAGGGCTGCGCCCTTCAGAAATAAGATCCCAGATGGGGCTGGAAGGAGCAGGAATATACTTGAGTCGTTTAGTAAAATTAGGAAAATTGAGAAAAGAAAGACACTGCAAAGCTGTGAGGTACTACATAAACAAATAAAAATGGCAAATCAAATAACAACCATCAAACTAACCAAAGAAACAAAAAACAGACTTGAAAGACTAAAAGAACACCCACGAGAAACAGCTGACCAGCTCATCAGAAAAATCCTCTGGATCTTAAGCACAGCCAGACACGACCACACCCACGCTCAAGAAACCCTTGACAGAATTGATGAAATAAGAAAGCGGTGGGCTGGGAAGAAAAAGAAGGAAGTTACTGATTCTCAAAAATAGATAAACCCTCCGCCGCATCCCTAATCGGATTAGGCGCCTCACTAATTATCACAATATCTTTTCCATGAGGCAATCCCTTAAACAAATCGTTCCAGTTTTCAGGAGTTGTATCAATATGTTTTTTCTCACCTTTATCCCCCCACTCAATCCCAGAAAAATGACAATGCCACTTCTTTTGTTTGAACAAAGTCTTCAGCAACTCAAACTTATGCTCACCATAACGCGCCAAAACATGGGCAAAATCAATACAAAATCCACACCCAGTTTCTTCTACTAACCTGGACACTTCCTCCACCGAACCAAAAACATTTCTCTTACCCATTGTCTCAAGACACAACACAACGTTCCACCTATTTTTCTTCACAACCTCCATCATCTCACTAACACGCAATTTAATATTATTATAAGTTAATTCCTTATCATCCTTACCATAGAAGCCACAATGAAAAACAATATTCCTCGCACCAAGATAGTGTGCAATCTCACACGCTTTTAAAATCCTTTTTTTTGAAGCTTCAACCTTTTCAACTTCATCAGAATTAAGATTAATCCAATAAGGAGCATGCACACTTAAATCAATCCCCACTTTCCTAGCAACCTTACCTATTTCCAAGGCTTGCTCTTTTTTCATATAAACCCCATAAGTAAATTCCACTTCACAAGCCCGAAGCCCAAGCTCCTTATATCTTTCTAAATTTCCAATAGCCTCTTTCGCAGGTCCAAGCCCACCTGGCCCGAATTTTATTGCCATGTTTTTAGAAAACAAGTTAGTAATATAAAACTTTCTAGAGCCACTAATCAGAGCCATGCAGAGATTTCAAATGCGCGGAGCGCACTTAGCGCCGCTAGGCGCGTCCCATAATGAGAGAACCCCAAAGGTTCTCCTATTTTGCCAAAGGCACCCAAGCACGCCCCAGGGGCGCGCGATTAGATTTAAGTAACTTAGAATATTATAAAAACCTAATTGCGCGGAGCGCCATAACAACAAGTTGATTTAGGTTCGCCTCAAGCGAACTCATCTTAAGCGTGACTAGCGTCACGCCAAAAAGTTTTACTCTTGACAATTGTATCTAAAATGTTCGAAGAGTAAAACTTTTTTTAATTTGCCTTCGGCAATTTAGTAATCCCTAATCCGCTACGTCAATCAGTTTAATCTCTAGAATCCCAAATCCCTATTTATCTCCCCCAAGTTCTGCACAATCTGCCTGTGCAAATTCTGAATAATCATATCCTGCAACTCCTCTTTTAAAACCCCGTGGCAATTATCAATTTGCGACTCAGGTGCAGCAACCACCCCAGCAGGCACCCAGCAAAACATCGACTTCCCAATTAACTTTTGATTTTCAGCAACACCAAGATTTGTTTCAAGCACCCGCATATGCACCTTGCACTCCCCACTCTTTTCACCTAAAATCAAATAATTAAAAGTCATATTTCCCTGTTTTACAAAACGAGCCCGATCACAATTCCTCAAAGCAGAATCAAAACACATCTGATCTTCGCACTTTCGTGCATAAAAAAAATTCATCCAAATTAAAACTACAAGAATGACTAAGATAATGACTAATAAAACTAATCGTGTAATCAGCCTCTTTTTTCTTTTTTTCATGTTAATTATAACACCTCATTGTTTTTAAAAATTCCCTTTTCAAAAAATCTATATTTATATTCATTATAAATATTCAAAGCAGAATAATCAGATACAACTTCTGAAAATTTATTTAAAAAATTTCTCATCAACTTTCTAAATTCTTGGACATTCTCTAACTCAATATCCATTTCAAATTGCCAGTCTCCTAAACAATTCACAATATAAACTATGCTCGGATTTTCCAAACAAAAAGAATAAAGTTTTTTTTCTTTTTCATTATTAAGATTATGCAACTTTACCAAAACTTTGTAAAAAATTCCTTTTAATTTTCCAACATCCAGCCAAAGCATATAGTGCTCAATCAAGTGAGCTTTTTCAAGTTTTTTTATTCTCTGAATTACAGCATCAACAGATATATTCAATTTAGAAGAAATCCCAACTGCACTAATCCTTGAACTTTCACATAAGCTATCTAAAATTTCTATATTTACCTTATCTAACTTTATTTTTTCAGATTCTCCGCCCCATTCAATTTTCCGTTCTGTCGTTGCTTTTTTATCAATCAAATAATCTCTATAAAAATGATTAGCTGAAACAATTGTGCTTATTTGTTGCTCTTTAAAAAATTTCCAATATCTATTACTAATCTTCTTCAACACATCCCTCACTTCAACCATTGTCCTAGCTTTAATTGCAAAAATCAAAGAATAAGCCCCATCACAACTTGCTACCCAAGAGACAAAAGGATTTTTACATAAGTCCTTAATTATTTCCTTTTCCTGCTTCTCAGTAATATTATGCAATTTAACATAAATCTTATAATGAACAAAACCAAGTTTCGTCATATCAACAACAGTCAAATAATTTCTAATCAAACCTTCTTTCAAGTATCTTTTCAACCGATATAAAACACTCTCTCGTTTCAATCTAACCTTTTTAGCAATCCATGTAAGGGGTTGCCGAGCATTTCTATCCAACTCATAAAGAATCTGATTGTCTTTCTTATCCAATTTCATATATTAATGATATTCTTTTATGTTTTATAAGTTTATCGCTTTTCATTAAAAATACATACATAACTTTAATATATCTCTTATTTATGATTACTGTAAAGTAGAAACATGGAGAAAAACAAAATGAAAACAGAAAAACAATTTACAATAACGAAGAAGATTACAAAATACGGCAATCAGGCAATCATAGTTGTGCCTCGTTTGCTTGAAAGCAAATTAAAACCAGGGACAATTGTAGAACTTAAAATAAATGTTTTGAAGAAGAGAAAATGTTAGAAAGAACCTTAAGTAAACTACGACAGAAAATTCACAGAGTTGAAACTTCAATGAAGAATAGAGATTTTGCAGAAGACAGCATTACTAATGAAAGAGCTCTAATAAAAATAAGTGCGGCTACCTCAAAAGATGTAAGAACTTTATTAGGTCTTAGAAAGCTTCTCTACGGAGCAAAACTCTTAACAAATCAAGATCAACGCGGAGCAAAATATCAAGGGAATCCTTCAGGGTTTATTTATCCAGTAATTGGATTCGGATATATGTTCATAGAACGAGAAGTATGGAGAGGGATTGATGAAAAAGGAATAATCCGTCGGGATGGAATAGCCCCAAGACTTCCTGGAGGTCCTGGGGGGTGCAGAGACCAAAGTAAGGTGCAATCTCCAAAAGATCTTTTAGAATTTTTAAGATGGGAGTTAAAACGTTTTGAAACTTACAGAGATTCAAAAAACAAAAAGAAATATGATCTATACGAAAGATATATCAAAGGGAAACACGACAAAACAATGGAAGAAAGAATAGAAGAGCTTACTCATTTAATACAAGAATTAGAACAAACCCCTTACGGAGGAGATCCTATACCAGAAAGAGAACTTTATGAAGTGCCAGAACTCACAGAAGAACAGTGGGAAGAGAGAAAAAGGGAACTCTATAGAATAGGAAGACTTGATGGATCAGAACTACCAGAACTAAGGGATGTGAAAGGTTCTCTTCTAGAAGACTAAAACTTATTGAAACAAAAAAATCACGAGCAAGGCTTACGCCCTGCTCTAAATTATAAAACTTAAATTGAAACAAACTCAACAACATCTGACGTAGCAGAGCCAAACTTCTTAGCAGCTATATAACTAGCACCAAGTTTCTCAGCACCTTCCACAACAGTCCTTGTAGCTGATTCTGTTGCTAAAACAAAAGCATTATCAATTCGCGAGTATGCAAGTTTTGATGCAGGAACATCTCTAATCTTTTCTAGATTAGAATCAAGCACCAAAACATTCCTACCAACTGAAAGCTCTTTAAGTTTCGCCTTATCTTCAGCAGTTAACTTTCTCGCTTCTTTCTTCTCAACAGTTTCAGGGGTTTCTTTTCTAGAATCTCTTCTACCTAAAAAAATTCCAGGAGCAACCTTCTTTCTCAAAGCCTGATGAACTTCCTTTCCAGTCAGCTCTTCAACTTCCTTCCCATCCGGTGCAACTGCAATATAATTGACATCAGCATTATCACAAACATTTTTTGCAATAAGCTTTCCGCCCCTATCTCCATCAACAAACAAAATCAAAGTTTTATCTGCTCCAAGCTTGGAAATTTCAGCAGGCAGTTTTGTCCCTTGCATTCCAACAACATTCTTAAAACCCTGCTTCAACATATTAACAACATCTGCTCTCCCCTCAACAACAATCACTTCCTCACTAGAATCTATATCCGGTCCTGCAGGTAACCGCTCTGCACCATATTCAACAATTTTTGCAGTTCTTGCTGATTCTCTTAACTCATTTCCCATCTCTGTAGAATCAACACCAGCACCTTTAATTCCAGAAAGCAAATTCTTCGCTCTCTGCATAATATAATCACGCTTACTTCCACGAACATCCTCAATCTCACGAATCGTAACCTTCGCATCAGTAGGCCCAATCTTATCAATTGTCTCAAGAGCAGCAGCGATAATTGTAGTTTCAGTCTTGTCAAGAGCAGAAGGAATTATAATTTCCCCGGTGGTCTTTCCATTTTCAGTAGTCAACTCAACCTCAATTCTACCAATCTTGCCATCTTTCTGAAGTTCCCGTAATTCCAAATCTTCGCCAAGCAAACCCTCAGTCTGCCCAAACAAAGCTCCAATTACATCAGGCTTTTCAGCAGGTCCTTCTAAAGCAACATCAGCAATTATCGAGTATTTAATCGACGCTGGACTAATCTTTGCCATTTTTTGTTTTGTTCAAAGCAAAACGAAAACATGAAAATCTTCGATTTACTTTTTTCTTTCTCCATAATTTAATTCATCAGAAAAAGTGTTATAATCTAACAAACCGAAACCGGTAAATTGAATATGATTGAAGTGAATAATAATCTCACAATACACTTTTCCTATACAACTACAAAAATAAGGCATTTTTAAACCTTCCTATTTCAGAAACCATTACGAAAAAGTTTATAAAGGAAATAAATAAAGAAAAATTAACTAAAAGAGGAAAAGAAATTCTAAACTAAAAAGATGCAAGAAATCGAAGAAAACATGGAAGATTGTTGCGGTGACGGGGTGATTGATGTCAATTCTGATGAAGAGATTGAATTAGAAGAAGACTAAATTTTCAACAATCTTTTTTCTTTTTTTAATCAATAAATTTTTTTGACTGATGGGGGTGAGAGGGGGGTCTATTAATAACCAAAAAAATTTATCCTAATTCTAATATAAATTAAATCAAATAAATACTTTTACAAAATTTTGTAACATTCACTAATTTTTCCGCGTCCGCTAGGACACGCTAAGATAATAGAACGAAGTTCGACTATTTGCGCTCCGCGCTAATTAAAAAACTAAACCCCCTCCACCAAATCAGCATCACTAAATCTGCCAAGCGCCTTGTAAGTATCAACCAACTTTTTCTTAATATCAAACTTCTCAACATCATCTAAACCCATTTTTATCAAACTTTCATAAAACCGAAGGGCTCCAGCTCTCTTCCCCTTCTCCTCCAAATCCTTAGCACTAACTATAAAAATGTTTTTCATAGCAAGCTTGATTTTTTGCTTCTGCTCCATGCTTGCATCCCGAGAAGCTCGTATAAACATATTATCAGCATCCTCAATTTTACCGGCCTTAGCATAGAACTCCCCTGCCCTCAAAAGCGACTCAATCTTCTCCCTAAAAGAAATTTCAATTTCAGCCTTCTCCCTCATTGCACCCGCAGCCTTGTCAAACATCTTTTCTTCTTCATAAAGCTCAACCAAATTATTCCAAATCCACCTCTTAATCTCAAAATTAAAAGCTCCAGTTTTCAAAGCACTCTCCAGATAAGCAATCTTATTCAAGGCTGTCCCCATACCACCCAACCTATACTCAATATCTTCAATTGTTTTTTCTTGAACACGCATTGGCATGTAAAAAGTAGAAATATAGAAGTTATAAGCATTATTGTGATAAACTATCTCTTATAAATGTTTTTTCTGTGTCCAACCTTCAGAATATAAATAATTTTCTCAGGTTTAATTTCAAAAACAACACGATAACTCCCAATCCTCAATCTAAAAGAATTTTCATCTTTTAACTTCTTAACATTCCTAGAAAAAGGATTCATTATTAGTTCATCAATCTTTTTAACAATTCTTCGAGAAATCTCTTTTTCTAATTTATCCAGTTGTTCTAAAGCATAGTCTGTCCAGATTATTTCATACATTATAATCCCAACCTTCTTTTCACCTCTTCATGAGAAACAACCTTTCCTTCCTCTATTTGTTTTCTTGCAATCTCTAAATCTTTCTTAGTTTCCTCGCTCAGTTCTAAATGATCTTCAATCATAATCTCAATTACATCATTAAAAGTTTCTCTATGATGGATCTTCATTGCTTCTAATTTCTTTCTTGCAAAATCTGAAATCTGTATTGTTGTTGCCATCTCTTATAGCCCCTTATAACTAATTATAACACGTTATAGTATTTAAAGTTTTTGGTCTGGAACTTTTAAGGATTGTTGTGATTCAGTTAAAAATTTAAAGTTATAAAATCTCTCTCAAAAAGATCTCTTAAAACTTCATCAGACAACATACATAGGTCACTTCCCTCAAAAACCCACCCATTAGGATTTCTTTCATCACTAAAAACTTCTTCGGGTTTAACTTCTTCCCCATTTTGATCATAAAGAACTCCCTTTTCACCAACCACATATCGTGCCTCCTCGCCAGAGTTAACACCATAATTATTACATCTAATTACCTGACCTATAGACAAATCACTCATCCTAACACGATATGCTTCGGCTCCATTAAACTTCCCAGCAACAGATTCTAAAAATAGTGGAGCTCGTTCCATGACTCAAAATATATACCATCACTTTTAAACATTATTACGATAAAAATAAACATCAAAAAAATAAAAAGAAAACCTCCTCGCAAACCCCACCAAACCACCACCCAAAGCTCGTAGGTTTTACTTAGCTAACTTCTTCTCCACCAGCTCCTTGCAAACACCTGCAGCCACAGTTGCACCAGCATCTCTGATAGCAAACCGAGCCA
This sequence comes from Candidatus Woesearchaeota archaeon, assembly GCA_964635935.1. GTDB lineage: Archaea > Nanobdellota > Nanobdellia > Pacearchaeales > GW2011-AR1 > CAZWNN01. The sequence continues at coordinate 15,857 of CAZWNN010000010.1, forward strand.
TGTGTGGGTTATCCCCTGCAGTTTCTAAAACTAAGTTTCCAATTGGCTTAATCTTAACAATTGCAACATCCCCATTCTTCAAAAAGTCTGGAGTTTCCTGTGCAACCTGTCCTGTTTTAGGATCAAGCTTAGAAACAAGCTCAGTAAACTGACAAGGAACTTGCGCAGTATGTACGTGAAATACAGGAGTATAGCCCTTCGCAATAACCGTTGGGTGATTAATAACTGCAATCTGTGCAGTAAACTCTTCAACTAATTTTGCTGGCTTTGCTGCATCACAAATAACATCTCCACGTGCAATATCCTTTTTACCAAGTCCACGAATATTACAACCAATATTATCTCCAGCTTCAGCTAACTGAAGCTGTTCATGATGAGCCTCCATACTTCGAACCTCTCCTTCAACACCAGTACCGCTTCTTCCAGGCAAGGCAATAACTTTCTGTCCAATTTTCATTGTACCAGTTAAAATCTTACCTACCGGAACAGTACCAATTCCAGAGATATCATACACATCTTGAAGGGGCATTCTCAAAGGTAAATCAACAGGTTTTTCAGGAGCAGGGAACTTATCCATCTGTTCTAAAATAGTTGGTCCATTATACCAGGGCATCTTATCAGATTTCTTACTAAGATTCTCTCCCCTTAAACCAGATGCTGGAATAAACGCCGTATCTTCAGGTTTATAACCAACCTGTTTCAAAAGGTCTGTAGCATCTTCTTTCACTTTCTTAAACTTATCTTCAGCATACTCAACCTCATCCATCTTGTTAACCAAGACAGCAATATTCTTAACACCCATAGTTCTTAACAACCACAAGTGCTCTTTTGTCTGAGGTTGAATTCCAGAAGGAGCTGCAATAACTAAGAAAGCGCAATCTGCTTGTGAAGCACCAGTAATCATGTTCTTAACAAAATCCTTGTGCCCTGGAGCATCTATGATTGTAACTTCAAAATTTTGAGTCATAATCTTTTTATAAGAAAGATCAATTGTAACCCCTCTTTCACGCTCCTCCTTTATGTTATCCATAAAGTAAGCAAATTCAAAACCAGCCTTACCATATTTTGTAGCCTCCTCTTTGAGTTTCTTCATCTCTTGTTCAGGCAACAATCCCGTTAGGAAAAACAAATGTCCAATTGTAGTGGACTTTCCAGCATCGACGTGCCCGACAAAGACAATGTTCATGATGGTTTTTTCTTTCGCCATGTTCTATATTTTAATTTAGTTAATCTAAAATACCAAAAAGGTATGTTAATGCATAATAAAATTGGTTTTTAAAACTTCCTATTAAGTTTTAAGCATGAAAATTCTCAAAGAATTTGCTTTTTAAGCTTATTGGTCAGCCAAGAACTCTCGCAGGCAAATCTCCCAGAGGATCCGAAGTTCTCTCTTTAACAAAAATACTTCTCATCCCCTCTAAAATCTTTCCCTCATCGTGAGTAAATGCTACTGCGCCATCGCGCATATCAAACCCTCTTTTATTCCATGAGTCTCTAAATTCTTCAACCTTATCTTCATCTACATTATACTGATAAACCCACCCCCCGCTTAGCCAAGGACTATAATGTGCTTTTATTTTTTCCCGGCCTACGGCCCTATCTTCTTCTGACATAAAAATATCTGACTAACAAAGCTTTAAAAAATTATGTGTGATAAAAAACAACTACTGGTTCTCACTCAAACCTTTCCTAGTCCTAATCTGCTTAATAACCTGTTCTTGCAACTCCCGCGGCATCTTCTTAAATTGCTGGTCAACAAGCGAAGAAACCCCCCGCCCTTCTGTTGCACTCCGCAAATCAGAACTCCACCCAATCATCTCCTTAACAGGCATCTCAGCCTTAATAACAACCCCGTGCACCTCCTGCTGAACATCCACCAAAACCCCCCTCTTGCTTGAAACCAGAGAAGTAAGTGTTGCCATAAACTCGCTCGGTGCCTCCAACTGCTGAGTCTGAACAGGCTCAAACAAACAAGGACCTGCAGATAAAATCGCAGCCTTAATAGAATCACGAACAGCAGGATAAACCTGAGCAGGACCACGATGAATCGCATCCTCATGCAACTTCAAATCAACCAAACTAACTTTCATTCTAAAACCAGGCTCACGCGCCTGTGGCCCTTCTTTCATAATCATTTCAAAAGCATCGAGCACCATCTCAATAACCTCCCCAATATGAACCTCTCCTTTTGTTCTGTCAAGAAAAACATTACCTGCAAAAATATCCCTATATTGCCTAGTCTCATCATGCGAAACACCCAATTCAACCAAAGTCTCAGCCAACCTCTTATCTTTTTTCTTAATTCTTCCTTCAGGCAAATCTCCAGAAACAATTGCTTTGGAAACAGCCTCTTCCAACGGCTCAACCATTAAAAAGAAACTATTATGTTTATTCGGCGACCTGCCCTCCTGAGAATCAGAAGCTTTTGTAATTGACTCACGAAAAACAACAATTGGCGCAGACGTCCTAATCTCAACCCCTTTCTCTGTCTTAATCCTATTCTCAATAATTTCCAAATGCAGCTCACCCATTCCAGAAAACAAATTCTCACCAGTCTCCTCGTTAATCTCAATCCTAATTGAAGGATCTTCTTTAGAAACTTGTTTTAAAACTTCTACAAGTTTGGGAAGATCAGCAGTTTTTGCAGCTGAAATAGATTTAGTAACAACAGGTTCAAAAAGATGTTTAATAGCTTCAAAAGGAGTAATCTCATTTTTTGAAACAGTCTCTCCTGCAAAAATCCCTTTCAAACCAACCAACCCAACAATATTACCAGAAGCAACCTCCTCCATCTGAACTCTCTGCGCACCTTTGTAAATAGAAACCTGCTGAGCACGAACCTTTTGTTTAGCCATATTCATATAAAGCTCATCCCCTTGTTTAATTGTTCCTGAAAACAACCGCCCGCAAGCAACCTCACCAGCATGCTTATCAATCACAATCTTAGTGCAAACAAAAACAGGCTCCCCATCAGGATTACACTTTCTCAAATCCTTCCCAATAACACTATCTTCATCTCCATGCCAAATTTTAGGAATTCTATACTCCTGAGCCTGAACAGGATTAGGATGATGTCTAATAACCATATTCAAAACAACTTCATGCAACGGCGCCTTCTTCGCCAACACCTTATAATTCTCCCCACCTTTTTCATACGCCTCAATAATCTCTTTAAAAGAAATATTCTTTTTCTTCATATACGGAATAGACAACGCCCAGTTATGAAAAGCAGAACCAAACGCAACACTCCCGTCATTAACACTAACCTGCCACTTATCCTTATATTCCTTCTCAGCAATATTTGCAATCAATTTATTTACATCATTAATAATCCCAACAAATCTTTCCTGCATTTTCTCAGGCGTAAGTTTAATTTCCTTAATCAACCTATCAACTTTATTAATAAACAAAATCGGCTTAACTCTCTCTTTCAATGCTTGTCTCAAAACAGTTTCTGTCTGAGGCATAATACCTTCTGAAGCACAACAAAGTACAATCGCCCCATCCACAGCCCGCATCGCCCGAGTAACATCCCCACTAAAATCAACATGCCCAGGAGTGTCAATTAAATTAATCAGATAATCATCCCCTTCAACACTATGTACCATTGAAACAGAAGCACTATCAATTGTAATCCCCCTCTCTGTCTCATCTTCGTGAAAATCAAGTGCCAACTGCTTACCAGCCAGCTCCTCCGACATCATCCCAGCCCCAGCCAACAAGTTATCAGAAAAAGTCGTCTTCCCGTGATCAATATGCGCACAAATCGCAATATTCCGAATATGCTCAGGCTTCCTCTGAAGCACCTTCACTTTTTTAGTCATGTCTTCAGCCATTTTTTCTTTCCTCCAAAAAATGGCTGCATGAAAATCTTCCTCTGGACCTACTTGGTCGATTTACTTCTGCCATAATTAAGAATTACGAATTTGCTTTATAAAGTTTGCCACAGAAAGCCATGCAACGATCACAAATCGCCGAAGGCGATCTTCCGTGTCCGCTAGGACACGCCATAATAAGCTTGCTTAGC
>CAZWNN010000011.1:0-19805 GCA_964635935.1 Candidatus Woesearchaeota archaeon
AAATACTTTGTTAGGAAGGCTCCATCCTAAAGGATGGAGATATCTTCTTAATTATGGATTCTTTTTCTCCGTTAAATGAGGAAACAGTTGCTGCAAAATTTGTAGTTAATTATGATTCTTTAAGGGAAATTTTAGAGGCGCTTGCTTTATTAAAAGGATTTAAAATTTATAATCATGAATGTTACGTATCTTTTTTGTCAGAAATTATTAATCTAAAAAATGAAGCATTTAAATTTAATGAATTCAGGAGAATTAGAAATTCTATAAACTATTATGGAAAAGACATCTCAGTTGAGGAAGGAAAGCAGTTAATAAAAGAGGTTTTGGAATTAAGAACTAAATTATTAGGAGAATTGAATGAATAAACAAGAATTATATAAAAAATATGGAAAGAAGCTAATGGATAAAATTTTTAAGGAAGGTTATCTTGATGGCTGTACTATAGCAATTTATCCTGATGGTACAGAAGATATTCCTGAGAGTGATATTAGATTAGCAATAAAACAAATAAAGGGTATTCCTATTTCTCCTTTTGAGTGGGATTAAAACAACGTTTTCTGCTGTGTAGCTTTCTTTGCCTCGTCTAACTTTTTCAAGCCTGAGTCAATTCTGTTCTCTGAGAATTCTCTTGAGATTAGAATCTCCTTAATCTTCTCCTTGTCTGGTTCTTTGAATTCTATTGGTTCGTCTGTACAACAGTCTGGTTTTTTAAACTCCCTGTAGACCATTTGCCAGTCAAAGTTTAAATCTAATTTTTCATGCTCTTTAATATATTCAAAGATTTTTATAGGGTATTGGTATTTTCTTACAACTTCGAGTGCACGTTTTTGCCCAAGTCCTTTGACCCCTCCGGGATTGTAATCTGTGCCTACAAGGATTCCTAGGCAGATGAGCTGGTCTTTGTTTATTTGCAGGTGATTAAGAACTTGTTCAAATTCAATTAGTTCTATACTTATATCTACATAGGCCCCAGAAGGTGTTTTTCTTTTTCTTGCAAGAGTTAGGTTTCTGATTAGTTTTGTTGCTCCGTGCATTATGGAGTCGTAATCTTGTGATGCTGATGCCCAGGCTTTTCCTGAATTTGCAAGAAAAGCTGCTTCTGCCTCTCCTTCTCCTTTTGCCTGAACAACTGGGATTCCCATTGCTTGTAAGAGTTCTTTAGATTCTTGAATTATTTCATCATTAATTGAGACAAACTGCTGAGAGTATTTTCTCATTGCATCTATATCTCCTTGAGATTTTGCTTGGTTATATTTTTCTTGAGCTGCTTCCTTAAGTTGTGTTCGTCTGTCTCTTTCTGCTCCCTTGAGTTCTGGAGGTTTGCCGTCAAAAACATAAATGGGTTTTACTCCTTCTAACAAAAGGTTGATGTTTCTGTAAAATAAACCAGAGAGATGGGAAGTTATTTTTCCTTTTGAGTCCATTAATGGAGTTCCGTCTGCCTGCCTGATTGTAGTTAGAAATTGGTAAATTGTGTTAAAGGCATCTATAGCTATTATTTTACCTTTTAGGTCTTTGATTGATATTTCTTTTTTTGGAATGATTTCTGATATTTGTATTCCCATTTTCTTGTTATTATGAGGTGGGAGAAATATTTATAGTTTTGGGAAAGTCATTTGATAACCATAAGAAGCAACAGCAGCACTTGCAACTCTTTCTCTTAAGGCAAGAAGATACTTTCCAAGCTGTTCTGGATTAAGTTTTTCATATTGGGTTCTTGGTAAAACACCAACCCCGCATGTGTCTGCTTCTTTTACAATTCTTATTAATTTAGCTCTTCTTGTTTCTGGGTTTTCTTCAGAAGCTAATATTGGATCAACTGCACCAAGTATGCTTTCTAAAATCTCAAAATTCTTTCTATCTCTTCTTGGATCAAAAGTTCTTTTCATTATATTTAATGGAAATCTATAAGGGGGTTTAGGTCTCTTGGCTCTTTGTTCTTCAAAATAATCTTGTATTTCTTTATTAAATAGTTCTAGTTGTCTCATGTCTTTATTACCTCTACTTTCTTTTCTGTTTAGGAATATATTCAAGCTCTTCTTTTGGATTACGACCCATTTTTTTTAGTGCTGATTCGCTTACTATTGCATAAATATCTGGATTTAGATGACCTTCTACAAAAGGATGTTCTCTTGCTGGAGAATGCGGATAATATTTACAACGATTTAAAGTCATAAGTTCTGGATCTTCTGGTTGTTTCCAACATGCGAAATGCGGCAGTGTTCCTGGAACATCTGCCCTCCACACAACATAACTCTTTTCAGCCTTACCACAACCAGCAACAGCTAGTGCTGCTGTAACCAGTAATGGAATTATTTTTCTCATAATAATCTTTGTAAAAAACCTTTTTTAAACCTTTCGATTGTTACTATTTAATAAAGATAACTGTTCCCCACCACCCCTGTTTGTGAATCTCAAAAATCATCGACTGTTAGAGATATTGTTTAATTCTTTAAAGTTTTTGCGGAAATCCAAGCAATTATATAAAATAAGCTTGGATTTCTGTTGGTTTTGGAGAGTATTGTCATCTCCCTGTTTATATGTTGTTTGATTATTCATTAATATTAAAAACTCATTTTTCTTTTTTATTTCATGAAACTAGACTTCATCCCTATTGATTATTCTCCTTTTGATTTTGAGGGACGGAATTATGTGAAGATAGTTGGGCGGTCGTCTGCTGGTAAGCGGGTTTGTGTTGTTGACAAATATGATGCGAATTTTTGGGGTATTTTAAAAGAAGGGTTGAGTGCTGGAAAGATTAAGAAGATTGTTAAGAAGATTGAAGGGATTTGTGTTGAGAATGCTGGGCGGAAAACTAAGGTTGAGAGAGTTGTTGTTGGGAAGAAGAATTTTCTTGGGAAGGGAGTTGATGCTCTTAGGATTTTTGTTTCAAATCACAAGGATGCTTATCTTGTGACTGATGAGATGAAAGAGTTGGGACTTGATGAAGTTGAGCATAAACGGGAGAAGGATTTGAAGGTTGTTACAAAATATATCAAAGAAAAGGGTGTTGCACCCTTGTGCTGGTATTCTGTTGAAGGTGAGGAGATTAGTAATTCTTGTGATTTTGGCGGGATTGGGAAGGCTCTGGATGTTGATTTGTGTTTGAGGGCTGAGAAAATTGAGAAAATTAAAGATAGAAAGTTTGAACCGCGGATTCTTGCTTATGATATTGAGACTGATGAGTTTGAACTTGGAAAGGGGAGTGTTTTGATGATTTCTCTTTATGGCAAGGGTTTTAAGAAGGTGCTGACTTGGAAGAGTTGTAAGAAAAAGCAGGATTTTGTTGAGTGTTTTAAAGATGAGGCTGAGATGCTGGAGGATTTTGTGAAGTGTGTTAAGGATTATTCTCCTGATTTGCTTGTTGGTTATTTTTCAGATGGTTTTGATTTGCCTTATTTGCGTGCTGCTGCTTCTCGTTATGGTGTTAAACTTGGACTTGGATTGGATGGGTCGCAGCCTGTTTTTAAAAGAGGGAGGGTTGCTTCTGGGAAAATTGAGGGGATTGTTCATGTTGATTTACTGCGATTTATTCAGGCTGTTTATTCTCAGTATTTGAAGTCAGAGACATTATCACTTAATGAGGTGGCTGGGGAATTGCTTGGGGAGAGGAAACTTGCTTTTGATTTTTCTAAACTTGGGAAAATGAATGGCGGGGATTGGTATGATTTTTTTGATTATAATTTGCAGGACTCTACTTTGACTTTTAAGCTGGCTGAGAAGTTATGGCCAGACATGCTTGAGTTTTCTAAAATTATTAAAGAGCCTTTGTTTGATATTGTTCGTGATTCTATGGCTACTCATGTTGAGAATTATATTTTACATAATTTAGATAGGTTTGATGAGATTGCGCAGAGGCGCCCGAAGTATGATGAAATTGGGGAGCGGAGGGGGCGAGGGAAATATGAAGGGGCGTTTGTTTTTCAGCCAGAGCCAGGGCTTTATGAGAATATTGTGATGTTTGATTTTACTTCGATGTATGCTTCTGTGATTATTTCTTATAATTTGTCTTTGACAACTTTGAAAAGTATTTCTAAAGATGGGAAAACATTTGAGTTTCAAAAAAAGGAGGGGTTTTTTCCTTTTTTGTTGAGGGAGATAATTGAGAAGAGAAAGAAGTATAAGCAGGAGTATGCGAAGGATAAGAATAATTTAAAGAGGGCGCGGAGCAATGCTTACAAGCTGCTGGCAAATGCTGCCTATGGTTATCAGGGTTTTTTTGGGGCGCGTTATTACTGTATTGAGGCGGCGGCTGCAACTGCGGCTTTTGCCAGGGAAAATATTTTTAGTGCAATTGAGAAAATTAAAAAATCTGGGTATAAGATTGTTTATTCTGACACTGATTCAATTGCTTTTTTGCAGGAAGGCAAGACTAAGAAACAGGTTTTAGATATGTTAAAGAAAATAAATTCTGAACTTCCTGGAATTATGGAGTTGGAGTTGGAGGATTTTTTTAAGAGAGGTTTGTTTGTTTCTAAACGTGCGACAAAAGGCGGGGCTAAGAAAAAATATGCTTTGCTTGATGAGGATGGCAAGGTGAAGATTCGCGGGTTTGAAACTGTGCGGAGAGATTGGTGCAAGCTGGCGCGGGATTTACAGAACAAGGTTTTGAAGAGGGTTTTGAAAGATGGAAATGAGAAAAAAGCTTTAGAATTAGTTAAAAAGATTGTTGAGAAATTGAAGAAAAGAAAAATTGAAAGGAAAGATTTAATTATTAGGACGCAGTTGAAAAAGCCAATTAAGGAGTATGTTACTAGGGGGCCGCATGTTGTAGCTGCTGAGAAGATGGAAGCACAGGATATCCCGGTTTCTGTTGGGATGTTGGTAGAGTACTATGTTGCAGAGGGAAGTGGGAAGAGGGTGGGGGATAGGGTTAAGTTGCCTAGTGAGAAGGGGAATTATGATGTTGAATATTATTTGAAAAATCAGGTTGGGGCTGCTGTTGAAAATATCTTGGAGGTTTTTGGGGTTAGTATGGCGGAGGTTGTGGATGGACATAGACAAGAAAAATTATTTGGATAAAAGGAGCGCGAGTGAGGAGACGAACGAGAGATTATGGGGGGATGATTTCAAATTTTTAATTGGTATATGATTAGCGCTCCTGGCGGAGCTACGCAGTGCGCTTCACGCATTTGAAATCGCTGCATGGCTATATAGTGTAGATTACTCAGGGTGAAAAAATTTATTCTAATTATTTCTTCTTCCCAGCAGGATGCTTAACTAGTTCTTGGTAGAAGTTTCTGTAGAAGAGGGTTGCGAGAGGTACTACGATTATTAGTGCAATTTGAGTTCCTATCATTTGTATTAGTGGTGAAAGGGTTATTGCTGCTGGAATTTGGAAAACTATAAGGATGATAATCACTATTATTGCAAATAAAATTGAGTAACCAAATACCCTCCACCATCTTCCGCGGACAAGATATCTGCTTGATTTTAGGGATGCCATGATTGGTTTTTTTTCTGCTATTAAAATGTAAGCTGCGAATATCCAGGAAACCCAGAAGATTATTCCTGGAATTATAAGGAGAATAAACAAGATTGCTAAAAAGATTGCCATGATAATTGATAGTCCTAGATATTTCCAGAAATAACTTGCTCCGCCCTTGATTGCTTGTTTGTAGTCAAGCTTTTTTTTGCTAAAGACCATGAAGATAAGACTTGCGCCCATCAGGATTGATAGGAGGATTACAAAAATGCTAACGATAAAGCCAGCATTTGGGGATGCATTAGTTATTAGCTGAATTATGATTGCTGGAATTACTGAGAGCAACAGGATAATTATGAAGAATGTTTTGAAATTCTTTTTGTATTCGTCCCAGGCATCTGTCAGAAGGTCTCCGAAATCTTTTTTTATTATCACCCTCTTCATGTTTTTATTAGGAGAGGTTTGTTTTTAAAGGTGTTGCTTTAAAAAATTTCATGTCAAGTTCCCCGCAAGAGTTCCACTCATTGAAGATGGAAAGGCAACTATAATTGTTCGCTTGAAGGCGAGGAGCCAGTCTGTTTGCCATGGTGCTTTTTGAATTATTAGGAGTATTATTGATACTACAATAAAAGAGATGATGTATGTGGAAATGACTCTTTTAGTTACATCAAGCCAGTCAAAATCAGGCCTGTTTTTTTTGAAATTCCTGTATGCAAAAATTGTGACGAAAAAGACAGATAGTGCAAGAAGGATGATTATGTTTGAAACTGGAAGAGACTCTCCTAATCTCCAAACCTCTTCTGTAAGACCTACTGGAATTGCAAGAAGTGTTGCTCCCACAACAATTTGGACAATATTTTTTATTCCGAACTTGGTTTTTGCAGGTTCGAGGACTGGTGCTTGAATTTTTTTGATTTGAACTTTTTTTGGATTTGACCGGCCTCTTTTTTTCATAATACTTTAATTGCAAGGAGATTTATAAAGTGTGCTATCTGGTTATAAGAATGTTCAAAAAAACACTTTTAGTTTATAGTGAAAAGATATCTGGAAAGCACAAAGAAGTTATTGATGCGGTTCAGGGGGTTGTGCTGGGTTGCGGAGGGGAGTGTGTTGATGTTAGCGCGCGTGATTTGCAGAGGGGTTTGTTTAAGGGTGTTGAACTTGTTTTAACTGTTGGAGGGGATGGAACTTTTATTCGTGCTGCAAGTTTTATTAAGGATGTACTTATTTTAGGAATTAATTCTGAATCTGAAACAAGCGAGGGTGCTTTAACTTCTATTAATGAAAATGAAATTGATTTTTTAAAAGAGGTTTTTAATGGAGATTACAAGGTTATAGGGCGGCAGAGAATAAAGATTGTTAGAAACGGGGTTGAGTTAGATAAACTTGCCTTGAATGATGTTTATATTGGTTCTAATTCACAGTTTCATACATCGAGATACAGAATTTTTTTTAATGGGAGAGAAGAAGAGCAGAGAAGTTCAGGGGTTTTAATTGCAACTGGTTCTGGTTCAGGTGCTTGGTATAAGTCTGCTGGGGGAAATGTTTTTGATTTTAAAGAGGAAAAATTAAAATTTTTAGTAAGAGAACCTTATTCTGGAAAATTATTTAATCCAGAAATTTTGCACGGAGAAATTGATGAGGGAGAGAGGTTGAAAGTGGTTTCAGAAAGGTTTAGTGGTGGTGCTATTGCACTTGATTCTAATTGTGTTTATGATTTTAATAAGGGCGATGTTGTTGAGGTTTCACTTTCTGAACATGTTCTTAGAGTGGTTGTTAAGTAATTATTTTTCCTTGTATCTATCGTTATCTCTTCCGTAGCACTTATCCATTTTTCTTGACCAAGCCTCATCAAGGTTGATTTTTTGTGAATTTGCAAGACAAATTAGGGCGAAGATTATGTCTGCAAGTTCGTCGCCAATATCTTTTGTTTCATCTGTTGGTTTTTTTATTCTTCCTCCGAATCTGTCATTGAGTTCCTTTGCAAGTTCACCTGCTTCTTCTGTTATTGCTGCCATGATTGACAGAGGTTGCCAGTAACCAGAAGTTTCTTCTTTAATCCACTTGTCAACTTCATCTTGAGCTTGTTTTATTGGCATGTTTTATTGAATATGTTAATATTTAAAAAGGTGCTGCTTTAAAGAAGTTAAAACTTAACATTTATCTTAAATCATATAAATACTTATAAGGGATAATTTTTATTATCTTGCATGAGCCATTATGATAACCTTCCTAAGGGATATGAATCTGAATATTTAATGAGGGGTTTTGCTAAGAATGTTATGAATGTAGGTACTCTTGAAATAGATATTGAAAAGGGAACTGCTTGTGCTAATGTTGATTTTGAAGACCCTTTTATAGAAAGTGATGGGAAATTTTTATTACATTATGATACTATTCATAGAATTATGAGTCAGGTAATTGATGCTTTTATTTGTAAGCTGTTTAATATGGATAAACCACAAATAGGAGCTGTATTAGGAAGTCATATAGATATTAGTATTAGAAGACCTATAAGAAATCCAGAAGGAATTAAAGTTGAAGTAAAATATATTGAATATCGGAGAACAAAAAGAAGACTTGTTGGAAAATTTGAGATCAAAATTAATAACACTGACTGTCAAGGCTCTGTAATGGGAAGTATTCGGCAGCCTAGTGGAGGGCTTCCAGATTTATTGAAGAGATAAATTAAGAGCTTTCAGCAATAAGAAGAAAATCATTAAAAAGCCATTTTGGGTGGCAGGAACCTTGCTGTTGAATATTGAAACCTAGTTCTTGTGTTAGATAATTTCTGAATTCTGTTCTTGTATACATTGTTTCATAAGGATGTGAAGTTAATCTCCATAATGTTCCCATGCCTTGAAAAGATTCTATTGATAAATCTTCTATATGCAATAATCCTTTAGGTTTTAAAACCCTAGCTGTTTCATCTAAAGCTTTTTCCCAGTCTACAACATGATGCAAAATAGTAAAATCAAAAATTCCTTCAAAGCTTTTATCTGGAAATTCAAGATGTGTAATATCTCCAACTTGAAAATGTATACATGGGCTGGGGTTTCTTTTTTTTGCCATTTCAATCATTTCTTCATCTAAATCCATTGCATAAATTTCTTGAGGTTGGAAATATCTATTAATTAATTCAGCTCCATATCCTTTTCCGCATCCAACTTCTAATACAGTACTGCCTTTTGGGAGAGAAGATAATTCTCTAAATCTTTTTGCTTCTTGTCTTTGTAAAACTCTTCTGACTGAACTATTTACAAAAAATCTTTCAGCTAAACTTAATTTAGTCATTTTATAAAGAATAAATATAAAAACTCTTTTTAAGAATTTGTATTATAGAGTATATTGTTTTAAATGCAAAGATATGATCCAAAACCCGCTTTTGTCGAAAGGATTTCAAAATTACTAGATGGAAAAGAAGATGAAGAGAAATTTTGGAAGATAATTAGAACTGGGACTCCGCACTCTATTCGTTGTAATACTCTTAAAATTTCACCTGATGAGTTGATTAAAAGACTAGAGGGAAAGGGTTGGAAAATTAAACAGCCTTTTAAGAGCAATCCAGAGGTAATAATTGTGGAGTCGCGGTTGGAGCCGGGGGAACTTGGGAAAACTAGAGAGCATCTTCTTGGTTATTATTATGTGCAGGATATTTCTTCTATGCTTCCGATGATTGTTTTAGCTCCTACTTCTGAAGATGTTTTGCTCGATATTGCTGCTTCTCCGGGAAGCAAGACTACTCAGGCAGGGGCTATGATGGAGAATAAAGGGGTTGTGATTGCTAATGATATTTCTCTTAGCCGGTTGAGAATCTTGGCTTCGAATTTGCAGAGATGTGGGGTGATGAATGTGATTGTGACTCGGAAAGAGGGCGGGGCTTTGTGCAAGAGATTGAAAGAGAGAAGTAATTTGAGATTTGATAAGATTTTGGTGGATGCACCTTGTACTGGGGAGGGGACTTTGCGTAAGTCACCTAAGACTTTATTGATGTGGAATATTAAGATGATTGAGAATCTTTCTAAGGTTCAGAAGAGGTTGGCTGCTTCTGCTTTTGAGTTGCTGAAACCTGGTGGTGAGATGATTTATTCAACTTGCACAATGGCGCCTGAGGAAAATGAGGGTGTTGTTGATTTTTTAATTAGGAAGATGGGGGCTAAGGTGCTGCCTATTGAGTTGGAGTTGAAAACTCGCTGCGGGTTAACTGAATGGGATGGGAGAAGTTTTGATTCTTCTGTTAAGAAGTGTGTGAGGGTTTATCCGCAGGACAATGATAGTGATGGGTTTTTTATTGCTCATTTAAGGAGGGAGAGATGAAACTTAAAAGAATTTGGATATTTGGAGGGATAGCAAGTGGAAAAACAACATTAGCTAAAGAGATTTCTAAAATCTTGAAAATTGATTATTACACAACAGATGATATTGCATACAAAGATAATAAAGGTATAAAATTTAATGAAAAAGAAAGAGATGCAAAACTTAAAAAAATTGCTAAGAGGAATGAATGGGTAATAGAGGGAACACATAAAAGAAAATGGATCCTCCCAGCTTTTAAAAAGACTGATTTAGTCATCTTATTACAATTTCCAAGGATTATTTTAATTAAAAGAATAATATTAAGATACATAAAAAGAAAAAGGAAAAATAAGGAAATAAAAAAGTTTTGGAAAATGATAAAATTTTCTATTTTTGATTATAAAACAGATTTAATGATTTGGAAGAGGCTTGCAAAGAAATTTAAAAAAGAATTTATCATATTAAAAAATAATAAGGAAACGAAAGAATTTTTAAAAAAGTTAAATAAAGCACAATAGAAAACTTTATATAGATACATATATTTAATTATATAACTTTATATAAAAACATGGAACAGGTAATTCACTATCCAACTCTTAAGACTCTGCTGATGGTAGAGAAAACTCTGAGAAATGCAGAGAGTATGATTAGCAGGGAAGAGCTTAAGAAGAGACTTCCTTCAAAAATAATGCACCAGACATTAAATTTAATTTTAAATTATTTGGAGGGGAGGGGAATGATTATTGATAGTCATAAGGGAATTTTGTGGATTTATAATCCAAGCCCTAAATTAAAAAAAGCCCTTGAAAGAGGCAGAGAGATTTAGATGCCTTTTGGTAAAGAGGTTCGAATAATTCTCTCAGAAGAAGCAGATGAGGTTTATCAAGAATTAAATAAAATTGTTGATGATGAGAAAAAGAGGGGAGTAGAAAGTTCTTTTCATCAAACTATTTTAAGAAGCATAAATAGGATTAAAGAAACTTTAAAACAAGACCCTTTTGCAGGAGAGCAGATTAAAAAAAGACAGATTTCTCCGAAATATATAATTAATTATGATGTTGAAAATCTGTGGAGAATTGAATTAGCTAATCGTTGGAGACTTATTTATACAATAACTGGAAATAAATTAGAAATCATAAGTTTTATTTTAGATATTATAGATCATAAAGAGTATGATAAAATTTTTGGATATAAACATTAAATGAAACCGCAAATCCTAGATAAAACCAAAAAGAAGAAAATAATAGCTGAGTTGAATGTATTTGGAATTACAAAGATTCCTTACCTGCTTCTTAAAACAGGCAAAGAAAAAATCAGAGCTTATTCTGGGAGTTTTTCAAGTGATGAATTGCAGATGCTTGGGAAGGTTGTGCCTATTAGCGAAGTTGGGATGTATTTTGCAAAGGAAAGTATTAATCGGGATGGTAAAAGAGATGTTCGGCTTAATTTGGATGCTGCGCATGTTTTGGAGGGGCAGATTAAGAGCAATATAATTGAGTTGGATGGGGGGCAGGAGAAGGAGTGGTTTCTTGGTAAGGATGTTGAATTGGAAGAGGGGCAGGTTAGTAAGGGTGTTACTGGGTTTGTTGTTTTGAAATCTGAGGGCGATATTATTGGGGTGGGGAGGTTAAATGCAGATAAGAAGATGATTAGTAATTATATGCCTAAGGAGCGGCGGGTTCGGGTTTAGTCTCCTGTGAAGTATCCATAAACGAAAGCTCTTGAAGAACATCTTGCTGCTTTTGCTCTATATGCGTTTGCTTCATTTCTTGCTCTTTCTATTTCTCTCTTTACTTCTTCTAATCTTTGATTAGCTTCTTGAGTCATTTCAAAAAAAGGTGTTAAAGAGGTACATTTTGCTACTAGCCTTTCTTTCGTAGCTGCTTCTCTATCCAATTGTGTTGCCATAGAATTATGAGATGAAATAGAAGGAAGATATAAAACGGCATTTAAAACAAAAGCGTATGTACCCATTACAAAAAGTCTCGTACCCCAACTAGCCCCCTCCAATGCTCCTCTAAATTTTTCAAATACCATAATTAGATTAACCAAAGGCAATTTATAAAAACTATTGTTTTTGAGTATATAGATTAAAGTTTAGTAATCCTGTAAAAACATCTGAGATATATTGTGAAAGATGCTCTGCAGAGCTAACAGAAATTTAGCACAATAATAATTAAGATGGGCTAAATTTCCGCAATAGCTTGAAGATAAAACAAGGTGAAATTATTATTTATAATGAATTGGGAATTACTAAACTTCTATGTGAATTCTCAATTATGCAAGTTTTTTAAACCTCTTATTTCTCTTATGAGCATGGATAAAAACGAAATAGAGTCGTATAAGAAGGCAGGCAAAATAGCTACGAAAGTTGTAGCTTATGCTAAGGAAATTATAAAACCGGAAGTTAAATTACTTGATGTTGCTGAGAAAATTGAGGGGAAGATTGGGGAGTTGGGGGGAGAGGTTGCTTTTCCTGTGAATTTTAGTTTGAATGAGGTTGCTGCTCACTATACTCCGAGTCCTGAAGATGATACACTTGCAGAGGGGCTGTTGAATGTGGATATTGGGGTGGCTGTTGATGGTTATATTGCAGATACTGCTTTTTCTCTTGACTTGACTAAAGATGGAAAGCATAAGGAGATGATTGAGTTAAATGAAAAAGCTCTTGATGCTGCTCTTGATGTTGTGAAGCCCGGTGTTAAGGTTAATGAAATTGGGGCTGCTGTTCTTTCTGTTGTGAAGGATTCTGAATATGTCATTGTTAGAAATTTAAGCGGGCACTCTCTTGGTAGGAACATGATTCATGCTGGTCTGACTATTTCTAATTATAAAAACAGTAATGAAAATGTGTTAAAAGAAATTGCAATTGCAATTGAGCCTTTTTTAACTACTGGTGTTGGGGAGATTTATGAAGGCAAGGATTCTGAAATCTATATGCTCCAGAAAGATGGGGCTGTGCGTGATGGGGATGCTCGGAAGATTTTAAAGTTTGTTCGGGAGAATTATAAGACGCGGCCTTTTTGTCGGAGGTGGTTGGTGAATGCTGGTTTTAAGAAAGTTAATTTTGCTCTGAAGATTTTGACTAATCAGGGAATTTTAAAGAACTTTCCTGTTTTGATTGAGAAGAGTAAGAAGCCGGTTAGTCAGGCTGAGCACTCTGTTCTTGTTTTGGAGGATGGGTGTGTGGTTTATACTCGGGGTTGAATTGAAGCTAAAAGGAGCACCCGAAGGGCGCGATGGACTGGATGATAAAGGGAGCGCTCTTCGAGAGCGCGATTGGTGGGGTTGGTGTGGGTTTTTCAATAGAAGTTTTTGATAAAACTTTTTTCTAAAAAGTTTTCTTGGGGTGGGGTGTTTTTTTTGGAGGAATTTCATCACAATAATTAATTTAAATGGGGTTTTATTTTAACTGCTATGTTATGAGAGAGAACTTTGCATGAATATTTCCTTGAATTAGGTTTTGAAAAATTTGGTGCTGGACTTCTGGATGAGCTTAGAGGTAGTGTTAATTTTTTAGCTCAACGTTGTCAAGAAGCTGTTCAGAGAGGGGAAGTTGAAGATTTTATAATTGTACCACATGTTCTTGTTCCAGGATGCTATGACGAACCTGCAGTTGAGGATGGATTCACCAAAACATATGTGGCTTATGTCAGGAGAGAAAAAGGGAAGGGAGCACCCGGAGAGTGTGATAGAGGGAGCGCTCTTCGAGAGCGCGATTGATGGGGTTGGGAAAAAGATTAAAACATTTCCTCAATTAGCCGAGAAATAGGTTTACCGGTTTTTTCTCTGAGTTTCTCTAATTTGTTGATAGTTTCAACTGCTAAAGTCAGGTTTATTTTTTTTCTCTGAAATGGAAGCTCCATTGTTTTGTCATAGTTTTCCAGAGCTTCAAATAAGTGCTTGTTCTCTTTCAAGATTTTTTTTATTTGTGTTTTTTTCATTTTATTGCTGTCTTAATTCTGTCTGTAATAACCCTTATATCTGTTATGTTTTTCTTTGCTATTGATATAATTTGGTGTAATAATAATTCATCATCTATTTGTTTTTTTTGCTCGTGCGCAAAGGCAAGGGAGAGGAACATAGCTGTTCTCTTGTTTCCATCTGTAAATGGGTGGTCAACTAAAACCGCCCTTAGCATGTAAGCGAGTTTTTTATACGGTCCAATTTTTTTGCCTTCTTGTTTTTCAAATGCAAAGTCCAGACTGTTATCACTTCTCAACCCTCCACCAAAACCCTTATTTATCCGGAGCAAGTCTTCCTTACTAATATCCATACGTATAAATAAACGTAAGATAGTATTTAAGGTTTTCGGTTGAAGCTAAAAGGAACACCCGGAGGGTGCGATAAGCTACCTACCACTTGGGGTGGTGGGGTTGGGGGTGGTGGGTTATTTTCTATCCAAATAAGGAGCTAAAGTTTCTTCCAGTTTTTTACTATTCTCTTCCAGAGCAACTTCAAATTTTCTATTTTGCTTTTGTAATTGCCACTTAAAATCTATAAGTGCTAGCTCCATTCCAGATAAAGCAACATCTCTTGCAACTTCAAGTTGAATTTCTGCCATCCTTGCTTCATATTTAAGTCTTATTCTTTCCCACCTTAAGCTATTTCCATCTGGACTAGTTCCAGAAGCTTGTTCAATAGGATTGGGGGCTTCAGGAGGAAGTGACAAACGAGGTTCAGGTTTAGAAGAAAAAGAAGAATTGATTGTTGTTCCAACATACCACCCACTAAGGGATGCCGCAACAAAAGCTGCTGCCATAATAGCATACTCCCTTATTTTTCTCATGTTTAGTATAATAAATAGGAAGTTAAAAAGATTTGTGTGGTTAAGTTAAAAAGCTAAAGGGAGCGAAGCGATAAGACTATATGCCACTTGGGGGTGGAGGTTGAACAACCTAAGTTTTTGATAAAACTCTTAGGAAACCAAGGTTTCCTGAATTCACAATTCACTCTTTGGAAATTATAGAATCAAGGGCCAAGAGCAAATTGCTCACCGAAACATTTAAATTGTGTGCGTACGTGGATATATCATAGGGGAACGCGACCTGACGAACCCCGTGCTCGCTTGCGATGATGCGGTTAGTAGGATAGACGGACGCACTTACCCTATATTTTTATTAATATTAGTTATCCTTTTTCATTCTTTCTATATTTAACCAAGTATCTAAAATAAGGTTTATCCGATATGCATTTGTATTCTCTTTTAATTCACTTTCTTTGATTACTTTTACATTTTTTCCATCAATTATCTTGACAAATTTTTCAAAATTAGGATATTGCCTGTTATCAACAGAAATAAATATTGATGAATCTTTATTCTTTTTTAAGAATTCTGCGATATCTGTAAAAATTTCAGGAGTTTCTAAAACATTTCTTACTTTTTTCTTCATGAAACAATTTAGTAATCTCTTTTTAATGAAAGTCTTTTTTGCATTTTTTAAATACAACTTTCTTTTCATAGCTTTCCTATAATGTCTAAATCTTGAAATTTTTGACAAGCAATCTTTAATGTCATTTTTCTCAATAATTATATAACCAATAAAACTTTCAGAATAATCAATAAAAATATAATAATCAAATTCCTTAGCACCCATTTTTATCTCTATAAACGAGTATATTTAGGATTATCTATTTCTTTATCCAGTATAACCAGCACCCTCAAAAAGAAACCTACGGTTTCTCTTTACTCTTCCCTTTTTAATTTTCTCCAGTATAAGATGCGCCACCCCGCCCACAACAAAACTTTTTGAAAAAAGTTTTATCAAAAACTTCTATTGACCAACCCCTGCAAAAATCCGCTCACAAAGGTTCGCTTTCCCATTTTTGCCCCGCCAAAAATTAGTGATCACTCCCATCTCCCGCACTAGCGCAACTTGGAGAGCGCTTGCTATAAGCTCCAATCAAAACTAACAATCCTCATCTCCCCAGCATCAGAAATCCTAATTATAAACCAACAGCTCTTTGGTTGGGACTTTATGCCCGAGCCCGAGGGTGAGGGGAATAGGAATATTAACTTCTTTGCCGTTTTTCTTAAAGGTCATCATAAGTAGCACATAAACATGATTTGTTTTGTATGTGACTGACATATTTATGTTCTTGATGTTTTTTAAAACATCTTTATCAATCCCTAAGTTCTCGCTTGCATCCATTATTTCTATTCCACAAATAAAATTATTATGGCTTACATCTAAAACAAAATCCCCAATATCTAAAGAGGCTTTTACCTTTTCTCCGTCAGATATAAAGAATATATCATTTTCAGAATCATAATCTATTGTTTTAATTTGTCTTGCCATTTTTTATAACTATTCCAAGCACTTATTACTTTTAAATCTTTTGAGAGATTAATCTCAATTATTAAAACTAATGAATATTTTCTACTCATTTTAAACCACAACTTAAATCTGTCCTTATCTTTTCCTTGTTCAATTTTTTCTAATTTATTAAGTTGGGATAAAAAACTCCTAACAAGGCTCTCATTTATTGGTCTTTCTCTACTTCTCTTATAAAAATGTGGATCAATAATTATATTGTCTTGAGTTAATTTTTCAAGAAATTTCTTAACCTCTTTTAGTTTCATACTCTTAATAATAAACAACTATTTTTAGAATTAACTATTATCCTGTGTAAGAAGCTCCAACAAAACTTTTAGAAAAAAGTTTTATCAAAAATTTCTTTTGGTTAATTGCGCCACCCCGCCAATTTGTGATCATCCCTACTCCCAATTCACTCTTCGAACATTATAGATAAAATAATCAAGAGCAAATTGCTCGCCCTCCCTGCTGCTTGCTCACGCTGTTCGCTCGCTTCCTGGTGCTTTATCTTCTTCAGGTTTTTTCTGCTCAACCCACTTTTCTAATCTTTTAATGCCTTCTTTCCACTCCTGAATAAATTCCGTAGGGTTAGCTTCAAGAAAATCGGAAGATTCTACCATTGGAAAATCTTTGTCAGGGCCAGGAGGACGATATTGTCCTCTACCCCTAATAAAAACTTCATAAGGTGTTGGAAGTCCTAAGCGAAAAACTTCTGCAAAAATTTCATCTCTGCCACTCCCCAATCTTTTAATAAAATAAAGTTCATCAGCTCTAGATACCGGCCTATAAAATCTTCCAACTTCTACCTGCTTTCCAGTAGCATCTTCTTGTCTGTACTCTCCTCGTCCACATGGGCCTGCTATAGGGGTCATAAATTATTTACCAAACTTACCTTTAAATTAATTATTGTGGTGGATTATATAGGATTATCCAGTATAACTAGCACCGTTCCCCAACGCAGCCCTTGCGCTTCTGAGATACTGCTGTTCGACTTGTTTGTATCTTTCGGCATCATTTTTACTGACTGATGGCATTACTTTATCCAGGGCTTTTTGGAAGTGGGTGTTTTTTACTATTTTTGTGTTGATGTTTTCTCTTAGAGCGAGCATTGCTGCTTCTCTTACCAGGGCTTCGATATCTGCACCTGTGAAACCTTCTGTATCTTTTGAGATGGTTTTGAGATTAACTGTTTTGTCTAGGGGCATTTTCTTTGTGTGGATTTCTAGAATCTTTAGTCTGCCTTCTTCGCTTGGAACTGTTACAGAGACGATTCTGTCAAATCTTCCTGGGCGCATTAGTGCTGGGTCGAGCATGTCTGGTCTGTTAGTTGCTCCGATTACTATTACGTTTGTGAGATCTTCTATCCCGTCCATTTCTGCTAGAAGCTGGTTTAAGACTGACTCTGTTACTCTTGAACCTCCGCTGGGGTATCCGCCTCTCTTGCTTGCGAGAGAGTCAATTTCGTCGAAGAAAATGATGCAAGGTGCTACCTGTCTTGCTTTTTCAAAAACTTTTCTTACTCCTTCTTCTGACTTTCCAACCCACATGCTTAGTAAGGATGGGCCTTTGACTTGGATGAAGTTTGCTTCTGACTCGTTTGCAACGGCTTTTGCTAAAAGTGTTTTACCTGTTCCTGGTGGACCGTAGAGTAGAATTCCTTTTGGGGGTTTGATTCCGAGTCTTTCAAAAGATTCTGGATATTTCAGGGGCCATTCAACAGCTTCTTTTAGTTCTATTTTTGCAGATTCAATTCCTCCGACATCATCCCATTTTATATTTGGTGTTTCTACTAAAACCTCTCTCATTGCACTTGGTCTTACAACTTTCAGGGCATCGTCAAAATCTTTTTTTGCAATTATCAATTGTTCAAGAATTTTTCGCGGGATTTCTGATTCATCTTCTTCTAGTTTTAGTTCTGGAAGCAGTCTTCTTAGCACAGACATTGCTGCTTCTTTTGCAAGTGCGGATACATCTGCTCCGACAAATCCGTGGGTTTTTGCTGCGAGTTCATCTAAATCAACATCTTTTGTAAGGGGCATTCCTCTTGTGTGAATTTTTAAAATAGATAGTCTTCCTTTTTTGTCTGGAACAGACAATTGAACTTCTCTGTCGAATCTTCCTGGTCTTCGAAGAGCTGGGTCAATTGCATTTACTCTATTTGTTGCTGCAATGACTATGACCTTACCTCTGGCTTGCAGTCCGTCCATCATTGTTAGTAATTGAGATACAACTCTCCGCTCTACTTCGCCACCTACTTCTTCTCGTTTTGGTGCGATTGCGTCAATTTCGTCGATAAAAATAATTGAGGGGGCGTTTTTTTCTGCGTCATTGAAAATATCTCTAATCTTTTTCTCTGATTCTCCGTAAAACTTAGACATGATTTCTGGTCCGTTAAGTAATATAAAATGCGCGTCGCTCTCGTTTGCAACTGCTTTTGCCAAAAGGGTTTTACCTGTTCCTGGTGGGCCGTATAAAAGAACACCCTTAGGAGGTTCAATTCCTAATCTTGAAAATATCTCCGGGTGCTTTAGAGGAAGCTCAACCATTTCTCTGACTTTTTTTACTTCATCTGTTAGTCCTCCAATGTCTTCGTAAGTTACTTGCGGTGCAGCATCTTCTGAAATGTCAACTGCTTTTGGTGAGAGGGTTATTTGGGTGTTTTCTCCGATTACAACTGGTTGTTTTGGAGCTGTTGAGACAACTGCAAATCTTAGCTGACCCATTCCTGGCATTGCTCCTGCCATTCCCATTTGGTTGAACATGTTTTCAATATCTCCGAAAAAATCTCCAAATCCTTCTGACATTAAGTCTCTTCTTCTTTGGGTTCCTCCTAAAACTAGAATGTCTCCTTTTACAACGGCTCTTCCTAGTAGTCCGCGTTTTAGATTTTCAGGATTTGCCTGAACTATGATTCCTTGCTGGGCTGGTGCGATTGTGATTTTTTTTGCTTCCTGGATTTTTGCTTTTGTTATTTCAACTATTTCTCCGATTCCTGTTTTTGCGTTTTTTCTTGTTATGCCGTCGATTCTTATTATATTTTCTCCAACATCTGCTGGATAAGAACGGTCGACAATAAGGGGTGTTTCTCTCTGGCCTTTGATTATAATTATGTCTCCTCTCTGAAGTTCGAGTTTTCGCATTAAGTCTGGGTCAATTCGAGCAATGCCTTTGTATGCGTCGTCTTGAAGTGCTTCTACTACTTGGAGTTTTGCTTTTTTTTCTTGGGCCATAGCCTAAGACAACCTCCGGTTTTCTTGTGGCTTCAACTTTCCCTTAGATAGGGAAGCTGCGCTTCCAATTATATTTAATTCCATTTTAGAAATTTAAAGACAACCTCCGGAAGTCTTCGAAACTTAAATCGACCATTTGCTTCATTTGTTTTTCTTGTTCATTCATGAAATTAATTATTTCTTTAGGTATTGAAACTGCGTAGCTATTTCCTACAAAGCGTAGTTTGACTTTATAATGTTTTTGTTTCATGTTTTGGAAATCTTGGAATTCCCTTTTGTCGGCTGGGTGGATTATTTTGTGGTTGCATTTTGGGCACTGGATTGCTCGAAGTTGGAAATTGTCTTTTGCTACTATTATTGGTTGCATTTTTTTGTTGCAGTCTTTGCAGAGAATTGTTTGTTCAAATATATCCATTGTGTATATACCTGTTGTGTATACTATTTAAATGTTTTGGATTTTTTGTTCTTAATCTAAAAATAGTAACAAGACTGCTCTGTCCGGAAAGGACAGAGAATAGCAATTAAATAAAAAAAAGT
>CAZWNN010000012.1:0-19188 GCA_964635935.1 Candidatus Woesearchaeota archaeon
CAAGTTAGCCAAAGGTTTTATAAAATTGGGCCACGAGGTTGACTATGTAACCTCCTACTATAAGGGTTTAAAAAAACAAGAAACTGTTGATGGTATTAACATCCATCGAGTGTCAACTTTTTTTAGAAAAGATCGGGCCACAGCCTCTTTTTTATCAATGCTAACTTACGATTTTTTTGCAGTCTTAAAGGGCATTAAACTGTGCTTTAAAAACAAATATAGCCTTATTAATACTCAATTTGCTGTTCCTACCGGTCCGGTGGGGCTAGTGTTGTCAAAGCTTTTTGGAATTAAAAATATTCTTTCTCTTCACGGGGGTGATATTTATGATCCCTCTAAAAAGTCTTCTCCTCACAAACACTGGCATTGGCGAAAAATTGTTTGCTTTATTTTAAATAATTGCGATGTCTTGGTTTGCCAATCAAGCAACACTAAAAAAAACACCATAAAATATTTTAATCCCAAAAAAGAAATTCACATTATTCCCCTGCCCTACGAAAAGTTTAAGTTTAAAAAGGTTTCTCGAGACAGATTGGGAATGAAAAAAGACAAATTCTATTTAATTTCCGTTGGCCGATTGGTGGAAAGAAAGGGTTTTAAATATTTAATCCAAGCAATGAAAAGCCTACCCGAGGAAATTGAATTAAACTTGATTGGCGACGGTCCGTTAGAAAAGGATCTGAAAGGTTTAACTAAAAAACTTAAAGTAAACAGCAGGGTTCACTTTTTGGGTTTTGTCTCCGAAGAAAAAAAATTTCAGTATTTAGACAATTCCGACCTTTATGTTTTGTCTTCTTTACACGAAGGTTTTGGTATAGTGCTGCAGGAGGCGATGCAGGTTGGTTTGCCGATTGTGGCAACTAATAATGGAGGCCAGATTGATATTCTGGAAAATGGCAAAAATGCTTTATTGATAAAGCCAAAATCTTCGGATTTACTTGCTAAGTCAACGAGAAGGTTTTTCCTTGATAAGGAATTAAAAAAAACCCTTTCTGCTATCAATCTAGAAAAGCTAAAAACATTTTCAATAACAAGGATTGCCACTAACTATCTTTATTATCTATAAACATGTTATATGGGTAACTATACTAAGTATTCTCTATTCTTGAGGAAAAAATCATTTAATTTATCCAAGCTAGAATTTTTTCATTATCTTTGCTATTTTAAAAAAAATTATCTTCCTCATTTGGAGAAATATAAAAAACCGAAGATTCTAGAAATTGGCTGCGGTCTGGGCCACTTTCTTTTCTTTTTGGAGCGATATGGTTACAAAAATATTGAGGCCATAGATTTAGATAACGAGAATGTTTCTTTTTGTCGAAAGAGGGGTTTTAAGTTTGTAAAAAAAGCTAATATGTATAGTTTTGTAACAGGATACGGTAAGGGAAAATATGATTTAATAGTAATTAATGATGTTTTGGAGCATGTTCCAAAAGAAAAAGTTGTTTCTTTTTTACGAGACTGTAGAAATATTCTGAAGAAAGATGGAGAGATTCTTATTAAAACAGTTAATTGTAATAATATATATGGCATTTCTAGCTTTTTTTCTGATTTTACTCATGAGGTTGGTTATACGGAAGAGAAAATTAAACAGCTTGCCTTTATTTCTGGATTTGGTGACTGTCGGGTTTATAATTTATATTTGCCATTAATGCTTCCGGTAATTGATCAGATCAGAAGATTTTTTATTATAGACATAATCTATCGATTTAAAAAGGTTAACTTTTTATTGAATGGTCGTAAGGGCATCGACGTTTTCTCTAAAAACTTTCTCGCGATATTAAAAAAATAATTTAAATGCTCGTAGAGGAAAAAACACCACTAATAACAATTGGAGTCCTTAATTTTAATGGGGAAAAATATATTAAAGAGACTATTCCTCCCCTACTATCCCTAAACTACCCTAGTTATGAAATCTTGGTTGTCGATAATGCTTCATCGGATGGTAGCTTGGAGTATTTAGCTGGGTTTAACAATAAGATTCGTCTCATTAAGAATGATAGCAATTTGGGGTACTGCGTTGCCAAGAATCAAATAGTTAAAAAAGCGAGGGGTGAATATGTTTTA
Source organism: Candidatus Woesearchaeota archaeon (assembly GCA_964635935.1). Classification (GTDB taxonomy): domain Archaea; phylum Nanobdellota; class Nanobdellia; order Pacearchaeales; family GW2011-AR1; genus CAZWNN01. The sequence goes on from CAZWNN010000012.1 coordinate 2,068, forward strand.
CTTCTAGACGAAGACACCCTGATTGATAACAGAGACTGTTTGTTTAAGTTTCTAAATTTTTATCAAGAGAAACGGTGTGGTTTTATTTGCCCCCTGCTCGTTAATAAAGGAGAAAAGACCACATCCATTTATGGTGGCTTTTGGAGTCCGTTTGCTTATGGTTTAAGGCCAAAAGAGGAAGTTTTTAAAATCAGAAAACTTAAGAAAGCTTATGCGGAGGTCGTTTCAGTCGAGGGACAAGCGGTATTCTTTAAAAGAAATCACTTTTTGGAAATTGGTGGCTACGACGAGAAACAACCATATTATCTGGATGTTGGCGACATAAACATAAGAAGCTATATTTTGACTGGTAAGAAGAACTATTCTCTTTACAATCTTTGTTTTGTTCACTTAGGAGTCCAGAGAAAAGTTGATAATAAGAAGTGGGCTTGGAAATTGCAATACATGTTTCCTGGAGCAATGAGAATTTTATGGAAAAATTTTACCTTAAAAAATGCCCTTTTATTTAGTCCTGCAATCTTTCTTTTTTATTTTTGCGGTAGTCTTTACCAAACAGTCAAGAGAAGGTCCTTCTTAGTAATTAAGAGTTTTATTTGGTCGTTTTTATTTTTTCTTAAATCTTTCCCCAATACTATAAAGGAAAGGAAAAAAATTCAAGGGAAAAGAGTGATTAAATCAGACCTTTTCTTGAAAATTAAAAAGCCTTCTTTTTAATATGTCCTCACCTAAAATTTCAGTGATAATGTCAGTTTTTAAGACTGACATAGGGTGGCTTAAACAGTCAATTTCCTCGATCTTAGGACAAACATTTTCCGACTTTGAATTTATTATTATAAACGACTCTATTAATGACTCTGATATTGAGAGAGTTCTTAATTTTTATAAAAAAAGAGACAAAAGAGTAATTTTGGTCAAAAATAAGAAAAATATCGGCTTGACTAAAGCTCTTAATGTCGGCTTAGGGTTGGCTAAGGGAAAGTATATTGCTAGAATGGACGCCGATGATATTAGTTTTCCAGATAGATTGGGAAAGCAATTTAATTATCTTGAAGCGAAAAATAATATCTTCCTTATTGGAAGTCACATTAATTTCATTAATGAAACCGGAAAAAAGATTGGGGAGAAGAGATTACCGTTAAATTCGCAAGTGATAAAAAAGACATTGGAGAAGAGGAACTGCTTATGTCATCCTTTAATTATGTTTAGAAATTTTAGGATGTTTTATAGGGAAAAATTTTATTATGCCCAAGATTATGATTTCTATTTAAGGTTGATTTCTCAAGGGAAGAATATTGTTAATTATCCTGAAACCCTTTTGAATTTTCGAGTTTCCGAAAACTCGATTTCTTCTAATAAATTTAGACAGCAAGTTTACTTTGCCTACTTTGCTAAGAAGTTTTATCAACAAAGAATCCTTTTGGGAAAAGATAGATACAGCGAATTCCATAGTCACCTTATCTTAGATAACAAGGTAATTATTCCTGGGGCGGAATTTATGTTTATTAAGAAAAAGCTTAGACGATTTCTAATTTTATGAAAAACTTATTTTTATTTTTTACCTTTGCTAATTCATTAGAAGATTGGTTTAGCAATGGTAGTGTCTATCGAGAAATAGATTACTATCAATCTTTAGTCAAATATTTTGGTTTTGGCAAAGTCTATTGGGCTACTTATGGAGAGAGAGATTATAAGTTTATCCAGAAAATTCCTAAGGAAATAGTTATCTTACCTAAGAAACTTCATCTGCCTAACCTTATCTACTCTTTGATTATTCCGTTTCTTTATAAGAAGGAAATTAAGTCCTCTCTTTTGATTAAAACGAATCAAATCTTGGGGGCATGGAGCGCAATATTAGCCAGGGTGATTTACCAAAAGCCTCTTTTTTTAAGATCCGGCTATACTCTTAGTTTGAGTACTTATGAGGATGGAGGTTTTAAAGAAAAGGTTAAAAAATTATTATTTTTTTTACTGGAGAGTATCGCCTATTTATCTTCTGATATCGCTACCGTTACTAGTCAAACCCAGAAAAGATATCTTGTTAAAAAGTATAAACTTGATGATAAGGTTTTAGTTCTTCCTAACCCTATTAATACTGCAATTTTTAAACCTATTAAACTAAAGAGAAAATTAAGAAAAAGAATAATAAAGATTCTTTTTGTTGGTAGGCTCAATAGGGTGAAGAACTTAAGAGCTTTCCTTTTAGCCTTGAGAAGCATAGATAATGTCAGTCTTGATATTGTCGGTAAAGGAGAAGAAGAAAAGTTTCTTAAAAATTATGCAAGAAAGAATAGGATAAAAGTTAATTTTTTAGGGGTGGTTAGAAATAATGATCTTCCAACTATTTATAATCAATATGATATTTACACTCAAGTTTCTTTTTGGGAAGGTAACCCAAAGACGATTCTTGAAGCGATGGCCTGTGGTCTTCCCTGTTTATGTTCTAATGTTCGAGGAATAAATGAAGTTATTCGCCATAATTATAACGGTTGGTTGGTTGGCACCGACTCTGATAATATTAGGAAGGGAATAATTAAATTAATGAGCGACAAAAAACTAAGAGAAAAGTTATCTAAAAACGCCAGGGAGACTATAGAGAAACAATACAGTTTGGAAAGGGTTCTAAAAAAGGAAATTAACCTTTATAATCAATTAATCCATTTTAAAAATGATTAATCTATTGCTTAAACTGCTTTTTGGTTTAGATAATTTTTGTTACAGGAGAATTTCTAAATTAGCGATTCGTGATAATGGTGGAATTCATCCAAAGCATAGAATAATGAATTATCACCAATTCTTTATTGATAATATAAAAAGTAGCGATAGTGTTTTAGATATTGGTTGTGGCAATGGCGCGGTTGCTTACGATCTAGTCAAAAAGGCTAAGTTGGTCTTAGGGATTGATATTAATAAGAAAAATATTAAATTTGCTAAAAAGTACTACAAGCGTAAAAACTTAAACTTTATTATCGGCGATGCCACAAAATTTCAGTTTAAAAGAAAATTTGATGTTATTATTCTAAGTAATGTTTTGGAACATATTAAAAATAGAGTTGTTTTTTTAAAGAGGATTAAAAGACTAGCTCCAAAAATTTTGATCAGGGTGCCAATGATTGATCGCGATTGGTTGGTTTTATATAAAAAGGAGAAAGGGACGGAATATCGGTTAGATAAAACTCATTTTATTGAATATACAGAGAAATTATTTAGGGGAGAAATAGAAAAAGCTGGCTTGGAGATTACTAATTACTCAGTTCACTTCGGGGAAATATGGGCAATTTTAAAAAAATAGCTTTCGGTTTACAAAATCTTAACGGTGCGGTGAACAATTTTTTAAGTACCAGAGAACTATCTTACGTAATTGAAAAAGATTGGTCAATTAAATGGGACGGAAAGCAAATAACTAACTCTTTAAATAAACAAAAATTAATTAGCGCCAGAATTACGCCCCTCGATACTTTCTTACAAAACAAGATTGTTCACTACGGCTCGATTAACACTTTTTTGGATGAAAATGGAATTAAAAACAAAAAGATTAAACAAAAAAATAAAGTGGTGGTGACTTGGTTCCATGTTTCTCCCGGTGATATTCGTGTCAAATATATCCCCCTGCTCAATGAGTGGGCTGATATTGTTCACACCTCCTGTAACTTAACTAAAGAGAAATTGATAAGCTATGGTTTAAGCAAAGAAAAAATAGTGGTTATCCCTTTGGGTGTTGATCTGTCGGTTTTTCACCCGGAGAGTCCTGCCAAAAGAAAAGGAATAAGGAAAAGGCTAAATCTCCCCGATAATAAAGTTATTATCGGCTCCTTTCAAAAAGATGGCACCGGCTGGGGGGATGGTTTGGAACCAAAACTGGTTAAGGGACCAGATATTTTTCTTCAGGTAGTCGAAAAATTAGCCAAGCGTTATCCTATTTTTGTTTTATTGACTGGACCGGCCAGGGGTTATGTAAAAAGGGGCCTTGAAAAAATGGGAATTTCCTATCGCCACGATTACCTTCAAAATTATTACGACATCGTTGATTATTATAATGCCCTAGATTTGTATTTAGTTACCTCAAGGGAAGAGGGGGGGCCTAAGGCAATTTTAGAAACGATGGCCTGTGGCGTTTCTCTGGTAACTACCAAGGTAGGTATGGCGCCGGACATTTTAGTTAACAAAAAAAACGCCATGCTTGCAGAAAGAGAGGATGTTGACAAATTATTTGAAGCAAGCATTGATGTTTTAAAAAATAAGAAACTAAAAGAAACAATCATAGTGAATTCTCTTGAGAATATTAAAAAATATGATTGGGATAATATCGTGATTTACTATTACCGAAAAATATATAGTGATTTTACTTATTGATATTTTCAATTTGTGGGAGTAAGTAAATATATTACCCAAAACCATATCGGGGGTTTCCAAAAGGAAATTCATAAGGTCTCCAAAAGATCAAAAACCGTTTTCTTTAATTGGTTTAACGAAACAGGGGGAGATTTAGAAATTAGTTTTTTAAAAGGCCAATGCGACTTTTTTGCTTTTATTTTAATGCCAATCTTGCAAGAACTAAAGAATATGAAATTAAAAGTAGCCCTAGAAATAGGTTATGGCGGAGGAAGGTTACTTCTTCCCGCTACGAAAATATTTAAAAAGGCAATTGGCATTGACGTCCACAATGATGGCCAAATTGTTGAGAGAGAGCTTAAAAGACGAGGAGCAAAAAATTTTATTCTCATAAAGAATAATGGAAAGAAAATTCCCCTTAAAGAGGAAAGTGTGGATTTTGTTTATTCTTTTATCGTTTTACAACACATCGGAAACATTAATATTTTCAATGGATATTTAAAAGAAACACATAGAGTTTTAAGGAAAGGAGGATATGCAATTTTGTTTTTCGGTCGGTTGCATTCTTTATCTCAAGGAAGAAGTGCAAAAATGCTTTACTGCCTTGATAAACTTTTAGAAAAAATAGATCCGAGAGAGTATAGAGAAATTAAGACTAGGGTTAATTGCGTAAATTTGAAAATCTCACTAGATTATGCCAAAAAACAAGCGAATAAACTTGGGTTTTCTTTGATAAAAACCGGCATATCTAAAAAACCCCCAGATCTCGAAAAATATGGAGGACAATACTTTATCTTGCTAAAAAAATTGACATCTTTCCCAATTAATGTATTAACATTTAAGGGGCGATAATATTTTATTAAGACTACAATTTATATTTGTCAAAAAAAATTATGACAATTTGTATTTTTAAACCTATTTTAACCCAAGGATGAAATATCCGGTTCAAGTAAATAAATCTTATTATTCTCTCAAATCTTATCTTGCCCTAAAGAGACTTTCGACTTATTGCTTATTATTATTGGAAATTGCCTCTTTAAACCCTAAAAAGATTTTGGAAATAGGGCCAGGGAACCATTTTTTAGCCAAAACCCTGAAATTACTTAACTTCAAAGTTAAAACTTTAGACTTTGATCCTAAGGTGAAGCCAGATTATGTTATGGATATCTCCACCGACGAAATTCTTAAGCTTAAAAAGGAAGGCTTTGATTTGATAGTTGCCTCTCAGGTTCTTGAGCATATTAAATATAAAGATTTTCTTAAGACATTAAGAAATTTAAGGATAATAACTCCAAGGTTGTTGTTAACCCTCCCCTATACTAGGGCCGGGGCAATGTTTCTTTATTTAGAATTTATTATTCCTTTGTTTAAAAAAAGAGTGAGTCTACAAAGAGAAATTTATTATAAAAGAAAAAGGCATCAGTTTATGGGAGAACATTATTGGGAGATTGGTAAAGTTAATTTCTCCCTGGGAAGGGTTAGAAAAGATATTAATAAAGTGGGATGGAAAATAATTAAAAGCTATTTTAATAGAGATCACCCCTATCATTATTTTTTATTATTAACTAATAATGGGAAGTGAAAATTAACATGGTTTCGATCTCTATTATCTACGATTTCCACAACAAACCGTGGGGGGGCGGTAATCAATTTCTTACTCTTCTAAAGAGAGAGTTTATTAAAAAAGGCTGTTATCAAAAAGATGCTAATAAAGCAAAGGCTATTTTGTTCAATAGCTATCAAAATTTATTAAAGGCAATAAAGATAAAAATTAAATTTCCCAATAAGTTTATTATCTTTCGCTTAGGACCAGTATTTTATTACCACAGAGGGCAATATTGGAAGATTATGGACAAACTTGTTATTGAAGTGGCAAATAGAATAGCTGATCTGGTTATTTTTCAATCAAATTGGTCTTTTGTGGAAGCGGTAAGATTAGGTTTTAATAAAAGTAAAAATTTTTCTATAATCGGCAATGCAACGACAGTAGCAAAAAACGGTCGAGACAATGATAATAAGCACCAATTTAACAAAGAAAAAGTAAAATTATTTTCTGATAGCTGGTCCCCAAATTGGAAGAAAGGCTTTAGTTTTTATAAGTTTTTAGATAATAATTTGGATTTTGATAGATATGAAATGACCTTTGTTGGCAATTCCCCTGTTTCATTCAAAAATATTAGGCAATTATTTCCCTTGCCGCCTAAAGAATTATTTAAAGAGCTTAAAAAAAATGACATTTTTGTTACCGCTACGGAAGACGATGCTTGCTCTAATTCGATAATTGAAGCTTTATCTTGTGGTTTACCGGTCGTGGCCTTAAATAGTGGCGGCAATGCTGAAATTATTGGTAGGGGTGGAGAGCTTTTTAACAATAAAAAAGAGCTGATAGAGAAAATTAATATAGTAAAAGGAAATTATCCTAAATATAAAAAAAACATCTCTGTAAAGACTATGTATGAAGTAGGAAATGAGTACATTAGATTAATTAAAAAGGGACTTTATCAAAAGAGAGTCAAGCAACCCCATATCTTTAGTTTAATTTTACTTTTTTTTAAAATAGAAGTCGCTTTCTTTCTTGTTCATTTTTTGGCTAAATTTAATAAGCTAAAATATGCTCATTGATTTTTTTGAAAAAACCTATCATCGTAATATTTTAGAGAATTTTCTTAAGGAAAATGCCTCTTTAATTTCGGGTGATATCTTAGATATCGGTTCTAAAAATAGAAGATACGACTATCTTTTCAAGGGTAATGTTACTGCTATTGATATTATTCCTAATAAAGAAATGAGGGTTATTAAAGGAGACGTAGAAAAAGGTCTTAATTTCAAGAGCGAAAGTTTTGATTCAGTTACTTGTACAGAGGTTTTAGAATATCTTAGTGATTACCAAACAGCTATTGGAGAAATCCATAGAGTACTGAAACCAGGCGGGAGAGCAATTATTAGTGTTCCTTTTATGTACGCTGATCATCAAGATAAAAAGAGATTTACCGAAAGCTGTCTTAAGAAAGATTTTAAGATCTTTTCTTCAATCAATTCTTTTAAAATAGGTAATGGTTATATTGTTATTTGGGATATTCTAAGAAAAAAAATAAAGTTAATTAAAAATAAGCTGATAAAACACCTTCTCTTTCTTTTATTTTTACCCTACCTATTATTTTTGAGGCTGTTTAAACTAGAAAGAATAGAAGATAATTTTTATTCTGGTTTATTTTTTGTTTTGGAAAAAAATAAATGATTGCCTTTCGTATCGATGATGTTGGTGCTTCAACCAAATACTATAACCAACACGGGAAAAAAGTTTTTAAATATAAAAAAATACCCTATTTTTATTTTCCTTTAGCTAATTTTTGGTTTTTTAAAAGAATTGAGCCTTTTAAAGAATGGGGAAAATATGAAGAATTAACCACCACGGAGTGGCAAGGGTTTTTAAAAATATTTAAAGAGCATAAAATTAAACCAATTGTGGCAATTACTGCTTGCTGGGTTGATAAAAATTCTCAATTAATTCCTTTTCCTGAAAATTTTCCATTTGAGGCTAAGGTACTCAAAGAAGCCTTTTCCAAAAATGATATCATTGTAGCCAATCATGGTTTAACCCACTGTATAGTAGGAAAACATCTGCCTAAATTTTGGGGTTCTAATAGGAAATTCCATCGTGAGTTCTGGCCGGAATTAGACGAAAAAATACACGAAGATCATATATTAAGATCTCAAAAGATCTTAGAGAATTTTTTTAATAAAAAAATAGAGATTTTTGTTCCGCCAGGTAACGTTTGGAGTATTAAAACATATCGCGCGCTTTTAAAAACAAATATTAAAAATGTTATCAGTACTAATTATATGCTTGATAGTCAGGAAAAAATGAAAAGCATTTCTTTTGAAAATGATCAGAACGGCCATTTTTTTAGCTTTCACGACCGAGATTTAAAATTATTTGGCGAAAAATGGTTAAGAAAGAAAATAAATGAAATCCAAAATAAAAATTAAGTTTTAAAAAATCGTTATGATTAGCAAAAAAATTATTAAATCTATACAGTCTTTTTTGAAGATTTGGGGTTATAAAATTATTCCTCTTGATGATAAGAATAGCGATAATGTTATTAACGCCGAATTTGGGGGAATATATGAAGAATGTAAGGAGTTTACCATGACCTCTATAGAAAGAATGTACGCCCTATATAAAGCTGTAGAATATATTGTAAAAGCAAAAATTCCTGGTGATCTTGTCGAATGCGGTGTTTGGAAAGGCGGAAGCGCAATGATAATTGTTCGAACCCTACTTATGATGAGGGAAACCGGTAAAAAAATATATCTTTATGATACCTATGAGGGGATGTCGGAGCCAACAGAAGAAGATAAAAAAATTTCAAGTGATAACCTTGCTATTCATAAATGGAAGAGTCAACAGAAAAAACAATATAACGAGTGGTGCTTTGCCTCCTTGAGGGAAGTAAAAAATAATTTATTCTCTACCGGTTATCCTCAAAAAAACCTCGTTTTTCTCAAAGGTAAAGTTGAAAATACAATTCCTAAAATAATGCCCTCAAAAATTGCCCTATTAAGATTAGATACAGATTGGTATAAATCTACCAAGCACGAGCTAAAATATCTATTTCCGGTTTTAGCTAAACGCGGAGTTTTAATCTTAGATGATTATGGTTCTTGGGCAGGAGCCAAAAAAGCGGTAGATGAATATTTTAAAAACAAAAACATTTTATTGAATAGGATAGATTATACCGGAAGAGTGGGAATAAAAATTGAATAAAAAATGGAAACAACAAAATTATCAGTTTTAATTGTTAATTACAATTCCGCTGATTTTGTAGAGATTTCTCTTTACGCCCTAAAAAAGCTAACTAAAAATCCATATCAAGTTTTCATAAGAGATAATAATTCTGAACTTCAGGATTATTTAAAACTAAAAAAAACTGTTGAAAATTACAATAACGTTTTTTTAGAAAGAGTTAAAACAACCCTTAGGGGAAGCATGGCTCACGGAACAGCCTTAGATGCGTTACTAAGGAAAGTTGACACTCCTTACTTTTCAATTTTGGATGCTGATGCAATTTGGCTTAAAAAAAACTGGGATAAAATATTAATTAGCAAAATCAATAATAAAGTTAAAGTAATAGGAACTCAAGCGTCAGGAAATAAACCAAAAGACTTTCCTTTAATGTTTGCGATTCTATTCGAGACAGAAACTTTTAAAAAACTGAAAATAAAATTTCGCCCCCGGAACCTTAATAAATATCAAGACATCTGTTGGGAAGAAAGAGAAAAATATCTTAAGGGCGAGTATGGCAGAGAAATTATTAAAATAAGGAATACCAGGAATTATAAAAAAGGGCCTTTTGGTTGTCTCTGTGGTGTTGGCGAATACTATTTTAGTGGCGAGAAAGCAATATTTGCTTCTCATTTTGGCAGAGGCTCAACGTTGGGGGCTAATAAATATATGAGAGGATTAAAAAAATATTTATATGAAATACCGCTCTTAGGCGATTTCTTTTTAAGGAGAAAGGGATTAAAAGAAAAAGAGGAATGGCTTCATACCTGCAGAGAGATTATTAATAGCCAATAATAAAAAATGACTAGGAAATTTTTTTTACAGCCTTATAAAAGCTTCTTGTTTAAGTTTCTTAACCAAGAAAATACCGCCTTTCTTTCTAAACCTTTTTATTATGTAAGGGATGAAATTTTTAAATATTTTAATTGCCATCTTTTTCCAGAGTCCCTTGCGCCGATAGAAAAAACAGGAATTATTAATATTCCCCAAGGTTACGTAATAATCGATCTTCACGCCGGCATAAGGGATGATGAAAATATTAACGAATACACTGGGGTTTTATTAAAATTCTTAACCTTAGCCAAACCGACTAAAAAAATTGTTTTTTTCAGGATGAACTATTCGCCTAAAACAAGCGTTACTCTTAAAAAATTACTTCATAAAAATAACGGCGTTTTGCGACAATGTTTTCCTTGGTCTTATTATCAAAAATCATATGACTTTTTTCTGAAAAATAAGGCTTTGATGAGAAGGAGAATTGCAACTACACCTAAAAAATGGGGTGTTGTTTTTTTTGGAAGAGAGGAGAATTATTACTCTTACCCTCCTCACGCCCAACTAAGTAATAAATTTGGTTTTCCTGTCTCTTTGATTGAAGCCGAAAGGATATTTCATCAGAAAGTTTCTTTAGAAGAGTGGAAGAGAACCCATGTTTTAAAAAATAGAAGACAATTTTGGAACGAATTAAGGTTAGATAAAAGTAAAAATATTTTTTCATCATCTATTTCATTTAGTAGCTATATCGAAAAAATCTCTCAGGCTAAATTAAACTTTTGCCCACCAGGGGTGGGACAAATAATTCATAAGGTTTATGAAGATATTTTTATAGGACTGCCGTCTTTATTGCCAAAGGGAAGCTATGACTTACCTTTTCCTATTTCTTTAGATGATGTAGGCATTTGCTATAAAGATTATGGTGATTTTAAAAAGAAATATTTTGATTTTGTAAAAAACGATCGTTTTAAAGAATTTCACAATCGCTGTATTAGTATTTTTGAAAAATACTTAACTCCCGAAAAAATCGCTAAAGACATTTTTCATAAGACGAGAAAAGCTCTTTATTAGAACATGGATATTTTTGAAACCTTAAAATCTTGTCCTTATTGCCGGTCAAGAAACATTAGCGTTTTTTTATCTGCTCCTGATAGATTAACCAAAAGAGAAGGGAAATTCTTCTTATCAAAGTGTAATAATTGCGGCTTAGTTTTTCAGAATCCACGGGTTAAAGAAAAGTTTATAGATAGATTTTATACTAAAGATTTAGGTTATTATCATCCTCCGTTACCAAAGAAAAAATTATATTTTGTTAGTCAATTTAAAAAAATAATTTATAAGAGTTCCTTGATTAATCATTTTGATTATTCTAACTTAGGTAAAAGAAATTTTTTAAGAAGAATCTTAACGATTCCCTTTAAGAGAAAAATAAAAATAGACCTTTTACCTAATTTTATGGAGAATGGTAAACTTTTAGAAATTGGCTGTTCCTACGGTGGACGATTAGCTGAGCTTAAAAAAATCGGCTGGGATGTCATGGGGGTAGAAATGAATAAAAAATCAGTAGAATATGCTCAAAAAGAAAGGGGTTTAAGTGTTCAAAATAAAAAAATAGAAGAATTATCTTTTAAGAAAAATAGCTTTGATGTTATTATTATGAGCATGGTTCTGGAGCATCTTTATAATCCTTTCAAAATATTAAAGGAAATAACAGGCTGGTTAAAACCTGGTGGGCAATTACTATTTTCAATTCCCTATTTTGAAGGTTTCGAATTTTCTGTTTTTAAAGAATATTCTTATGGTCTGCACTTACCTCATCATATAACTTTTTTTAATAAAAGAATTCTAAGGGAATATCTATCTAAATTAGGATATAGGGAAATTCGGTTTTACTTTCAGTATTTTGATAGAGATATTGTTGCTTCGGCAAAATATAAATATGAAGACAAAAGAAAATGGCTTTATAAATTCGTTTCTTCTAATAGAATTTTTAGAAAAATAGCAATAAAACCTTTTGTTTTTGTTTTGGGTTTAATTGGTAAAACAAGCAGGGTTTCTGTTTCGGCGACTAAAAATTTTTAAACTCTTTCTCCGATCTTTCTTGATGGAACGCCAACATTAATTGAGTATTCTTCTGTATTTTTGCTCACCACTGCCCCTGCGCCAATCACGGAGCCCTTTTTAACCATGATACCGTTTAATATTTTCACTCCTGACCCAAGCCAAACATCATTTTCTATCGTTATTCTTTTTCTACTACACCCCTGCTTTCTTATGGGCGTTTTTTTATCCTTAAAATTATGATTTTCGGGAATAATTACTATATTTGGTCCCAGAGCGCAAAATTTCCCTATTTTAACCAGAGAATGTCCGTAAACAATAGAATTATTTCCAACAGTAACATTGTCTTTAATTATTATCCCCTTACCACCACGATCACCAAAACAGTGAAGATAACAACCCCTATTTAAAGCAACATTATTACCAATAGATATTCCATATTGAGACTTTGCATTTATATAAGAGTAGTCATCAATTAAGCAATTATTCCCTATCTTAAGCTGGTCAGCGTGGAGCATGACCACTCCTTTACCAATCATTAATCTTTTACCAGCTTTTTTGATTATAAAAAGCTTGTATATTAAGCCTCTTATATACTTGCCGGCTACGTAATACTTTTTAAGCAAAAAATTATTGATTTTTTTCGCCCTGTTTTTTTAAGAGAAATAACAAAATAATGTTTATTAGTGGTATCAAACCGGTGATGTAAGCTAAACCAACAGATTTCCATCTATTAACCAACAATATTGTTAACAGAATTTTAATCGCTGGTAAAATAATAGCATCTTTTTGTAAAACTTTTTCTTTTTTTAGAAAAAAAATAAAATGATTTTTATACATCAGATCCAAGACGTAAAACGGTATAAAGACAATTATTATTTTAGATAAATGGATAGATTCCAAATATTTCTTAGTGAAGAGTACGGTAATTAAAAAGTCAGCGCTTAAAAAAAGAACGGTTGATATTACAAAAGAAACAGTCAGTACTAACATTATGTTTTTTTTACTAAAGACGTTTTTATTAGCCATTTTAATAGAAGGGATAGCGAGAAAAGACTTTAATAATGAGTGGAACTTGTCGACGAAACTTACCCCCAAGGTATAAATAGCCAGCTCTTTCGATCCCAAGAGAAAACCAATGACTATTTTATCTATATTTCCAGCAATGGTGGATAAAAAATTTATTTTGGTTAAAAAATAGCCGTATGATAATGTTGTTTCATCTTTTCTGTCGTTTCTCAGATACAATAAACTTTTTTTGAAAAATAAGACATTAAAGACACATGATATAGCTAAGTATGCCAGAATAATAATTAGCAATTTATCTGGAAATAAAAAGACGGTAAAACCTACCACTAAATTACTAAATACAGTCTGAATGATCCCGTATTTACTCGTAAGATCAAACCTTTCCTGCCCCAAAAAAAGAGCTTCCCACTTATTGGGACCATAGAGAAACGGAAAAAAGAAAGAAGAAATAATCATGGTGATACCGACAACTTCATTTTCGTTTAGAATATAAAAAACACCAAATGCGGAAATAATTGGAATAGCGAGGAAACTCCAAAGAAAACTTACCTCATTGGCCCTCTTGTAATTTCCGTCATATCCGCGAGCTGTAGAGCGAATTATCGCGGTGCTTAGACCGGGCATAGAAACAAGTGAAACTAGAGAAAGGATTGATAAGATAAGCTGATATTCTCCGTATGTTTCTTTGGTAGCTAAGCGAGCGAATATTATAGAGACTAATAATCCTGTGCCTAATACAAAAATTTCTCTTAAAGCAACCCAGAATCCGCTTCTTATGAAATAACTAAAGTCGATATTAATCGACTTAATTATTTTTTTGATAACTTTAATTGCTGTAATTTTATTTTCTATTTTTCTCATAATAAATCTTTTATTCCTTCTCTTCGTTCCAGGCAAAAATATGATAACTGCCTAGACTTTCCAAGTAAATAATTTCTTTTCCGTAAAGGTGCTGGTTCTTTGGTTCAATATAAACATTCTTGTTATTGGAAATAATTATTAGACCATCGCGATTCCCACTTATTAGATTAGAGAGAGACCGGTTCTTCTTCGCCCAATATTTACTATTTTCATACCACTTTATAATATAAATGTTTATTAATTTTGGATTTTCCTTTTTAGCGTAAAAAAAATAATAAAGAGACGGCTGATTAGTGACTACTATAAATTTTTGATCCGTTCCGTAGTTTTCTATGTAGTCGGCCAGATTCTCTTCTTTTTGCCATGTTCTTAGGGGTTCACCAATTAGTAGGTTTCTTTTATTCTTATCATATACTGCGGTGGTAGTTTGTTTACCAAGTAAAAATATACTAATAATGGGGCTAAATACCGTTAATAAAAGAGTAAGGGAGAGAATAAGATCTATTTTTTTTCTTTTACTGGCGAGGTTAATTAATAAATAAAAAAGAAATATCGCAACCGAAAAAGATAAAACATAAAATGGAAAAAGATAAAAAACATAACGAGGGTTAACGTGCTGTTTTACTAAAAAAGATAGAGAAAAATAAAGTACAAAAAAAGTTGCTAAAAAACTTATATAATATTTATTTTTGTAAAAAACTAAGATTGGGAGTAAAAAAAATATAATAAGAAAAGGTGAGGGAAAAGAAAAATAGGAAAACCATGTTGCTACTCCTCCGTTTCTAATTGCTAATACAGAACTAAAAAAGATGCTTTTTAATGTTTCTCTATTGGGGTTTCCCTTAATCGACTCTAAAGAATTGCTCAAATACAAATTGTTAGTATTCAGCTGATATAAATAGCCTACTAGTAAAAATAAAATAAATATCAATATTACTATTGCAATAATTGCTGTTATTTTTTCTCCTTTGCCTTTGTTAATAAGGGGAATAAATATTTTTAAAAAACAAATAAACATTAAAAATAGCCCAGATATTGGAAACCAAAATTTTGATAACGTCGAAGGGGCGTAGCTCCCAAAAACGTAACTGTAATAACCTATTAAAATAAGCAGGATTGTTGTTGTGAGTGAGCTAACCGTAAAATTCAACTTACTTTTTCTTCCAAGATCAATAAGATAACTAAAAGCTAATGACGACAAGCAAATAATAAAACAGGAGAAGCTATACTCTCTGGCATAACTTGATAGACCAATAGAAAGGGGGAGGAATGTCCAAAGGTAGGAAGAAATAAGGCCAATAATCTTATTAATTTTTTTACCCAAAAAGTAGATTAAGGGTATTGTTAGAGCTCCAAATATGACACTCGGAAGACGAGAGATGAAAACAGAATGAGAATTAAAAAGCTTAATAAAAAAAGCGGCTATATGTGTTAAACATCTCGCCCTAGCATATTGAAACTCTCCTTCTCTTAAATATTGCTCTGCCGAGGTTAAGAGGGCAAATTCATCTTCGAGTATTCCCCCGCTCAAATTAAATCCAACTATTCTTATTAAAAGACCAGTAATGGTTAATAATACTACTACCCCAAAATAATTAAAATTTTTACTTTCGGCAAGCTTTTTAGAAGCGATTTTCTTAATATCCTTTTTATTAAAAAAAATGATGACCAAACTAGAAAATAAAAGAATGTTAATTGAAACGAGCCTTATCAACCCTAAATTTTCGTTGCTGATAATATCTCCTTGTCTCATATTAAAAAAATCAGGGTCAAAAAAGATAAAAATTATTATCAAAAGAATAAAAAGAAAGACTTTAGAAAGAAAAGATGAGGCCTTCTCTTTAAAGCTTTTTTTGTCTTTATTTAAAAATAGATAAATTGCTATTTCCAGCAAAAGGAAAATAGTGACTAAATTAACTTGATTAACATTATTTTTAAAGGTAAGAAGGATTTTTCTTAAGGTATTTTCTATGATTGGCTTGATGTCTTCCTTCAACTCTCCCCTGTTATAAACATATCTTAAATAGAAGTAAGGATTACTTTTTTTGTTGACCGAGGCAAAAAGATAAAGGCTTTTTTCTTCTGGGGTAATTTCTTTTTGGCCTTCGATTTCGACTACATAAGTTTTATCTTTAGATTCTTCGATTATCGGGAACCCAAAAGGATAAAGATGGCTTTTGACAGCTTGATCAAAAAAATAGGAATTTTCATAAAGCCAGTCTTCTCCCCCTTTTTCTTTAAGGCGGAAAATTATTTCTACTGGCTCATAATAGGCAATTTTTTCAAGACCCTCCCTTTCATCTTCGGTAAAATCGGCTTGATCGACGACTTGTTCTTCTTGGGTCTCTTCATCGGCGATTTCTTTTTCCGGTTTTATTTCAATTACTTCTCCTTCTTCGTTAAAACCTAGGGTTTTTTCTTGGACCGATAGCCTAACGCCCACTGTGCCCAAATTGTTCGAATCAGCCTTAAGTTCTTGTGAAATAACAGTGTTTTCGACTAGGGGGATTTCCCCTGTTGCCCGAAAACTTTGAGGGTGGTTTTCGTAAATTAAGGGGGAACCGTATTGGAAGATTGAATAAATAAGCAAGAATAAGCCGGTAAGAATAATATTGGCTCCGGTTAAAAGAATAAGCTTTTTGCTTTTTTTTGAGAGAAATAAACGAGCAATAACAGACCTTGCCTTTGTCGGAGCTAAAAGAGCCCCAATCGGCAAAAGCCATAAAGCCGCCAACCATAACCATTTTTGGTTTAGACCAACCAAAAAGCTGGTTTCGGAAAGAATAAAAACAATGATGGCCAGAAAAACCAAAGAAACAAACAGGGAAATTAACAATGAGGTTGTTTTTTTATTATTCATTATGAATGACATTCTTATTTTACTCATAATTAATTATTTGTCTTGAAAGAGATCCTTCGGTCGCCTGAGGCGACCTCAGGATGACGAGAAAAAAAATAGGCTCAGGATGACGTTACTTTCCTCGTCATTCTGATCCACCGGTCGGCGAATTAGGGCGAACTCCTGAAGTAGCAAGCTTTAGCTTGCGCCAGAGTTTAGCGCGGAGTACTTGTCCACCTCTGGTGAAAACTCCGCTACTCCAATTGGGGTGCTATTGGCTTTTAATTATTCAAGCTTCCCCGGATCGCGCACCTTAAAGGCAACCCCATTACTTTTGTTGCCCCGCCAGTTTTTGACCGTCATTTGGCCCAAAAAATATTCAGGTGTGTGGGGCTGTTCGGCGACAATTGCCTCTTCCGACCAATCAAGAATTAACATTTCA
>CAZWNN010000013.1:0-16404 GCA_964635935.1 Candidatus Woesearchaeota archaeon
ACGGGTCAACAACATAATCAAACACAACAGCCCCGCCCTTAATCAACAAATCAAAAACATCCTGCTCACCAACTAAACTACTTAACAAAATCTTATACAACCCCTCACTTTTTATATTTGTAAAAGTAGCAACCACCTCCTCACCATCTTTTTCATAAACTTCAATCTGTGCTTCTTGCTCTAAATCATCTCCAGAATAATTAACTAACCAATCATAACCCCCCGCCCCTAACTCCCCCTCCAGCTGAGCAAGTTCAGCTTTCAAGCTCTCATCATCTTGAGACTGGGCAGAAATAAAAACAGCAAAACTAATAATCAATAAACCCACAATTATTAATAACATCCTTCTAAACTTTCCTACTTTATCAAATGAAAATTTCATCTTTCCAAAACCCCCTTAATATTTGTTAAAAATTTAGTTGCATTTTCAATAGACTCTTTAGCAGGATAAATATTTGCTTGAGCAATTGTTTTATAAGTAAAATACCCTCTTTTCCATTTCTCATGAGCAAATAAACTTAACAATTCATCTGCTTTTACAACTTCTCTTTCATAAATTTCAAGCAATTCTTTATCAAGCACACTATTATCAACAAAATTTTTCTTAAATTCAAATAAAGTCTTTTTATGCTCATCTGGAACTTTTGTCTTAATTCCTTTTGTCAGCAAAATAGCTTTAGCACAATAAAAAATAGCATAATAAGAATGACTTATTACAGCAGAATAAAAAGTATCATCAGGATTTGCCTCAAGTTCAACTTTTACTTTTTCTATTGCAGAAAGATTAAAAACAGCCTTAGCTAATCTAAACTCATTCTCAGCTCTTTCTAAATAAAGTTTAACCTTTGAATCCATTTTCAATTGCCTCTTTTAAAATTAAATAATAACTCTCAGCTCCAAAAATTATAATCCTATTTTCAAAAATAAGTTTAGCATAATTTTGTTCCTTATCCAACAACATTCTCAAAAATTCTTTTCTAGTAAAAACATAGATGTGGGCCTTAGGAATCATCAATTCTCCTTTGTTTTTTAAGATTGCAAAAACATTCTTTGAATCTTCCTTATTTTCAACTAAAACAACAATATCTAAATCCGATTTCTTAGTTGCTTGGCCTTCTGCATAACTTCCAGTAATAATAAACGTAAAATAATTAAGAGGAACAGAATCAAGCAATTCCAAAATATTTTTCATAGGAAGTTTTTTAAAAACCCCAAGATTTTCAATAAGAGCTAAATAATTAAAAGTTAAAGGATTACTAAGATTAACAGAACAAATATTACTGCCACCTTTTGCACTGAGGTTTATAATTCCAAGACTGTTTAGTTTTTTAACTGCTCTAAAAACCCAATTATAAGATTTTTTATTAATCTTTTTCATAACCTCTCTTATTGTATACCTTCCAAACAAATCTTTTCTAAATAAGTCAATTATTTTCAGTTCCTCTTTTGTTAGTATATCCTTCATCTTTATCCTTTTTTTAGTATAACACTATCCTTTTTTTAGTATTTAAATTTATTTGAGAATCATCATCAACTGTTAATATTTTATTACCAATTGATAACATTAAGTTATCACCAACAGTGGGGCTCTCACTTTGAAAAGGAGGGGCATCATAAAGATAAATCTTCTCAACAGCATATTTATTTTTTTTAGCAAGAGTTTCAATAAAATCCTTAACACTATATATCAACCCCTCACTAAAGAAATACTTTTTAACCCTCATTAAATAAGCATTACCTCGAAGAGGTTCTTGTACTCTGACCAGGGTATCAACAAATACAACAACCTTAAAAAAATCATCCGGCAACCTCGAAAAATCACCAGGGTTTATCACGTTATTATCATGTCTTTTTTCTTTATAAACTTTTTTCTTTTTTAATTTTCTATTCATTTAATAATCTCCTAATCTCATCAATTCTTTTTTTCTTTTGATAAATATCATAAGGCACTTCCTTGCCATTAATAATTACAAAAGCAATCCTCGCATAAATAGTAATATCCTTTGTCATATCTAAAGCCTGCTCAAACTTAACCCTCACATACTCCCCAGAATTAATAACCTCACTCCAAACACCATCCTGAGCTTTAACTTTCTCATAAATATCAGATATAAATTCCCTATTTTCATCAAGGTGCTCCGCTTTTGTTATCTCTATAATTAATTCATATTCCTGAACAGAAAGATGAGGCACAACCCAGTAAATTGTGTCAATCAAACCATCTTCATTTGAATCTTCATAATTAACAATCTCAACAATCTCTCTTAAATTATTATTAATATTATACAGCTTAATTTTATATTTATCTTCTTGTGTTAATTGTTCTGGCAGTTGTGTAAAAGCAAGTATATCTTCATAATGCAATTCATCAGGTCCTGAAATTGTAATTTTCTTTCTATTGCTTGATATAACTTCTTCAACAGCAACAGGAGCTTCTGTCCAATACTCAATTTCAATTTCTTCAGCTTGCTCAGAAATTTCAACTTCAATTTCTGAACTTGTTTCTGTAACTCCAACACTTTCTTCTTGAGCAGAAACAGACGGCAAAATAAAACTAAATAAATTCCTAAACCAATTATAAATACTTGTCTTAAGCACAAACCCAAACCCCACCACCCAACCATCTTTATCTTTAATTTGAACCTGCTTTATTACTTCCTGCTTATTTTGCTTGTTTATTTTTTTAACAGTTAAATTAATTGTTTCTTCTGGAAGCTCAATTGTAATTGTTTCATCTTCAGGCTTTGTTATTGTTTTTTTCCATTTCACAGCCTGCCCGACTACAGCCTTATACTGGATTGTCTCAATTGTTACATTTGCTGTTGTTATTGTTATGTTTGTCTCAGTTACATTTGCTTCAGTTTCACTAACAATTGTTTCATTTATTTCAACCAATCCCTCTGTCTCATTAATTATAATCTCACTAACAATTGTTTTGTTTATCTCTATAGGAATATCTGTTTCAGTTTTATTCTGTTCTTGCTCTATTATATCTGTTTCATTTTCTTCTTCTTGTTCTTCTATAATTTTTCCAGTTATTATTGATTCTTCTAATGTTATTTCTGGCTCTAATGACTCATTTGTTTCTTCTTGAGTTTCTACTTCTTGCTCTTCAATTGTTATTTCTTGCTCCATCGCATTTTCCTCAACAATTTCCTCAGATGCATTTTCCCCCTCTTCAACTAATATTAAATCTTCTAATTCTTCAACAACCCCCCCTTCAGTTATCTCTTCTTGTTGTTCTCCATCCTCAACAAAAAATATAGAAAAATCTGCAGTAAAATTCGCATCTTTCAATTTCAAAGAAACAGTCACATTACCTTCAATACCATAAATTTCTAAAACCCCATCCACTACCTCCCCATCAGCCCCACCTAAAACACTTAGAGAATAACCAGAACTGCTATCCAAACCTTCAGGAAGCTCAACATAAATAACACTCTGGTTTGTATAAACATCAGGAAGAGTCCTAAGTTCATTCCTATCACTAAACCCAAGAACAAATCCAACTAAAATAAAAATAAAAATTCCCACAACAACCAATTTCATTTGCGAACTTTTAAATTTCATTTTTCTCCTTTTTTAATTTTCATTTTCCCCTCTTATCCCTAATTTTAATCTCCCTCAAATTCTCTATAACCAAACTCTTTACAAACTCAGTTTTTTTAATACCCAATTCATCAGAAATATCCTGGATAACCTTATCCATTTTCTCAGACACAGAAATCTTTATTTCACCCATATTACTCACTAATATTACACTAATTAGTGCGTAAATTGGTATTTAAATGTTTTTATTATTTTGCTCTGTTGAAAATCTATTTTGATATTAATTTTGTTGGTTAATAATACTTAGACACCGAAGGTGTCTTAGGGTGGGAAAAAATTTTGCTCTTGACAATCTTGTTAAATAATCCTAAGAGCAAAATTTTTTGTGGGCGAACGATTTGCTCTCGTTCGAAACTGAAATTTCGGATGAGTGAAGACCTTTAGGTCAATCTTGACAAATTAAAACACAAAATCCAAGAGCGAATCGTGAGTTGGAATAACCAACAAAATTAGACTTTTTCAACAGAGCCTATCACCCAACTCTAAAAGTCTTCCTTGTATTCATATCCAAATCCAAAATTGAAAACAACAACTCATACTCTCCAGGTTCTTCAAAAGTATAATTAATTATCTTAGAAACTTCCAGTTCATAAGCTCCAGGAGTCTCATAAAATTCTCCAGAATCCCTTTTAACAGGAAGTATCTTACTATCAGAATTTTCTATAAATTCCTCCAATGCAAAACTCTCTGAAACAATAACAGAATCATTCCTACTTAAAGCTAAAAAAATAAGAAGCTCTTTTGAAAGACTATCTCCTTTTTCTATATTTAAAACCAGCACCCCAGATAATTGCTCCCCGCTATTCAAGTTTTCAGCATCAAGCAAAACATTCCCTGTAAGATTTAAAAAATTCGCAAATAAAATAAATAAGGCAAACAAAGAAACAGCAATTATCAATAAATAAATCATCACTTTTTTTTCCATATTTTACAAAAATAAGCATACTTATTAAATCTTTTGAAGAGGGGCTCTGGTGAAACCATTAAATTTTGCACTAATTAATGGTGAGAGGGGAGGAGGGGTAGGGAGGGTATCGACGAAGTCGAAAAAGTGGGATATTGCAAAATCCAAGAAGGACAAGGGTTTCACCAGAGCCTGAAGGGGTGGATTTATAAATATAAAAACCCACAAATATAAAAGAAAGATGGTAAATAAAAAAGCCCTTAATTCTAAACTAAAAAAGCCAAGTAAAAAATATTCCAAATTAAAACCCCTAACAAAAATTAAAAAACCTATCAAAGATAAAAAAATTAAAAAGATAAAAAATCCAATCCAGTCAAACAAATTAAAACACCTAACCCCCACAGTTAAAATCCTTCAACCAAAAAAACAAGGATTTTTTGAAAAATTAAAAGACAGTATTTTTGGAGGTAAGGAAAAACCAAAAAAAGAAATTTCACAAGAACAAATTAAAAAATATTTTAAAAAATTAGATAAATCAAAAGAAGAACCACTTAAAAATCAAAAGGAACAAGGGTTTATTAAAACTGGAATTGCAGGATTTGACGCTCTTTTTGGTCCAAACAATGGAATCCCCCCCGGAGCATCTACTCTTGTAGAAGGAGGACCTGGTTCTGGAAAAACTTTATTTTGCCTCACTACAGCGTATAATTTATGCAAACAAGGGAAAAAATGTCTCTACATGAGTTTTGAAGAACCCGAAGAAAGATTACTCCACCACATGAATAATTTTGGATGGGATGCCAACACACTAGTAAAAAAAGGACTTTTAAGAATAACAAGATTTGATGCCATTGATGTTTCAAGAAGTATTGAAGCACTCTTAAGTGCAGCCAAAAAAGAATTAATGATTGAAGTTGACCCTGTCTTTTTCCCAGACGACTTTGAAGCAGATTTTGTAGTTATTGATTCTTTAACAAGCATTGCCTCTGCCTTTTCTGGAGAAGAATCCAGATTCAGAGTTTACATGGAACAATTATTTAGATATCTAGAAAAAAACAAAATAACTAATTTTTTAATTAGAGAAGTTTCATCCCCCTCCCATATAGGAACAACTTTTAAAGAACAAGGAGAAGCTGTTTCTTTTTTATCTGACGGTATAATTGTAATATATAATGTTATCTATGATAATGGTGAAAGAAGTGCAGCAATTGAAATATTAAAAATGAGAGGAACGAATTTTAAAAAAAAGATAGTTGAATTGAAAATCATAGACAAAAAAGGATTAGAAGTAAATCCTAATAAAGTTCTAAATAAGACAAAAAGAAGTGGTTTTAACCTTACCTAACAACAACACCCAAACACCCCCCACACTCTAATTTCAAAAATTATTTCTTAACAACCTTCTTATCACCCACCACCTTCTTAACAACCCCAACAACCTTCTTCACCGCAACCGCCTTTTTCAAAATCTTCTTACCCTGCTCACTCTTTTTACTAACCTGCTCCTTAGCCAACGGCCCAGTAACCTCCACCAACAAACCAGGCAACCCAGTTCCAACAGGCACAGGCTGATTAACAATTATATTCTCAATTACAGAAGCCAGCTTATCTTTCTTTCCAGTTCTTGTTGCAGTAACAAAATGTTTAATCGGAGTTTCAAAACTCGCCCTCGCCAAAATCGAACTCTTGTCAGAGATAATCCCCATTCTAGTAATCCCCTTAATAGCACCCTGATAAGTCATAGCATCAGCAACAAGCTTCAAATGCCTCTTGTCAATATCCAACCCCTGCGAAACAAGAACTTTCCTAATCTCATTCATAATCGCCTGACGCGCCGACTCAATCCCAAGAACATTCGCAATCTCATACAAATCATTTGTAACAGTCTTATTAACATCAACACCTTTCAGCCCAAAAATCTCCTTCAAATTCGAACCAGCAGTCAGCACAACATAATCCCTCTCCCGCTTAACAATCAAAACCTGTGCAATCCCCTTAATACCAGACAAAATCACATCCTTAATCTTCTCTTTAATCTGATACATCTTCTTAAATGATTCTTCTTTAAAATCAACAATTAACCGACCATCTCTATGCTTAGTCTTAAATCCTTTATTCTCTAAAATCTCCACAACCTTATCCACCCCAATATGAACTCTTCGTAAAGAACCAGCATCAATAATCATTTCTAACTTCTTACCTCCAAAATCAATATTAATCTCAGAAATAATCTCCTTTAACTTAACTTCTTTAACCTTTTCTGCAAAAACCTGAGAATCTTTCTCATTATTATGAGAACTATCTAAATAAATTTCCATAGAGGGTGTTGAAGGTTTTTTCCGTGCATCAAGAATCTCAATTAATCGCGGCAAACCCTGAGTAACCTGCATTTCCGCAACACCCGCTGAGTGAAACACATTCAAAGCCATCTGAGTTGAAGGCTCTCCAAAAGACTGGGCAGTTATAAGTCCAATAGCCTCGCCAGAAGCAACTTTTTGATTCTTATGAGCCCCAGAAACATCCAGTCCATCACCACCATAAATAAACTGAACAATATTCACCGAAGCATCTCGAACAGTAGCATCATAATGCACAACAATATCTTGCAAAGCATTTGCTAATCTTCTATACAAATAACCAGAACGCGGAGTTCTCAATGCTGTATCCATCAACGCATCTCTGCCAGTAATCGCACCAAAGAAAAACTCATCCGGCCTCAACCCCTTCATAAAAGAACTATAAATAAATCCTTTTGCACGTGGCGCCAAATCCCCTTTCTTAAAATAACTCAAAGTCCTGTCTGTATAACCAAAATCAATTCTTCTGCCAGCCAAAGCCTGCTGTCCAACACTACAAGCAATCTGAGTAATATTCATAACATTCCCCCCAGCCTTAACAGCCATCATCTTACTAACAGAGTTCTCCTTTGGAAACTCCTCTTTAACAAAAGCCCCAATATTAGTCCTAACCTCATTCAAAACCTGCAAAATCTTAATCTCCCGCGTCTCCTCCAAAGTCTTTCCAGGAATCTGCTCCAAAGTCTTATTATAATAAGACTCAATAAATTTCTGCGTCTTTTTCTCAGCATCATCAATAATTTTCTGAGTTCTATCCTTAACATTCTGCGGAACATTTAAATCACCAATTGAAATTGTAAACCCATTTCTTGACAAGAAAATAGTTCCAAGTGCAAAAACCTTTCTCAAAACTTCTAAGGTATTTTTCCTCCCAACCTCCTTATCAAGAACCTTCAACATCTCTCCATCCTCAGTTCTAAACAAAGCTGAATTCCTCGCATCCCTAGAATTAAAGAACTCTTTCGGCAAACAATTTGCAAAAACATCTTTCCCAGAATTTACCTTACTCAAAGAAAAATCAGAAATACCAGAACTATATAATAATTGAGAAGCCTCTTCTTTTGAAAACTCCTGTTCAGTCAAAATATAATTTCCAGTTAGAGCATCAGCAATACACCCTAGAAGATTAGTATTATTCTTCGGAGAAATCATATTTGCGTCAACATTCAACAAGACTTCTGCCTCAGCTCGAGCCTCCTCATTCTGCGGCCGGTGGATATTCATTTCATCACCGTCAAAATCAGCATTATAAGGAAAACAAACACTCGGATGCAATCTAAAAGTTTTGTAAGGTAAAACCCGAGTAAAATGCGCCATCAGAGAAGCCCGATGCAGCGACGGGTGACGATTAAACAAAACAACATCTCCGTCTTGCAAATGCCTCTCAACAATATATCCAGGCTCAATCTCTTCAGCCAAATCCTTTCTCAAATCAGCAGTAATTCTCTTCCTCTTCCCATCAGGCCGAATAATATAATTTGCCCCAGGATAAATCTCAGACAAAATCAAGCTCTTCATCCTCTCAATATTCAAACTCGTAACTCTCTCAGCAACAGTAATAATCTTCGCAACTTCATAAGGCACTCCTACTTCATTGATTTCTAAATTAGGATCAGGACTAATAACAGTTCGCGCTGAAAAATTCACCCTCTTACCAGTAAGATTCTTTCTAATTCGCCCCTCTTTACCTTTAATTCTTTCTGTAATTGTCTTCAACGGCTGACCACTTCTATGACGTGCAGGCGGAACACGTGCAATATTATTATCAAAAAAAGTTGTAGCATGATACTGCAGCAAATCCCACAAATCCTCAATAATAACTTCAGGAGCACCAGCATTAAGATTTTCCCACAATCTCTGATTTGCCCGAATAATATCTGAAATCTTATGAGTCAAATCATCCTCACTTCTCTCACCACTTTCCAAGGTAATACTAGGACGCACAGTTACAGGCGGAACCAGCAACAAAGTCAAAATCGCCCACTCCGGACGAAGAGTTTTAGGATTAATCCCAAGTAAAACCAGATCTTCATCAGGAACTTTCACCAACCTCTCTCGAATCTCCGAAGGAAACAACCGCCTCTTTCCCACCCGGAATGTCGAAGGTTTTTCAAACTTAATTTTCTCCTGAACAATTCCGCAATAAGAACACTTCTTCCCATCTTTTGCCCTCATCAGTCTTTTCTTAAGTGGTTTTTTTGACTCTTCCTCTGTTAACAAAACCCTTCCGCAAGCCTCACACGTACTTCTTAAAACCAAATGAACCAAAGGCAAATACTTAATATGTAACAAAGGGCGGGCAAGCTCAATCATCCCAGGATGCCCCAAACACTCCTTCAATCTTCCACCGCAAGTCCGGCACCTAACACCAGGGTCAATCGCACCAAGCCGCAAATCCATCAACCCCCCATCAACAGGATAACCATCAACATCATAAAGCTCAGGAGTCACAACCTTCGCAACAGCCAACTTCTTAATCTGCTCAGGCGAAACCAACCCAAACTTAATTGCCCCAATTTGTTTTTTTATTGGCTTATTCATTCTTTATCCTTCCCATGTCTATTCTTATAATGCTCTCTTCTCTCAGTCCATCTATTTCTTGGACAATCTGGAATTTCTGAATCTAATTCACGAGGATCCAACATAAAAATTGATTCTCCATCTCCATCATAAACAAAAAGCTCTCTATCCTCACTCATATTTATTCTTCAACTCAAATTTAGTTAGCAAATGCAAACTCTGCAGTTCTTCAATCAATAACTTAAATGCATAGCTCATTTCAACAGGCTCAACCTGATTTGAATTACATAACGGGCAAGCAATCTTTTCATGAATCTTATCATCCAACCCAATAGCACCACACTGAGTGCAAATTGGAATAACAACTTTATCAGAATCATATCTCTCCTTCAATAACAAACTCGCACCATGCGCAACAAGAGCCTCCTGCTCCATCTCACCCAACCTCAAAGCCCCGCCTCGCGAACGTCCCTCAATTGGCTGCCGAGTCAAAAGCGCAATCTTTCCAGAAGCACGCGCATGCAGTTTATTAGAAACCATATACTTCAATTTCAAATAATACATATTTCCAATAAAAATCTTAACAGGCATTTTCTCACCAGTAACCCCATTATACAAAGTCTCCTTGCCATCAGCTCTAAACCCAAGCTTCTTCAATCCCTCTTCCAAAGAAATAAGTTCATCCCCAGAAAAAGCAGAAGCATCTCCAATCCTTCCAGAAAGAGCAGCAAATTTCCCACCAAGCAACTCAAGCAAATAACCAACAGTCATACGTGAAGGAATACCATGAGGATTAAAAATCAAATCAGGTTTAATTCCTATTGAAGTAAAAGGAATATCTTCTTCTGAAGCAATAAAACCAACAACACCTTTCTGACCGTGTGGAGTAGAAAACTTATCCCCAAGCTCAGGAATTCTCTCATCTCTCATTCTAACCTGAACCAATTTATTTCCTTCTTTATCCAAAGTAATAAAAACACCGTCAACAATTCCTTTCTCTTCCTGCCTAACTGACTCGCTATTTTCCTTTTTAATCTGAATTGAAATCTCTCTTGCTTCAGACAAAAACTTCGGAGGAGAAACTTTTCCAATCACAACCTCATTTTCATCCAACTCTGCCTCAGTATAAGCAATACCATCATCCTCAAGATAACGATAACTTTCCTCAGTTCTATAACCAGAAACATCTTTCTCAGGAACTGTAATCTCATCTTTCAATCCCCCAGCATAATTAAGCTCAACACTTGTATAAGGCCTAAAATAAGTAGACCTCCCAAATCCCCTATCAACACTCGCCTGATTCAAAACAACAGCGTCTTCAATATTATAACCTTCATAAGGCATAATAGCAACAATAATATTCTGACCAGCAGGATAAATACTCAAAGTATCATAAACAAAACTCCTTGTCAAAGGCTTCTGCGGATAGTGCAAAATAGAAACATCAGTATCAATTCTAACAGGAAAGTTCGCAGCATAAATTCCCAAAGACTGCTTTTGCGTCTTACTACCCCTAATCAATCTCGCAGACTGGTCATGATTTGCATAAGGAACAAGAGATGTAACAATTCCTAAACAATCAATAGGGTCAACTTCCAAATGAGTATGCTCCTCTGTCAAATTTTCTGGATAAAGTGCAATCAAAACACTCTCTTCCTCTGCAGCATCAATATATTCAATAATCCCCTGAGCAACCAAGTCTTCCCAAGTCAAACCTCTGCTTTTAACTAATTTCAAATGCTCCTCCTTTAACAAAGTCTTTCCATCTTTCACAACAAGCAAAGGCCTAAGCACTCGCCCTATTTCAGTAGACAAAAATAAGGTATTTAAAAACTCATCAGAATTAACACTCAACTCATTAGGCATCTCTCCTACCCTTCTCTTCTCTCTCAAAACATTTACAAATTCCTTAGCAGAATCAACAACCCCAATAAATCTACCATTATAAAAAACATCAATCCCCTGCCCAGGAAGCGCTTCCTTCTCATCAATCATTCCAACATCAAACAAAACCTTCAAAATCTTTTCCTCTGGCATAGCCGGCCTAGTTGAAACCTTAGCTAACATAGCTAAATTTTTTCTCAAACCAATCTCAGTTCCTTCAGGAGTCTCAACAGGACAAAATCTTCCATAATGCGTCGGGTGCAAAGTTCGCGCTGCAAAATTCTCCTGCTGTCCAGGCAAATTACTAGAAACCCTCTGAAGTTGCGAAAGAATAGCAAGATAATTTGTCTTATCCATGTTTTGAGTAACCCCGCTTCTCTCGCCAATCCACGAACCAGTTGCAATCGCACTCTCAATCCTATGAGAAAAAAGCGTTGACTTAGCAATGGTTTTAATCGAGTAAAATCTTCTCCGCTTAACATTCTTTTGTAAAGAGTGCTGAATCTCCCTCAACAAAATATTAAGATTAACTCTAAACAAATCAGCAAGCAAATCACCGCTTAATCTAACTCTCTTATTTGCATAATGATCTTTGTCTGTTAAAGAATCCCCGGGATGCTCCTTTGCAACAAAATATTGTTTAATAAACTTACACAAACTCTTCGCCTTCTCAATCCTATCTGCTTTTTTCAAGCCAATATGCGGCAAAAAATAAGAATCAATTCTTTGCTTAACACGGTCAAGAATCTCCTTCTTAGTTCCATGCAAATAAGTCTTTTCAGCAATAAACATCAACGCCTCTTCCTGGTCTTTAATATCCACAAACTCATAAAGATTGACAATTAAACTATCTGTATGCATACCAATCAATCTCGAAATCTCAGCATCAGAAGTCATTCCCAAAGCTTTCAAAAGAACAATTGCAGGAATATCCCTAAACCTAGAAAAAGAAACTTCCAAAACACCCTCTTTGCTTTCAATAATAGACATCGGAATCTTATAAGCCCCTCGCTGAGAAAAAAGTCTTAACATCAAACTTCTTGTTTTAGGGTGCTCAATAAAAGTCTGATTTGAAGCAAGGTCCTCAGCCATAACAATAACTCTCTCATTACCATTAATAATAAAATATCCCCCAGGATCTTTTGGGTCAATAAATCCCTCTATAAGCTCTTGTTCAGACAAGCCCCACAAATTACAAGCCTTGCTCTTCACAATAACAGGCATCCGCCCAAGTTCAACCTCTGACGTCTCTGTCTGACCTTCATACTTAACAGTAATCTCAATTTTAAGTGGCGCAGAATAAGTCAAGTCCCTAAGACGAGCCTCTGCAGGAGTAATCAAACGCGTAGAACCATCAGCCTCTGTAAGCTCCGGCTTTCCAACAGTCACCTTACCCAGCTTAATTTCAAAATCTTCTGTCGGCAAATTCACAGAAAGGTCATCAACAATTTCCTGCATCCGCCCCCCAATAAAATTATTAAAAGAAGTTATGTTCGACTCTACAAGCGAATGATTTCTTAAGTATTCTTTAACCAGTATATGTTCTTGTTTAGCCATCAATCAAAATCCTCAACAAATTTATTTTCAAAAATTCCTGAAGAATAAGATATCAATTTGGTTTTGACTAATAGGGTGGGACGAGTAATTTGCTTTTGACTATCTGGGTGGGTGGTATTATTCTCAAAAGCAAATTGCGAGATTTGGGTGGGTATATTATTTTCAAAACCAAATTCAAAACCAACTTTAGCTAACAAACCAAAAAACAAAACCATCACACAACCACCCGAAAATATTCCTCAACACCATCGTCTGTCTTTCTCTCAAAACAAACCACCTTTCCAACATCCACATCAGCTTCGACAATCTGAGGATCTTTTTTAGATATTTTAGGTAATTGCGAAAGAGAACAATTATATTTTTTAAGAAGTTTTTCAACTTCCTCTGGTTTTAAGTTTGTGTGTTTTGATTGAAGAATATGCATTTGGAATTGTGGGGCGCTTAGTTTGGTTACTATCCAGCCATAATTTCAATTACGACCCTATAATAACAAAAACAAAACAAAAAATGCGTTTTTAAACTTTTCTATGAATGGCCCTGGAGGGATTTGAACAATTCACAATTTGCATCTCGAAGATAATATAATTAATTAGTTCTCGAAGCGAATTGCTCACCCCGACATGTGTCTGTGATTCAATCAGAGAATAAACCTATTTCACTTTGTTCAATAGATTATGGCCCTGGAGGGATTTGAACCCCCGACACCTGGATTAAAAGTCCAGTGCTCTAACCAGGCTGAGCTACAGAGCCGTTAGTATTCTAATATAAAAACGCTTTAAAAAAGTTAGTATTATCATCTAAATATATATTTTCAATCACATATATATTTTCAATCACATATATATTTATAAAGAACAATTAATAAAAATCCTTATGAACGAAAAAGAGTGGATGGATTATTGTGTTAGACTAAAAGATCAATATTCTATTTTAGATAGAAAATATAATCAAAAAGCAAAACAAGGAAAAGTAGGGGTCATATCTCGAGGCGGAAAAGGAAACATTCCGGTCCTATTTGCAAACGGAAAATCCTTAGCAGAAGCTTGGGAAAATTCCTTAATTACTTTATGGACACAAGGAGGATTCGTAAGAACCCAATATGACAGTACAGACCCTTCGGGAAATTACATTGTTGCTCCTAGCAAAGATTGTACAATGGTCATGGTCGTTGAAGACCCTTTATCAGAACCAATGATACATAAAGACTTTCCAGGGGGTCCTAATGATTTAGAAGAATATCGACAAGAAGTTGTACTTGGAATAAAAGACCATTGGATAAGAGATCCAAAAAACCCTGAAGACAAAAGATGGGAATACACCTATCATGGAAGAGTTGTTAACTATGACGTTCCTGGCTTAGAAAAAACAATAGACCAACTTGAAGCAATGGCTAAAGGACTAGCAAAAAGCCCTATAACAAGAAGAGCTCAAGTTGTAACATGGAAACCATGGGAAGATATAGGAATAGGAGATTCTGCTTGTTTTCAATCAATGTGGGGAAGAATATTAAGACAACACCCAAAACCTGCTCAGTTTAAATTTTATTCTGATGAACAAACAGGAGAGCCAAAATTGAATCTTAATATAAGATTTAGAAGTAGAGATGCATACGGTGCTGCCTTCATGAATACTTTTGCTTTTATAGATTGGGCAAGATATCTAGCAGGAAGAATATCAGACATAAGGGGAGAGGAAGTTACACTTGGAAGATTCATGGACCAATCAGATTCCTATCATACTTATGGAAAAGATTTTGAAGATTTTTTAGGAAGATTTGTAAAGGGATTACAAACAAGACATTTTGCACCAAGAGAAGACAATGACATTAAAGCAAGAACAATGAACTCAGATTCAGAATTAGCACAAATGATGTTCGACGAAGCAAGAACAACCATACCTAGAAAAGTCGCAGAACAAGATGTAAAATATACTCAAGGAGAAGGATTAACAAAAGATTCTGCAAAATTATTTAAAGATCTATAATTTCTAAAATGAAACAAACATTCACAGTATTCGAAGGAATCGACGGTTCTGGCTCAAGCACTCAAGCAAGAATTTTTACAGGAAATTTATTTGATGCAAGCAAGTCAAACCATATTCTTCTAACAAGAGAACCATTTGATTCAGAAGAAATAAGAAGAAGACTTAGAGAAGAAAAAGATTCCTATGCAAACGCAGAATTAATGGCAAAATTATTTTTTGACGATAGAAGGTCTCATGTGAATCTCTTAATAAGACCAAGACTAACATTAGGAATGCCTCATATTGTTTCTGACAGATACTCCTTATCAACAATTGCTTATCAATCAACACAAGGATTAGATATGGATGAATTAATTAAAGACCATCGCTTTTTCCCAAGACCAGACATAACTTATTTTATTGATGTAGCAGAAGAAGAAGCAATGAGAAGAATAGCCAAAGGAAAAAGACAAGAAGAACCAAAATTTGAACAAATAGAATTTCAAAAAAAATTAAGAGTTAATTATCTAGAAGCAATAGAAAAATTAACAGAACAAGGAGAACCAATCAAAGTAATAAACGGAACACCTAAAATAGAAACAGTTGCAAAAAATGTATGGGATGATTTCACAAGAAGATTTCCTCAAGATTCTTAATCCTTAAATTCATAACAAAAAATATTTCTTATTTATCCACATCAAAAAATTTAGCGAGAGTCGGCCCTTCTTGTCCTTGGTAGCTAGACTTCTTATCCCCGTGCCCGTAAGGTTTTTCAGGTTGCTGTTTCATCCTAAAAAAATCAATATTCGCAATTCTTTGTTCATGCCTTAATAATAAAGGACCCCCAAAATTCCTTAATTCTAAAGTAGCTTGAGCCTTAAAAGCAGGATCAAAAAAACCCGCATAATGTGCCCTAAATTCACCAGAACTAGTATCAATCTCGGCCATCTCAGCACAAAAACCTTCAGGAACATTTGTAACTTCCAAAGAACTAAGAACATGAAAAGAATCATCACCAATAATAACCCCTTCTTCTACTTTGTGGGCCCTCTCAAAATATTCCGAAGCTGGAAGATCTCTTCTAGAAAGATCTACAGGAGGTGTACTTGTTCTTGCAACAAATCCAGGAATCTCTCTATCCAAATCTAAAGAAATTCCTAAAGTATTTCTTTCCAATAAACCTTCAAATTTTTTATTCTCAATTTTATGATAAGGCTTTCCTTTTTGAGATTTTCCAAATAATAATCCACTATCTCTATGTAAGCATTTAAGTTCAGAATTTCCTAATGTTTCTAAACCACTATCAAAAATTCTCAACTGATTAAGACTATCACCTTCATGAACAACAACATCAAAAGAACGAAGATAAACTTCAAGCCAAAGTTTTCCAGAATATCCTTGAGGAACATTATCAAAAACACTCCCATCATCAGTAAGTAACCTAACATGAACATCTATTCTTCCTATAGAACTTTTTGGATTTGCTCTTGCAGCAAGATGAGGAGGTAAATTTAAACCCTCTATAAGTGGAAAAACATAATGGTTTCTTCTATGAAGTGTCTTATCCAGAAATAATGTCCTCTCGGCAAAGAAGATAAGACCTGCTGTAAA